>DATJTU010000180.1:0-31465 GCA_035503015.1 Acidimicrobiales bacterium | reverse complement strand
CACCAATCCGGCGATCACGAACTGCAGCACCTGCGGGAATCCCACCCCTTCTTGCCGGCCGGATCAGCGCGGCGTTTCTGACATCGACGTCAAATCTGATACTAACGAGGCCGGCCACCCCGTGCACGACGATCGAATGGGGCCTGAACTGGCGTTTTCACCTCCGGCCCAGGTGGTCAGCTCGCCCGCGGACGAGCTAGGACTCCGCGCGCACCTTGTCCTTGAGCGCGGGCACGATCGGCGGCGCCTCTCTCCAGTTCGGGATCCCCGCGTCCTCCTTCGCCACAGGGAAGTTGTCGTCGTTGACCCAGGCCCAGTGCGCGTGGTTCAGCTCGTGCAGCGTGAAGCAGGCGTTCAGCGCGTTGTAGAAGCCCATGTTGTCGACGCTCTGGTTCACCGACTCCTTGATGAGCAGCGACGTCATCGTCGGCAACGTCGCGATCCGCTCGGCGTACTCGAGGGTCCGCTCGGCGAGCTCGCCGTCGGGGAACACCTTGCTGACCATCCCGAGCCGGTACGCCTCGTCGGCGTCGACCGAGTCGCCCGTGAGGAGCAGCTCCTTGGCCCGGCGCGGCCCGAACTCCCACGGGTGTGCGAAGTACTCCACGCCGCACATGCCGAGGCGGGTTCCCACGACGTCTGCGAAGCGCGTCGCCTCGCCGGCGACGATCAGGTCGCACGCCCAGAGCAGCATGAGGCCGGCCGCATAGACGTCACCGTGCGCCTGCCCGATCGTGATCTTGCGGAGGTTCCGCCAGCGGCGCGTGTTGTCGTAGAAGTAGTGCCACTCCTGGAGCATGAGGGACTCCGCACCGGAGCGCGTCCCGCCATTGGTCGTGTGGGACGGGTGCTGGTTCGGACCGGGGGTCCACTCCTCCTGGGCCGCCTTGGATCCGAGGTCGTGGCCCGACGAGAACATCGGGCCGGTGCCGCCGAGGATCACCACGCGAATGTCGTCGTCCGCCTCGGCCCGCAGGAACGCATCGTTGAGCTCGACGAGGAGCCCGCGGTTCTGCGCGTTCCGGGCGTCCGGCCGGTTCAGCATGATGCGGGCGACCCTCCCGGACCCGAGCGTCTCGTACAGCACGTATTTGTAGTCAGGCATGTGGGGCTCCCCGTTTCAGGCGCGGTGGCGATGCTTCGTCGTGGTGGACCATGGACCCTACCGAACGCGACGCGGCGCCCGCATCGTCGGGCGTGAGCCCGCCGACCGGGGGTCGCTGCGCTCGCCGGGTGCTACGACGCGGCCCCGACCGGCGCGTCGACCTTCATGATGCGGGCAAGGTTGCCGCCCATGATGTTGGCCACGTCCCCGTCAGAGAGTCCCGCAGGGAGGTGGTCGACGTAGCTGCACGGCTCCGCCAGGCCCTCGGGATGCGGCCAGTCCGAACCGAACAACACGTGCTCCGCGCCGATCGTGTCGACGATGGCGCCCAGGTCGTCCTCGTGGAACGGGCTGACGTAGACGTTGCGCCTGAACTGCTCGACGGGGTCGCCGTCGAACGCGTTCGGCATCTTCTTGTACGTGTCGCCGAGGTGCTCGACGAAATGGGGGATCCATTCCCCGCCCGCCTCGATGGACGCGACCCGCAACTCGGGGAAGCGGGCGAACACGCCGTGGCACACGAACGCCGCCATCGTGTCTTGGATCGGACGGTGGCCGCCCGTCATGTAACGGAACGAGTCGAGCCGGAACGGGAGCATCTCGCTCGGACCCGTCCAGTCGTTGGTGTAGCGCGTGTACCCGCTGTCCGAGGAGTGCATCGACACCAAGATGTCGGCATCGACGACGGCCTTCCAGAACGGGTCGAACTCGGGATACCCGAACGAACGCGAGCCGCGGAGGCCCGGCACCGGCGCCGGCCGGATGAGCACCGTCTTCGCACCCCGCTCGAGGCACCACTCGAGTTCCTCGATCGCCTTGTCGACGATCGGGAGCGTGATGACCGGCGTGGCGAAGATCCGGTCTTCGTAATTGAAGGTCCAGGTCTCGTACATCCACTCGTTGAGCGCATGGATGGCGGCATGCGTGAGGTCGAGGTGGTCGCGCATGCGCTCTTCGAGCAGGCTGGCCAGGGTCGGGAACATCAGCGTGCGGTCCACGCCGAGCTCGTCCATGACCTCGATGCGCGGTCCCGGCTCGCGGAAGGCGGGGATGGCGCGCATGGGCTCGCCGATGATCTCGCGGTAGGACTTACCTTCGGGGTTGCCGTTGCGGAAGTACTCCTCTTGCGCCCCGGGCTTGGCGACGACGTCGAAGGTCGGGTTGGGGATGTACTCGCTCACCGTGCCGAGAACCATGATCTTGGTCCGCCCGTGCAGCTCGACGTAGTCGATGGCGCTCTTGTACTGCTCGGGCAGGTAGCGGGTGAAGGCCTCCTTCGTCTCGTACATGTGGTTGTCAGCGTCGAAGGTCGGGAAGTCGCAGGTTCGTGCCATGGCCCCAATCTACCATTTTTGACGCTGACGTCAATATCAGGGATCTCACCGACCGGCCTGGTCAGACGACAGCTCGCAGCCGGATCCTGGGCCCCGTGACCGACCCACCCCGCCGGCGCCGCGGGCCCTAGAGCCGGTAGAGCGCCCGGGCGTTCTCCCCGAAGATCTTGCGCCGGATCGCGGGCGTGAGCGTCTCCATCTTGGCCTCGACCGACTGCAGCGGGTTCGGGTACAGGCACGTCGGGTGCGGGAAGTCGGTCTCGAAGAGGATCCGGTCCTCGCCCACCGCCTCGATGAGGTCGGGCAGCTTGTTGCGGTTGTTCTCGAACCAGAACGTCGCATAGATGTTGCTGCGGAAGTACTCCGACGGGAGCTTGCCCAGCTGCGCCAGCTCGGCCGGCGCGTTCTCCGCCATCTCGTAGTCGAGGGCCTCCAGGATGAAGGGGATCCAGCCGACGCCGCTTTCCACGGACACCACGTTGAGATCGGGGTGCCGGTCGAACATCCCCGAGAGGATCACGTTGGTGACGACGCGCGCATTGCCGATGAAGAGCAGCGTGCCGCCGATGGCGAGCTTGGTGTTCTCCGCGTGGGAGTCCCAGGGGTACTGGCCGAAGAAGGTCATCGCGGTCTGGCTCGCGCCGATGTGGAAGTGCACCGGCAGCCGCAGCTCCGAACATGCTGCCCAGAACGGGTCCCACGACCGGCTGGCCAGGTCGGGCGCACCGAGATCCTGGGGGTCCGAGGTCATGTTCACGCCGCGGGCGCCGAGACCCGCGACCCGACGCGCCTCGCTGACGCAGGTGTCGACGTCCCACGCCGGCATCAGCGGCAGGGGCAGCAGGCGGTTCCCGGATTCGGCCTGGATCTCGGCCATGCCGTCGTTGTAGATCTCGATGGCGAGCCGGCACAGCGCCGGGTCGTCCACCATGCCGAGGTCCTGCCCCCCGAGGCCGATCGTGCTCGGGAAGATGACCTGCGCGTCGATGCCGCACTCGTCGAGCACGCCCAGGCGCACCTCGGGATCGTGGGCGCCGAGATGCACCTCGTCGTGGTCCCACTCCATCAGCGCATGGAACGAGCTCTCCTTGTGCCCGTCACGGGCGATGACCCCGCCGGCACTGAAGCGGCCGACCGGGTGGCCGTCGAAGACCCACATCTTCTCGCCCTCGACCTCCTCCACCCTGGGGACCCGGTCACGGAACTCCGCCGGCGCGCGCTTGGTGAACAGATCAGGTGCCTCGCACCAGTGCGAGTCGGCGTCTACGACGAGCATGTCCTTCAACATTGACGTCGATATTAGGAGAGCTACCCTGGGGATTCAACGCCGGGACGACCGTCGACAGACCAGGTCAGAGCGGAGGGGCGGACGTCGGAGCCACCGGCTGGACCCCGCTCCCGGGCCGCCGCGACCGGCGATGAGTACGATGGCCGGGATGTTCGATTACGACGTCGATGTCAATACTTCGCCGCCGCTCGGCCGTTCGAGCCGGCGGCGTGGAGCGACCCGGTGACCGAGCAGCCGACGAGGCCGCTGCCCGAGTTGACCCCCGCCAACGTGTGGTTCTGGACCTCGGGGGCCGACGGCGTCTTGCGGATCCAAGGCTGCGACGACTGCGGCCGACTCGTGCACCCGCCCGTGCCGATCTGCCCGTATTGCCGGAGCCGGTCGCACAAGCCGGTCGCGATGTCGGGCCGCGGGACGATCGTCGGGTTCACCCTCAACGCGCACCGCTGGCACCCCGCCTTCGAACCGCCCTATGTCGTGGCCAACGTCGCGCTGGCGGAGGACGCGCGCGTGCACCTGACAACCAACATCGTGGGCTGGGAGCCCGCCGACGTCTCCATCGGACAGGAGGTGGTCGTCCGCTTCGAGCAGCACGACGACGTCTGGATCCCGCTCTTCGAGCCGACAGGAGCGCTCGACCCGGTCGACCGCGTCGTCGAACCGGTCCGGCCGGTACCCCGCCCGCCCCTGCGTGACGACCGCTTCGAACAGCAGGCCGTGCTGAGCGGCATCGGGCGGTCCCGTATCGGGCGCCGGCTCATGGTCGACCCGCTGTCGCTGACCGTCGACGCCGCGCTGGCCGCCATCGCCGACGCCGGCCTCGAGCCCGGGGACATCGACGGGCTCTCCACCTATCCGGGCGCCGGCGGCATGAGCATGACCGAGGGGGGTCCCTCCGCAGTCGAAGAGGCACTGCGCCTCCACCCCACGTGGATCAACGGCGGCACCGACCTGCCCGGCCCGGGCGGTTCGGTCATCGCCGCCGCCATGGCGGTGGCCGCGGGGTTGTGCCGCCACGTGCTCTGCTTCCGCACGGTCTGGGAGTCGACCTTCGCGACGATGCTCGCGCAGGGGAAGTTCGGAGGTGGTGGCGGCGAGCAGCGCGTGTTCGGGCCCATGCGCGAGTGGACGGCGCCCTTCGGCGCGATGTCCGCCGCCAACTGGATCGGGATGAACGCCAACCAGTACATGCACCGCTACGGAGCGCCGCGCGAGATGCTCGGGCTCGTCGCACTGAACGCGCGGGCGAACGCGGCGCGCAATCCCGTCGCCATCTACCGCGACCCGATGACGATGGACGACTACCTCTCGGCACGCCCGATCACGTCTCCCTTCGGGCTCTACGACTGCGACATTCCGTGCGACGCATCCATCGCCGTCATCGTCTCGGACGCCGCGGTCGCCGGTGACCTTCCCCACCCGGCCGTGCGCATCGAGGCCGTCGGGACCCAGATCCTCGAGCGCGTCTCGTGGGACCAGGGCACGCTCACCCACGAGCCGCAGGTCATCGGGCAGGCGGCGCACCTGTGGTCGCGTACGAGCCTCCAGCCGGCCGACGTCGACCTCGCGCTGATCTACGACGGCTTCACCTTCAACGCCATCTCGTGGCTCGAAGGCCTCGGCTTCTGCGGGTTCGGCGAGGCCTACGACTGGCTCGACGGTGGCAAGCGGATCGCCCTCGACGGCGAGATCCCCGTCAACCCGCACGGAGGCCAGCTTTCCGAGGGCCGCACCCACGGGTTCGGCTTCTTGTACGAGTCGGTGACGCAACTGCGCCACGACGCCGGTGACCGTCAGGTGCGCGACGCGCAGACGGCGCTCGTCACGTCGGGCGGCGGCACGCCGTCGGGGGTCCTGCTGCTCCAGCGCGAGGGTCGGTAGCGTGATGGGACCGCCGGCAAAGGGATCCGCCGAGAAGGAGAAGGACGTGACGCAGACGCGGCCACTCGCCACCGAGAAGCCGAGTGGCCCGCGTTCGCGCAAGGGCGTCGAGACACGGGCGCGCCTCGTCAGCGCGGCCAAGGAGGTGTTCGAGCAGAGCGGGTTCCTCGACGCGCGGATCTCGGACATCGCCGAGCACGCCGGGCTCTCCCACGGATCCTTCTACCACTACTTCGAGTCGAAGGAAGAGGTGTTCCGGGAGGTCGCCGCCGAAGTGGACGACCGGCTGAGCGCACCGCTCGATTCGGTCATCTTCGACTCCTCTTCGCACGCCAGCCCGGCCGAGCGCATCCGCCAGGCGATCAAGCTGAACATGGAGTCCTACCGCGACGAGGCCCGCATCATGGGCGTGATCGAGCAGGTGTCGCGTTTCGACCAGGAGCTCAGCGCCCTGCGCGCCCAGCGCCAGAACAAGAACCTCTCGGCGATCGCGGAGTCGATCGCCAGCCTGCAGCGCCACAACCTCGTCGACCGCGCTGTCGACCCGACGATCGCCGCCGCGGCCCTCGGCTCCATGACCTACCGCTTCCCCGAGATGTGGTTCGTCCAGGGTTTGCTCGACTGCGACTTCGACGAGGGCGTCGAGCAGCTGACCTTGCTCTTCGTGCGGGCCCTCGGCCTCGACGGGCCGGGGGGCGGCGCCTAACCCAGCCCGACCTCGCGCTGCCAGGCGAGCAGCTGGGGCGCCAGGAGCGGCCAGCGCGCGAAGAGGCCTTCGTCGTGCGCCGCCTGGCGGTCGAGCCACTCGCGGTCGCCCCAGGGTGGCTCCTCGAGCGTTGCGTTGGGCAGCACCGCGGCGAGGGCCTCTGACGTCGCCCGGGTGTGATGGGGGTCGCTGCTCCCGCTGCGGAACACCAGGGCCGGGATGTCCAACGCGCGGGCGTCTGCCTCGAGCAGGCCGGGCACCGGCTCGTCGTCACGGGGGACGTACGCCATCATCCAGCGTTCCATCGTGGTGACGAAGGTGGCGGGATCCTGGTCGAGGAATCGCTGTCTGTTCTCGGGGTTCCCGTCGAGGACCTCGGACCACTCCGGCAGCGCGACCACCGCCTCCATGCCACCCGTCCAGGCGGCCATCAGCGAGCCGCCGCAGTAGTGGGTGGCGAGCGAGAGGAGGCCGAACACGCCCCCGCTGATCCACCAGATGGCCACGCCCGCCGCGGCATCGCGATGGCGCGACGCCGCGAGCAGCGAGACACGCGCCCCTCCCGAACCGCCCGCGATGATCGCCGGTGTCATGTCGAGGTGCTCGAGCAGGCCGGCCAGCGCATCCGCCTGCACCGCCGACTCCGAGGAACCCTCGAAGGCGACCGACGACTCGCCGCAGTTGGGCCGGTCCCAGATCAGGACTCGGTTCCCCTGTTCGGCCAGGACGCGTGCCAGCTCGCGCACGCCGGGCGACTCCTTCGTGAAGCGCCCACCCGGCGTGATCACCCACGGGCGCCCCGTGTCGCCGATCGTCTCGTACGCGAGCGTGAGCCCGTTCACCTTCGCCACTGCCATGGGTGCTCCCCTCCCTGAGACTGCGAACTGAAGACCGCGAACGAAGTCCGTGACGTGAGGACTCCGGCTAAGACTGCGCAGGCCGGCTGCGCGGGACGTCGCGGAACGGGATGTCGCGGTCCATCGCCCGCTCGCGCGGCATCGACAGCACACGCTCGGCCACGACGTTGCGTGCCATCTCCACCGTCCCGCCACCGATGCTGCCGCCCTGGCGCATCAAGAAGTTCACGGCGCTGTTGGCCGCCGCCGTGTCCTCGGCCCACGCGGCGCCCGACGCCTCCGCGACCTCGAGTGCGAGCGTGCAGATCCGCGTCTGGGCCTGTGCCTTCCCGAGCCGCACCAGCGCGGCGGCCTGATCCGAGAGCTGGCCGCGGGTCATCCGCTCGGCCACCCGCCCGGACATCTCCTCGCTCACCAGCTCGAGCATGCGCGCCTCGCCGACCATGTCGCGCACCGAGGGGTCGTCGAGACGGCCCGCCTCGTGAGCGACGTTGTACACGGCGCCCGAGAACATGCGACTGGGCGTCGACCCGATCGGGTGGGTGACGTAGGGCGACGTGTAGAGCATGCGCTCGTGGAACATCCAGCGGATGCCCACGGTCCAGCCGTCGTCCACGTCGCCGACGCGGTCGGTGTCGGGCACGATCACGTCGGTGAGGAACTCCTGGCAGAACTCGCGCGAGCCGTTGAGCATCTCGATCCGGTGGACCTCGATGGCGGGCTGGTGAATCGGGAAGACGAAGACGGACAGCCCCCGGTGCTTGGGCACGTCCCAGTTGGTCCGCGCCAGGCACAGGCCCCAGTCGGACCACCAGGCGCCCGTCGTCCAGATCTTGGATCCGTTCAGCACCCACTGGTCGCCGTCGCGCACCGCTGTGGTGAGCGCGCCGGCGACGTCGGAGCCGCCGCTCGGCTCGGACAGGAACTGCATCCACAGCTCGTCGCCGCGCAGGATCGCGGGCAGGTGCCGCAACTTCTGCTCTTCGGTGCCGAACTCGAGCAGCACCGTGGCGCACGGCGAGAACGTCGGGATCTGGGTCCGGCGCGGGTACTCGTACCCGATGAGCTCCTCGTTGAGGACCTCCTGGTGCGCCGGCGTCAGCCCCTGCCCGCCGTACTCGCGCGGGAAGCAGATGCCGGCCAGGCCGGCGTCGAAGAGCGCGCGCTGCAGGCCGCGCTCGTGCGCGATCTCGGCCAGCTCCTCCTCCTCGCTCGCGTGGAAGTCCCAGCGCATCTCGTCCATGGTCGCCGGGCGGAAATTGGCCTTGAGGAACTCGCGCGCCCGCAGGCGGAAGCTCTCGAGATCCTCGAGCTCGCCCGGCTCGGCAGACTCCTCGGCCCGGACGGCGCTCATGCCGCAGCCTCCTCTCGCGCCTCTATGTAGGAGGCAATGTGCTGGCGGTGCACGGCCGGGGTGCCGGCCAGCGACCGGTTGGCGGTGAAGCGGCGCAGGAACAGATGGAGGTCGTGTTCGAACGTCACCCCGATCCCGCCGTGGATCTGCACGCAGTCCTGGAGGAGGTCGGCGCCGTATTGGCCGATGTACGCCTTCGCCGCACTCAGCAGCTCGCCGGCGTGCTCGTCCTCCGCCGCCGCGGCGATGCACGACGCGTCGCTGATGGCATGGCTGCCCTCGAGCCACGCCATCATGTCGGCGAAACGGTGCTTGAGCGCCTGGTACGAGGCCAGCGGCCGGCCGAAGGTGTAGCGGTCGAAGGAGTACTCGACGGTCATGTCGAAACCCGCCTGCATCGCGCCGACCGCCTCGGCGTCGAGCATGACCAGTGCGACCTGGAACTGGCGCGCCACGTCGACGGCGGCCTCACCCGGTGTCCCCACGAGCGCGTCGGGACCGAGTCGCACGTCGTCGAAGGCGACGGCACCGAAGCGGCGCGTGAGGTCCACCGTCTCGAGCGGGGTCACCGAGACACCGCTCGCCGACGCGGGGACGAGGGCCTGGGTCAGGCGGCTGCCGTCACCATCGGCGTCGTGCGCGCTCACCAGGAAGTGGCCGGCCTGCGCGGCGGACTCGACCGGACGGACGCTGCCGCGCAGCACGACGCCGTCCCCGTCGCGCCGGAGCTCGACGCCGGTGCGCCACTCGCCGAGGCGCGGGCCAAACGCGGGGATGGGCCAGGTTGCGATCTCGCTGCCGTCCACCAGGCCGGCCAGGACCCCGGGGTGCGACCCGTGCGCGCTGAGCGCCGACGCGACGACGTTGGTCGCCACCAGCGGCCCCGGCGCGGCGTGGCGGCCGAACTCGTAGGCGACCAGGCCGAGGTCGACGAGGCCCGGGCCGCTGATCGTGCCGCCACCGAATTCCTCGGCGACGAGCAACGACGTCCACCCGAGCTCGGCCCCCTGGCGCCAGTAGGCGGGGTCGAAGCCGACGGGGTCGTCACGCAGGGCGCGCAGCGCGTCCGGGGGCGCGAATTGCACCAAGAAGCGCTCGGTGGTCTGTCGGAAGAACTCCTGGTCCTCGCTCAGCGCGACGAGCATCGTCCTCCCCTGCTTTCCTCGGTCGTCTCTCTCATGGGCATGGTTCTAGTGCGGGGGCCGCAGGGCGCCGCAAGTCAGAGGGCACCCACCCCGGCCGCCTCGTTGCGCTTGCGCCACTCGTGGCGGGACATGCGCGTGACGTCGACGTCGTGGGCCCGGGAGCGCAGCGCCCCCACCGTCGCCTCCGCCTTCGGCGTGTGCACGAACGGATCCCAGTTGTAGAAACGGCAGGCGTTCTCCCACGTGATCTTGTTGATCTCGGTGTCGTCGGTGACGCCGGCTTCTTGGAATTCCCGCCAGGCGAACTCGGGCGATTCGGGCCACGTCGTGTCCGTGTGGGGGTAGTCGCACTCCCAGGCGATGAGGTCGATGCCGATGCGGTCACGCAGCAGCAGGCCCGAGGGGTCCGTGATGTAGCAGGCCAGGATGTGGTCGCGGAACACCTCGGACGGGAGCTTCCCGCCGAAGTCGCTGTGCAGCCACTCCTGGTTGTGGAAGTGCCGGTCGATGCGGTCGAAGTAGAAGGGGATCCAGCCGATCCCGCCTTCGGACAGCGCGACCTTCAGTTCGGGGAAGCGCCGCAGCGTGGGCCCGAACAAGAGGTCCTGCGCCGTGATGGCGCTGATCTGGCAGGCGAGCACCATCAGGTGGTCGACCGGCGCCTCCTCGGCCCGCTGGATGATCTGGAAGCCGGCCCCGATGTGGAGCGAGAGCACCATCCCCTCGTCGGACAGCGCGCCGAGCATCGGGTCCCAGTACCCCGAGAGGAAGCTCGGGAAGCCCTGCACGTGCGGGGTCTCGAGGAAGCTGATCGAGCGGCAGCCCTTCTTGGCCAGCCGGTGCACCTCGGCGACCGCCGCGTCGACGTCCCACATGGGGACGATCCCGAGCGGGATGAAACGGCCCGGGTAGGCGCCGCACCACTCGTCGATGGCCCAGTCGTTGTAGGCCTGGAGCATCACATGCGCGATCTCCTTGTCGCGCGCCTCGGCGAAGGTACGGGCGTTCCACCCCGCCATCGTCGGGAAGCACATGGAGCCCAGCACGCCGTTGGCGTCCATGTCGCGTACGCGTTCGTGCACATCGAAGCAGCCGGGCCGCAGCTCGGAGTACGTCCCCGGGTTGAAGCCCCACTCCTCGGACGGCCAGCCCACGGTGGCCGACATGCCGAAGGAGGTGCTGGTCTTCTGGCCCTGGAACTCCCACTGGTCGATGCCGTCCTCGTGGACGACCTTGGGGGCCTCGTCGCGCCACTTCTGGGGCACGTGGTGCTCGTACATCTGCGGGGGCTCGATCATGTGGTCGTCGATGCTGACCAGGATCATGTCGTCCATGTTCATGTCGTGCTCCTCCTCACGCCCGCGCTGCTCTGCACGCCGGCCTCATGCCGTCGCCGTGCGGACCGGCAACGTCTCCCACCCGCGCACCGTGGACGTCCGTGCGCGCCGCGCCGTGCCGTAGTCGACCTCCCACTCGGGGAACCGGCTCAGCACCTCGTCGAGCGCCACCCGTCCCTCGAGCCGGGCCAGCGCCGCGCCGAGGCACAGGTGGATGCCGTAGCCGAAGGCTTGATGCCGCCCGACCTCGCGGTGGATGTCGAAGCTGTCGCCGTCGGTGAAGTGGCGCTCGTCACGGTTGGCCGAGCCGTTGAGCAGCACCATGACGCTGCCTGCGGGGACGGTCTGGCCACTGACCTCGACGTCGCGCGCGACGTAGCGCGACTGCACGGGGGACGGCGACTCGAAGCGCAGGAGCTCCTCGATGGCGTTCGGGATCAACGACCGGTCCGCCACCAGCTCGGCGCGTTGGTCGGGGTGCCGTCCGAGCACCTCGCCGGCGAAGCCGATGAGGCGCGTCGTCGTCTCGTTCCCGGCCCCGGAGAGCAACCCGACATAGCCGAGGATCTCCTCGTGGCTGAGCGTCCGCCTCGTGCCGTCGATGTCCTCGAACTCCGCGTTGAGCAACTCGGTCATCAGGTCGTCGGAGGGATGCTCGGCGCGCCAGGTGATGTAGTCCGAGAACACCCGCGCCGAGCGGAGCCCGTCGTACTCGGTCTCGTTGGGGACGCCCTCTTCGAGGCGCAGGCCGTCGTCGATCTGCTCGCGGATGGCCTCCTGGTCCTCTTCGGGGATGCCGAGCAGCATGCCGATGACCCGCATGGGCATGAACTTGCCGAGGTCCCCCACGAAGTCGAAGCTGCCCGTCCCGACGAGCGGGTCGAGCACCTCGGCGCAGTAGGCGCGCACCCGGGGCTCGAGGGCCTGCATCTTCTTCGGGGTGAAGACGCGCGACAGCAGGCCGCGGTGGACGTCGTGCGTGGGCGGGTCCTCGAAGAGGATGGACCCCGGCGGGATCTCGACCCCGGCCTTGATGATCTCGAGCACCGAGCCGCGCCCCGAGATGTAGGTCTTCCAGTCGAGCATCGCGGCGTCGACGTCGTCCCAGCGGCTGAGCGCGAAGAACTCGTACTTCTCGTTCCAGTACAGCGGCGCCTCGTCGCGCAGCCGCTTCCAGATCGGGTACGGATCCGCGTCGATCTCGAAGTCGTAGGGGTCGTAATAGACGCCCGGCTCGCTCGTGACGGTCATGTCGGCCTCCCCTCCGCCCGGCCTACGCCGCCGGCCACGCCAGCGACTTGGTCTCGAGGTACTGCTCGAAGCCTGCCACCCCGTTCTGGCGCCCGATGCCGCTGTGCTTGAACCCGCCGAAGGGGAGGTCCGGGCCGTAGGGCGCGCCGCCGTTGATGCTCAGGCCGCCGGTCCGCACGCGCCGCGCCACGGCGAGGGAGTGCTCGACGGTCGACGAGAACACGCCGCCCTGCAGGCCGTACTTCGAGTCGTTGGCGATCCGGACGGCGTCGTCCTCGTCCTCGAAGGGGATGACGACGAGCACGGGCCCGAAGATCTCCTCCTGCGCGATGGTCATGGCGTTGTCGACGTCGGTGAAGAGCGTCGGCTCGACCCACCACCCCTTGGCGAACTCCTCGCCCGAGGGGCGGCCGCCGCCAACGGCCAGCGTCGCGCCCTCGGACTTCCCCTTCTCGATGTAGCTCAGCACCCGCTCGCGCTGCTTGGACGAGATCAGCGGGCCCATCATCACGTCGGGCCGCTGCGGGTCGCCGTAGGGCACGGCGGCAAAGAGCCCCTTGAGCAACTCGACACCCTCCTCGTAGCGGGACCGCGGCAGCAGCATGCGCGTCTGGATGGCGCAGCCCTGCCCCGCGTGGAAACACGCGCCCATGCCCATCATCGTGGCGATGCCGAGGTCCGCGTCGTCGAGCACGATGGTGGCGGACTTGCCGCCGAGCTCGAGGAAGACGCGCTTCATGGTGGCCGCGCCCTTCTCCATGATGCGCTGGCCGACCGCGGTCGAGCCGGTGAACGAAATCATGTCGACCTTGGGCGAGAGCGTGAGCTCCTCGCCAATCAGGTGGTCCGACGACGTGACGATGTTGAGGACGCCGGCGGGGATGTCGGTCTGCTCGGCCACGATGCGGCCGAGCAGCGTGGCGTTCCACGGCGTGTCCGGCGCGGGCTTGAGCACGACAGTGTTGCCGGTGGCGAGCGCCTGCCCGAGCTTGTGCGAGGTCACCTCGAAGGGGAAGTTCCACGGCACGATGGCGCCGACGACGCCGACGGGCTCGCGCCAGATGCGCCGCGAGTCGACCGAGCCCTGGATGTTGGTGGCATCCGGCAGCACGGTCTCCCACTCGAACTCGTCGATCTGCTTGGCCGGCCAGGCGAACGCCTCCGAGATCGGCGCGTCGAGCTGCGGGCCGTTGGTCGTCATGCGCGGGCACCCGACCTCGAGGATCAGCTGCTCGCGCAACTCCTCGTGCTCGCCCTGCAGCGCGTCGTGCAGCTGCTCGAGGCACTTCTTGCGGAACGCGTGGTTGGTCGACCAGTCGGTCTCGTCGAACGCGCGCCGGGCGGCGTCGATGGCGCGGTGCATCTCCGCCGTCGAAGCGTCGGTCACCTCGCCGATGACTTCTTCGGTGGCGGGATTGACGTTCTCGAAGCTCTTGCCGGAGTCGGCCTCGACCAGCTTCCCGTCGATGAGCATCCGCTGCTCGGGGTTGACCTTCACTGCCTCGGCCACGGTCCCTTCCTCTCCTCGCTCGGCTCGCCCCCACGAGGGCACGGCACCCGCGCCGGCAGGGACGGAACCTGCGTCGTGCCTGGCGGGCCGCTGTTTCGGAGGGTATCTGACTTTGACGTCGTCGTCAAAAATGGCGGTAACATCGCCCGCGACGCAGGGTACCGGCCTCGCGGCGCCGCCGGGCCCGGGCTCGGAGGCCGGACCCCCACCGCCGGGCATCGGGCATTGTTGGGCCCGCCGGCGCGCGCACGGCTACCACGGCCGCACGAGTACGCAGCCGCAGAGACAGCAGGAGAAGGAGACCCGATGTTCACCATGGATGCGTTCGTCGAGGCACTGACCCTCGAGCCCGTCGGCGAGGACCGCCACCGGGCGACGAGCGTGCAGAGCGACTACGGCATGGTGTGGGGCGGGCAGCTGCTGGCCCAGTCCGTGATGGGCGCGCTGGCGGGGCAGGACGGCAAGGCGGTGAAAACGCTGCACGCGGTGTTCGCCCGCCCGGCGAAAGCCGACGCGCCGCTCGACATCACGGTGGACCGCATGCACGCCGGGCGTTCCCTCGCGAGCAGCACGGTGACGATCAGCCAGGACGAGCAGGTCATCACCCGCGCCCTGGCTCTGTTGAGCGCGGACGAGCCCGACGTGATCCGCCACGCCGACGCCCCGTTGCGCACCTCGAGCCCTGACGACGTGGCCGGGGACCTGCGGGTGAACGGCTCGTGGGAGGCGGGCGTCGTCGGCGGGGTCGACATCGGCGATCCCGCGCTGGTCGGCCCGCCCGAGCTCGACGTGTGGGCCCGCTTCGTCGGCGCGCCCGACGACCCCGCCGTCGACCAGGCGCTGCTGGCCTTCTCGACGGAGACCTTCTTGATCGGGACCGCGATGCGCCCGCACGAGGGGGTCGGCCAGTCGCAGGCGCACGTCACGCTGTCGACGGGCGTGCTGACCCACACGATGACGTACCACGAGCCCTGCCGCGTGGCGGAGTGGCACCTGCTGCAGATGTGGGCCTCGTACACCGGGCACGGGCGCAGCTACGGGCGCGGCGACGTCTTCGACCTCGACGGCCGGCTGGTGGCGTCCTTCGTCCAGGACGCCATGATCCGCGGCCGCTCGGGCGGCGCCGGCAAGCTCTGAGCAGCCCCGGACTCTCAGCCGCGCCCCACGTCAGCGCCGGGCGAGCTGGCGGGCCAGCCAGTCCTCCTTGCAGTGCTCGGCCAGCCGGACCCCGGCTGCGTCGGGCACCATCTGGTACGCGTGCGGCAGGCCGGCGATGACGTGCAGCTCGCACAGCACCCCTGCTTCGTTGAGCCGTTGCGCGTACGCGACGTCTTCGTCGCGGAACCCGTCGATGGAACCGACCACGACGCACGCCGGCGGCAGCCCCGAGAGGTCGGTGGCTCTCCCCGCCGCCGCATACGGAGGGACGTCGTCGCTGCCGAACCGCGCGCCGAGATAGGAGCGCCAGCCGAAGTCGTTCGACGCCGCGCTCCAGACGTAGAGCCCGGCCGCCGCCAAGGACGACGTCGTCTGCCGGTCGTCGAGCATGGGGCAGTCGAGCAGCTGGAAGGCGACAGGCAGTTCCCCCCGGTCGCGGGCGAGCAACGCGAGCCCCGCCGTCAGCCCGCCGCCGGCGCTGATCCCGGAGATCCCGAAGCACGACGGGTCGATCCCGAGCTCAGCCGCGTGCTCGTGCGCCCACCCCAGCGCGCTGTAGCAGTCCTCGAGGGGCCCGGGATAGGGCGTGTCGGGAGCGAGGCGGTACTCCACCGACACGCCGACGACGCCGAGTGCCGGGCACCAGCGGTCGAGCAGCGGGTCGTCCATCGCGTAGCTGCCGATCACGTACCCACCGCCGTGGATCGTGAGGATGGCCGGCAGGGGCCCGGTGACGCCGGCGGGACGGTGCACCCGGACCGGGACCGGCGGGTCGCCCGCGACACGGGACGGCACCTCGTGGTCGGTGCGCACGACCGCGTCCGACAGTGCTTGGGGCGGGAACGCCGACGAGCGCATGTCCGCGACGCTCGCCGCGTCGAAGTCCGGCAGCTCGAACGCGCCGAGAATCGGCTGGAGCTCGGGATCGAGGAGCTCGCGCACGTCCACGGCGCGAGCCTGCCCTGGGTTCGGTTCGGACGTGGTCATACGAGTGCGACTCCTCCGCTGCGAATGGCGGCCACGGTGCCGCCGTCGACGATGAGATCGGTCCCGGTGACGTAGCTGGCGTCATCGGAGAGCAAGAACGCGACGGCGGCCGCCACCTCGTCGGGCCGCCCCTCGCGTGCCAGCGCAGAGGCCTGGACCAGCATGGCCATCACCTCGTGGGTGTCCGCCTCCTGCCGGCCCATCGGGGTGTCGATGACGCCCGGGGTGACCGAGCAGATCCGCCCGCCGCGGCGCCCGAAGCGCACGGCCTCGCGCCGCACGAGCCGGTGCACGCCCCGCTTGGCCCAGGTGTAGGCCATGCCGGGGTCCTCGACGTCGGGTCCGACGGCTTCTCGGATGCGCTCGAGAAAGTCGTCCCGGAGCGGCTCGTCCAAGGCGGCGTCGGCAGGCAGGTCGGCATCGGGCAGCGCCAGCGAGGCCGACATCGACGCGAAGCACACGATGGCCGTCCCGCTGGTCGCCAGCGGCCGGCACGCCTCCACGAGCAGGGCGGTGCCGACCAGGTCGACGGTCAGCACGTCGCGCCAGGCCGCCATGGTGGGCGAGATGCCCGCCGCGTGCGCGACGGCGCGCAGATGGCCGAGCTCGGCGGCACGCGCGCACAGCGCGCCGATGGCGGCGGGCTCCGTCACGTCGAACACGACAGGCTCGACCCGCGCCCGGCCCCCGAGCGCAGCAAGCTGCTCCGCCGTCGCGCCGATCCCGATCTCGTCGCGGTCCGCGACCAGCAAGGTGTCGACCATGTCGAGCATCCGGGCGGCACACGCCGCACCCATCCCTCTCGCCGCCCCCGTCGCAATCCCCACCGTCATGTGCCGCTCCCGTCCGCTCCGTCGGTCTCGCCGGGTTCCCGACGCTGGACAGTAGTGTCCGGGCGAAGCGACGCACGAGGGAGGGACGCGTGGCACAGACAGACGATCTCGGGGCGGCCGGTCTGCGTTTCGAACGCGAGGGGGCCGTCGCGTGGTGTGTCATCGACCGGCCCGACGCGCGCAACGCGCTGACGCCGGCGATGTACTTCGGCATCAAGCGGGCGGTCAACCTGGTGAACCAGGATCCCGACTTGGCGGCGCTCGTCATCACCGGAACCGGCGACGTGTTCGCCCCCGGTGGCGACCTCGGCGGCCGCCGCGAGCCGGGCGACGAGCCGACGCCCGACATCGGCCCGGACATCCTCCCGTTCCTGACCATCCGCGACAGCCGGGCGCCGGTCGTATCCGCCGTGAACGGCATCTGCCAGGCGGGCGGCCTCTTGATCGCCATGCTGTCCGATATCGCCGTCGCCAGCGACCGCGCCACCTTCCGTGTCCCCGAGCTCCTGCGCGGGATCCCCGACGCCACCTACGCCGCCGTGCTCCCCGCCCACGTCGGCATGGCCGTCGCCCGCGACCTGCTGCTGACCGGCCGGCGCTTCGACGCGGCGGAGGCCCTGCGCCTGGGCGTCATCTCGCGCGTCGCCCCGCACGATGAGCTGCGGGCGGCTGCGCTCGAGGCCGTCGGCGAGATCCTCCAGACGCCGCCCATGGCGCGCACCCAGACCAAGCGGATGCTGAACGAGCGCTACGGGTTGGTCGACTACCAGACGATGTTCTGGGCCCTCGCCGAGTCGCAAGAGCCGCGCGAGGGCATGCTGGCCTTCATGGAGAAGCGCGCGCCGAGCTGGGTCCCCGAGCAGTTCTGGAAGGACGCGCCGCGGCGCTGACGCGTCGTGGCGGGCGCGGCTGGCGCTCAGGCGCCGCGCGTGACGGCGTGGAGGCAGAAGGCGGTGACGCGGTCCACTTCGGCGCGCGCGGGCTCTGCACCCTCCCACAAGAGGTCCGATAGCAGGCCGAACGTCGCGTGGGCCGCGAGCCTGGCGTCGAGCTCGGGTGCCACGCTCCCGAGCGCGGCGAAGGGCTTGTGCAGCAGGGTCGCCACCGGCGCGCTGGCGAAGTGCCGTCCGGCGGCGAGGCCCGCGGCGGCGCTGCCCCCGTTCCACATGACCGCCAGGGTGGTCGCCGCCACGTCGCCCACAGCCTGCGCCAACACCCCTTCCACCCAGCGCCCCACCTGGTCCTCGGGCGAGGTCTCCTTGGCCAGCTGGTGCTCGAGATAGCTCCGGAGCCGCTCTCCGCCGTCGTCGAGCAGCGCGGTGACCAGGTCGTCCTTCGACTTGAAGTGCCGGTAGAAGGCGTCGTTGGAGAGCCCGGCCGCCGCCACGATGTCGGCCACCCGGGGACGAGAGGCGGTCCCGCACCGCTGCATGACCTCGAGCGCGGCGTCGAGCAGGCGCCGCACCTCGTTGGCGTACTCCCCCTCCCGCTTGGCCAGGGACCGCCGGACGATGCGCTCGGCCACACCCGTCGGTGCGGCGTCGGAGGCCGGTATTGCGTTCTCGATAGCCAGAATCATATTCTGGCTGCACGACCGAGGGAGGGTGCCGATGGGTTGGGACTTCGAAACGGATCCCGAGTACCAGGAGAAGCTGGACTGGGTGGACCGGTTCGTCCGGGAGGAGGTCGAGCCGCTCGACCTCGCGTTCCCCCACCTCCAGTTCGTCCCGCTCGAGGGCAAACGCCGTGAGGCGATCGACCCGCTGAAGGAAGAGGTGCGGCGCCAGGGCCTGTGGGCCACGCACCTCGGCCCCGAGCTCGGCGGGCAGGGCTACGGCCAGCTGAAGCTCGCCCTGCTCAACGAGATCCTGGGGCGCTCCTCGTGGGCGCCGATCGTGTTCGGCTGCCAGGCCCCCGACACGGGCAACGCGGAGATCATCGCCCACTACGGCACGCCAGAGCAGAAGGAGCGCTACCTCCAGCCGCTCCTCGACGGCGAGTGCTTCTCGAGCTACTCGATGACCGAGCCGCACGCCGGCGCCGACCCGACGCTGTTCACCACGCGGGCCGAGAAGGACGGCGACGAGTGGGTCATCAACGGGTGGAAGTACTTCTCGTCGAACGCCAAGACGGCGGCGTTCCTCATCGTGATGGTGGTGACGAACCCCGACGTGAGCCCGTACAAGGGCATGTCGATGTTCCTGGTGCCGACGGACACCCCCGGCGTGAACATCGTGCGCAACGTCGGCCTTTACGGCGAGCGCGTGAACGAGGGCTCGCACGCGCTCATCCACTACGAGGACGTGCGCGTGCCCGAAGAGGCGCTCCTCGGCGGCGAGGGGCAGGCGTTCGTCATCGCGCAGACCCGCCTGGGGGGCGGTCGCATCCACCACGCCATGCGCACCATCGGCATGGCCCAAAAGGCGCTCGACATGATGTGCGAGCGGGCCCTCAGCCGGGAGGTGTCGGGGAGCCTGCTGGCCGACAAGCAGTTCGTCCAGGGCTACATCGCAGACTCCTACGCGCAGCTGGTGCAGTTCCGGCTCTTTGTGCTCTACACGGCGTGGGAGATCGACAAGTACAACGACTACAAGCGCGTGCGCAAGGACATCGCCACGGCCAAGGTCGTGATGCCGACGGTGTTGCACGACATCGCGTGGCGGGCCATGCAGGTGCACGGGGCCCTCGGCACGACCAACGAGATGCCGTTCTTCGGCATGATCCACGGCGCCGGCGTCATGGGGCTGGCCGACGGGCCGACGGAGGTCCACAAGGTGACCGTGGCCCGGCAGGTGCTCCGCAACTACGAGGCCAGCGACGACACCTGGCCCACGCAGTGGCTGCCCAAGCGTCAGGAGACCGCGCAGGCCAAGTACGCGGAATTCATGGAGCTGGAGGTCGGGAACCTGTGAGCACCACCGACGAAGCGGCCGCCACGCCGACCATCGCCGACGTCGACTCGCTGACCGCGTGGCTCGACGCGCAGGGTCTCGGCACCGGTGCGCCGCTCGAACACGGGTACATCTCGGGCGGCAGCCAGAACGAGATCTACGAGCTCCGGCGCGGTGACCTGCACTGCGCAATGCGCATCCCCCCGCCGAGCGCCCCGGCCTCGCGCGACGAGGGGATCCTGCGCGAGTGGCGCATCATCGACGGGCTGACGGGCACGAACGTCCCGCACACCGAGGCCGTCGCCGTGTGCTCGGACCAGTCGGTACTCGGGCGCACCTTCTACCTCATGGGCTTCGTCGATGGCTGGTCGCCGATGTCGACGCGCCGCCAGTGGCCGGCCCCCTTCGACACCGACTTCGAGGCGCGGCGCGGCCTGGCCTTCCAGCTGGTCGAGGGCATCGCACTGCTCGGCAACGTCGACTGGCGGGCCAAGGGCCTCGAGGGCCTCGGCCGCCCCGACGGCTTCCACGAGCGTCAGGTCGACCGCTGGACCGCCTTCTTGGAGCGCATCAAGGGCCGGGAGCTCCCCGGCTTCGACGAGGCGGCGGCCTGGCTGCGCGCGCACGGGCCCATTGACTACATCCCCGGACTCATGCACGGCGACTACCAGTTCGCCAACGTGATGTTCGAGCACGGCGCGCCCGCGCAGCTGGCTGCGATCGTGGACTGGGAGATGGGCACGGTCGGCGACCCCAAGCTCGACCTGGGTTGGGTGATGAACTCGTGGCCCGAGGACACGTCGGCCGACGAGGACCGCGCCGGCGGCTACGTCGACATGGTGGGCATGCCGTCGCGCAGCGAGATGCTGGCGCACTACACCGCCGTCTCGGGGCGCCAGGTCGACGACATCGACTACTACAACGTGCTCGCCAAGTGGAAGCTGGCCGTCGTCCTCGAGCAGGGATTCCAGCGCGCCGGCGACGACGAGAAGCTGCTGGCCTTCGGGCCGGTCGTGACCGAGCTCATGGCGTCCGCGGCGGACCTGGCCGAGTCGACCGACTACGACGTGCCGGCCTCGCGCACAAGCTGAGGTGCGCGCCGCGCTCTGCCGCACCTATGGCGGCCCCGACGTGATCGAGCTGGCCGACATCCCCTCGCCCCCGCTCGGTCCGGGGCAGGTCCGGGTGCGCATCAACGTGGGCGCCGTGAACTTCCCCGACGTACTCGTCGTGGCCAACACGTACCAGGTGTCCGTCCCCACACCCTTCGTCCTCGGCAGCGAGTACGCCGGCACGGTGGTCGAGCTCGGCGACGGGGCCGAGGGGCTGGACGTCGGCGACCGCGTGTTCGGGTCGACGATCGTGGGCGCGTTCGCCGAGGAGATCGTCGTCGCGCCGGGTGTGCTGATGCGCATCCCCGACGGCGTGGACGACCGGACGGCCGCCGCCTTCGGCGTGGCGTACCGCACCGCGTACCACGTGCTCCGTTCGGTCGCCGCGGTCCAGCCCGGCGAGGAACTGGTGGTCCTCGGGGCCGGCGGCGGCGTCGGCACCGCTGCCGTGCAGCTCGGCGTCCTCCTCGGCGCGTCGGTCACGGCGATCGCCTCTTCGCCCGAGAAGCTCGAGGCGGCCCGGGCGCTCGGGGCGCAGCGCCTCATCGACCACCGGGCGGGCGATCTGCGCCAGGCCCTGCGCGACGCGCTGCCGGGCGGGGCGGACGTCGTGATCGACCCGGTCGGCGGCGACCTGGCCGAGCCGGCCCTCCGTTCGCTGCACTTCGGCGGTCGCTTCGTCACCGTGGGCTACGCCTCGGGGACGATCCCGCGCATACCGCTTAATTTGGTGCTGCTGAAGGGGTGCGCCGTGCTGGGCTTCCAGTTCGGCGACTTCGCCAAGCACCGGCCCGAGGAGATGGCGCGCAACGACCGCGAGCTGATGGACCTCCTCGTCGCAGGCAAGGCTGCGCCGCTGATCGGGGCCACCTTCGACCTGGCCGACGCGGGCGACGCGTTGCGCTGGGTCGCAGACGGCAAGGCGCTCGGCAAGGTGGTCGTGCAGGTTGCGCCGGGGCGGGGCTCCGAAACCAAGGACTAATGTCGACGTCGATGTCAGATTCAGAACCGGGGGCGGCCCCGGCGGCGTCGTGGGCGCGGGCAGCGGGGCCGACCGAGGAAACCCAGGAAGGAGCGCGGTGAGCGCGACCCCAGTCATGGAGGGCGTGCGCGTCCTCGAGGTGGCAGAGCAGACCTTCGTCCCGGCGGCCACCGCGCTGCTGGCCGACTGGGGCGCCGAGATCATCAAGATCGAGCCGACGGAGCGGGGGGACGCGATGCGCGGCCTCGCGTCGTCGGGCGTGATGCCGATGACCGGTGACGTCCACCCGCTCATGGAGCACTCCAACCGGGGCAAGCGCAGCCTGGCGCTCGACCTCAGCTCCCCCGAGGGCGTCGACATCCTCTACAAGCTGGCCGCCACGTGCGACGTCTTCTTGACCAACAAGCTGCCGCGGGTGCGCAAGAAGCTCAAGATCGAGTTGGAGGACATCCGGGCGCACAACCCGAGCATCATCTACGTCGCGGGCACGGGCCAGGGCGAGCGTGGGCCCGACGCCGACAAGGGCTCGTACGACGCGCTGTCCTTCTGGTACCGCGCCGGCGTCGCGCTGGGCGTGAAGCCGTCCGACATGGAGGGCTACATGCCGGGACCGCCCGGGCCGGGCTTCGGCGACTCGATCGGCGCCATGACCATCGCGGGCGGGATCATGGGCGCGCTCTTCCACCGCGAGCGCACCGGCGAGGCGACGACCGTCGACGTCTCGCTCCTCAGCTCGGGCATGTGGGCCATGGGCCAGTCGTTCGCCCTCTCCTTGCTGTTGAACCAGCCGTGGCAGGGCCCGCCGTCGAACGCACCGCGCCTGAACCCGCTCGTGCGCAACTTCGAGACCAAGGACGAGCGCCTGCTCTCGTTCTGCTGCCTCCAGGCCAGCCGCTACTGGGCCGAGCTCTGCGGCCTCGTCGGCCGCCCCGAGGCCGGGACCGACGAGCGGTTCGCGACGCACGAGGCGCTCATGGAGAACACCTACGACGCGCAGGCGCTGATGGAAGCAGCCTTCGCCGAGCACACGCTCACCGAGTGGCGCGAGAAACTCGCCGACTTCACCGGGCAGTGGTGCGTGGTGCAGGACACGCTCGAAGCCGCGACGGTCGACCCGCAGATCGCGGCGAACGGGTACATGCAGGACTGCCAGACTGCGGGCGGCGCGCCGTTCAAGCTCGTGGCCGCACCGATCCAATTCGGCGGCGAGGCTGCGCCGGTGCAACGAGCACCGGAATTCAACGAGCACGGCGATGCCATCCTCGAAGAGATCGGGATCGACTGGGATACCATCGTCGACCTCAAGGTCCGCTCCGTCGTCGGGTAGACGTCGATTAACTGGAGGGAACACATGTCACTGTTCGATGCATTCCGCTACGACGGCAAGCGCGTCCTGGTGGTCGGGGGCGCCACCGGCATGGGCGCCGCCGCCGCCGAGCTGGCGCTCGACGCCGGTGCCGAGGTCGTCGTGATGGACTTCGCCGAGGTGAAGCTGCCGGGCGCGAAGGCGATCCACGTCAACCTGGGCGACAAGGACTCCATCGACAAGGCCGTCGACGAGTGCGGCGGCCCGGTACACGCGCTGATGGCGTGCGCGGGCGTGGCCGACGGCACGCCGAACATCGAGAAGATCAACTTCGGCGGGCACCGTCACCTGATCCAGCGCATGCTCGACGGCGGCATGATCCCGCGCGGCTCGGCCATCGGCTTCATCTCGTCGGCCGCCGGGCTCGGCTGGGAGGCCAGCTGGGACCAGGTCAAGGAGTACCTCGACACGCCCGATTTCGACTCCGCGTCGGCCTGGGCCATCGAGCACGGGTGGGCCGACTACTTCCACTCGAAGCAGGCCATCTGCGGCTACGTGGCACGGGAGGCGTTCGGCTTGCTCAAGCAGGGCATCCGCATCAACGCCATCTGCCCGGGGCCGACCGACACGCCGCTCGCGCAGGCGAACGCCGAGATGTGGCTGGGCTTCGGCGCCGACTTCCGCGAGGAGACCGGCATCGACGCCTCGAGCCCGCTCGAGCAGGCCTACCCCCTCGTGTTCCTGTGCAGCGACGCGGCCGCCGCCATCTCGGGGCAGACGCTGATCAGCGACGTCGGCTACGTCGCCTCGGGTGTCACCGAGTCCTACCCGCCGGCCGCCGCCGCCGCGGGCTTCCTGCTCGGCCGGATGTGAGGAGCCCGGCTCTGCCGGGCAGGAGGAACCGATGACGACGACGCCGGCGGACGGGCGCAGCGCGAGAGAACGGCTCGAGCGGCGTCACGTCCTCAACGACCTCGGCTGGGTCGTCGCGCGCGCGGACGACGACCCTGACGCACTCGTCGGGTCGGCCACGGTCGTCCCCGCCATGCACGTGCCCGGCACCGAGCAGGTCCGCCTCTCGATCCTCGCTGCCTGGGCCGACGTCGTCGCCGGGCACCTGGCCGCGTTCACCATCCACCCGCGCGTGCCGGTCACCCTCGAGCTCGACGTCCACCTCTTCGTCCCGCCTCCCGGTGCCGGCGTCGTGACCGGGCTCGGACGGGTCGTCAAGGCGGGGCGCTCGGTCTTCGTGGCCGGCGTGGACTTCACCGACGAGAGCGGCGACCCCATCGGGTTCGCGGCGGCGTCCTTCATGAAGTCGCCCGACGAGCGGTTGACCATCGACATCGGACCACTGAGCGTCGACGGGCCGCCGCGCCCTCCCGGGCCCGAGCTCACCGTGCCCTTCGCCGACCGCGCCGGGTGCACCGTGCGGACCCCCGGCGTGGCGGTGCTCGGCCACTCCGAGGAGTCGCTGAACGCGTCGAACACGTTGAACGGCGGGCTGATCGCGCTGGCGTGCGAGGAGGCGGCGCTCTCGCTCACCCCAGGGGCCACCCTTGCCTCCTTGGATTTGCGCTACCTCCAGCCGGTGCGGGTCGGGCCGGCCGTGGCGGAGGCGGAGGTGTGGCACGGGCTCGGTCGCATCGAGGTGCGCGACGCGGGGAACGACAACCGGCTCTGCGTCGCGGCGACCAGCCGGACGTTCGGGGACTGAGGGCCCGGTGTCGGAAGCGGGTGCGTCGGGCGCGTCGGGCACGTCCGGGGCGGAGCAGCGCCGGGGGCGGCGGATCGCGATGACCGCCGACGAGCGCGACGCGTTCTTGGCCTCCGAACGCACGTGCCGCGTGGCGAGCATCGGCGGGGACGGGTCGCCGCACGTCACGCCGCTGTGGTTCGTCTGGGACGGCGGCGCGCTGTGGCTCACCTCGATCGTGCAGAGTCAGCGCTGGACCGATCTCCACCGCGACAACCGGGTCAGCGTGATCGTCGACACGGGCACCGACTTCATGGAGCTGCGCGGCGTGGAGCTGCGCGGCGTCGCGGAGCCCGTGGGCGAGGTGCCGCGCACCGGCGCAGAGGTGCCCGAGCTCGAGACACCCGAGCGCCTCTTCGGCGACAAGTACGCGGGCGGCCAGATGCACCACGACGGGCGGCACGCGTGGTTACGCGTCACCCCGCGCAAGATCGTCAGCTGGGACTTCCGCAAGATCGGCGGCTGACCGCGCCGCCGCGTTCGGCCCGGCGGAGAGTCGCCGGGCCGCCCGCTCGTTCGTTACGCCGCGAACGGCAGCTTCATGACCTGGGCGAGGTTCCCACCCATGACCTTCGCCACGTCCGCGTGCGGCAGCCCGTCGAGCTCCTTCACGTAGGAGAGCGGCTCGGACATGCCTTCGATGTGCGGGTAGTCGGAGCCGAACACCACCCGGTCGGCACCGATGAGGTCGATGAGCCCCATCGGGTCGTCCTCGTGGAAGGGGTGGACCCAGATGTTCCGCTTGAGGATCATGAGGGGGTCCTCGTCGTAGAGGTAGGGCTCACGCTCGTAGGAGTTGGTGAGGGCTTCGACGATCGGGCGGACCCAGGCGGACCCGTTCTCGACTGGTAGCACGCGCAACGTGGGGAACCTCGACAGCAGGCCGTGCCCGATCAGCGAGGCCACCGTGTCGAAGATGCCGCGGCTCTGGGAGTGGGCGATGTCCGAGAAGGCCGACTTGCCGCCGGCGAAGGGCAGGAGCTCACCGCCGTGCGTGCCGTTCCAGTCGTTGTAGTAGCGCGTGAGCCCGTCGTCGGACGCGTGCATGCCGACGGCGACGTCGTAGTCGGCCACGCGCTCCCAGAAGGGGTCGAACTCGGGCAGGGCGAACGAACGCCGCCCCTGGTACCCCGGGACCGGCGCCGGACGGACGAGGATGATCTTGGCGCCGCGCTCGACGACCCACTCGAGCTCCTTGATCGCCTCGCTCACGATCGGGAGCGTGATGACGGGAGTCGGGAAGATGCGACCCTCGTAGTTGAACGTCCAGTGCTCGTGCATCCACTCGTTCAGTGCGTGCACCACGACGTGGGTGGCCTTGGGGTCGTCGGCCAGGCGCTCTTCGAGCAGGCTGGCCAGCGTCGGCCACATGAGCGCACGGTCGAGACCGAGCTCGTCCATCAGCTCGAGCCGCGGTCCCGGGGAGAAGAACGCCTCCGGCGAGCGAATGGCCTCGCCGATGAGCTCGCGCCGTGACTTGCCTTCGGGGTTGCCCTCCTTGAAGTACGCCTCCTGCGCGCCCGGGCGCCCGACGACCTCGAACGTCGGGTTCGGGATGTAGTCGGAGATCACGTTGCGCAGGGCGATCTTGGTGCGCCCGTTGACCTGCACGTACTTGACGAGCCCGTCGTACTCCTTCGGGAGGAACTTGGTGAAGGCGTCCGTCGTCTCGTACATGTGGTTGTCTGCGTCAAAGACGGGAAAGTCGACAACGTTCGACATGGCTACCTCCGTGGAGACATTCGTGGTCCGGGGTCCAGATTCTGGTTTTTCAACTTCGACGTCAATATTATGGCGAACGCGCCGGCCGGACCCAAATGCACTGGCGCAACCCCCGGAACCGTCAAGGTAGCAGGGAGCTGACCTGCGCTTCTTGGGAAAAACCCGGTCATGCAAGCAGAACAGATCGCAGGAGGTGCTCAGGTGGCGACCTACGTCCTCGTCCACGGTGGCGGCCACGGTGGCTGGTGTTACCAGCGTGTGGCGCGCATCCTGCGAGCGCACGGGCACGAGGTCTACGCGCCGTCGCTCAGCGGGCTGGCCGAGCGCGCCCACCTCCTCGACGCGCGCGTCGACCTGCGGTGCCACATCGACGACGTCGTCGCGTTGTTGCACTTCGAGGACCTGCGCGACGTGATCCTCGTTGGGCACAGCTATGGCGGCATGGTCATCACCGGTGCCGCGGACCGGGCCGCCGATCGCGTCGGCCGTCTCGTCTTTCTGGACGCGGCCAACCCGCGCAACGGCGAGTCGTTGGTCGACGTCGCCGGGCCGGTCATCAACGCGGTCCGCCCCTTCGGCGAGGTCGTCGACGGCATGGAGCTCGTGCTCCTGCCCGCTCCCGACGCCGGGCTCCTCTACGGCGTGACGGATCCTGCCGACTTGGCGTGGATGGCCGAACGCCTGACGCCGCACCCGTGGGCCTGTTTCGAACAGCCGCTCGAGCTCGCCAACGAGGACGCGCTCTGGGCCATCCCGCAGTACCACATCGTCTGCACCTCGACCTTGGCCACCCGGGACCCCGAGCTGATCGGCCGTGCCCGCGATGAAGGCCGGCTCTGGGACATCGACACCGGACACGACCTGATGATCACCGAACCAGCGAAGACTGCAGACGCATTGATGCAGGTGGCAGCTTCCTGACCGCGGCCGGGCCCTCCGGGCGTGTATGCCTATGGGGCCCTGACACGGCGTCGGGGGGGTTTTTCGGGGGAGGAAAGACGGATATGCGCACACCGTCTCGGATGTATCTCGGCCGGTTGGGACTCGCCGTCCTGACCATCTTGGGCACTGCGACCGTGATGAGCGTCGCCAGCGGCGGCGCGCCAGCCGGCGCATCGGGCCCGCCGATCACGATCGCGATGATCACGTCGCTGACCGGCCCGGGGTCGTCCGAGTTCAGCAACGACCCGGCGGGCTTCAATGCCCGCATCGCATTGCAGAACGCGGAGGGAGGCGTGAACGGGCACAAGATCGACGGCATGATCCTCGACGACCAGACGAGCCCGTCCGCCGTCGCATCCGCGGTGCAGGGTGCGCTCGGTAAGGGCGCGTTCGGCATCGTGTCGATCAGCCCGCTGTTCTTCCTGGCGGACAAGTACCCGCAGGAGCAGGGCGTCCCGGTCACCGGTGGCTTCTTCGACGGGCCGGAGTGGGGCACGCAGCCGTTCACGAACATGTTCGCCTCCGACGTCGGCAGCCTCGACCCCAAGTATCCCGTCAACAGCGCCATCGGGACCTTCATGAAGCAGCACGGTGGGACGGTCGTCTGCTCGTACGGCTACAGCATCTCGCCGTCGTCGACACGCTCGGCCGTGGGCACGGTGGACTCGTTCGTCCACGCCGGCGGCAAGCAGGGCGAGCTCGACACGTCGATCCCCTTCGGCTCCGTCGCGATGACGACGCCGGCGCTCGTCGCCAAGCAGAAGGGATGCAACGCGTTCTATGCCGGCCTCGACGACAACTCCAACTTCTCACTGGCCGAGGCGCTGAAGCAGTCCGGCGTCAAGCCCAAGGTGATGGTCTTCCCGACGGGCTACGAGCCCAGCCTCGTCAACTCGCCGGCGTGGAGCTCGGTCCAGGGCGGCTACTTCGAGACCGAGTTCCGCCCCTTCTCGCTCCCCAACGCCGGGACGAAGCAGATGCAGGCCGCGATGGAGAAGTACGAGGGTTGGAAGTCGAGCCAGTTCCCGACGTTCAGCCAGTACGAGTCGTGGCTCGGTGCGGACCTCATGATCAAGGGCCTCGAGCTGGCCGGGAAGAACCCCACGCGGGCCGGCGTGATCCACGCGCTGCGCAACCTCAAGGCCTACAACGGCAACGGTCTGCTGCCCGAGACGATCAACTACTCCACGGACTTCGGGAAGGACCTGCCGCAATCGTGCGGCTGGTACATGGTCGCCGAGAAGAGCGGGTTCGTCGCCTCGTCGAGCGCGCCCTACTGCGGCAAGGACATCCCCGGCACCACCACGGTGCAGTCCTGACGCGTCGCTGAGCGACCCGGCCCGGTGCCTCGCTTCGGGGCGCCGGGCCGGCGTGGCACCGAGTCAGTCCTCCTCGATGGAGATGGCGTTCTTGGGGCAGGTGCGCATGGCCATCAGCACCTTCTCGCGCAATTCCTCCGACGGGTGCTCGTCGAGCACGTAGAGGAAGTCGTCGTCTCGCACCTCGAAGACCTCCGGGGCGATTCCCATGCAGAGCGCGTTGCTCTCGCACAGGTCGAAATCGACGACGACACGCATCGGTTGCTCCTTGCTCTCTCGGCCCGCCATGCTCGTTGCGTCTGCGCGGCGCGGCTCAGGCCGATGCTAGGGCGTCTGCGGCGGCCTGCCGGCTCCCCTCGATCTCGGTGAGGAGTTGCTCGACGAAGGCCACCGTCTCGCCGTGGCCGGTCGCCATGCCGAGCGATTCCTCCTCGATGACCAGGATCTGCGCCACGCCCATCATCATGACCGTGCAGACGATGGCGGGGTACCGGCGCCGGTCGACCCCGTAGCGCTCGAGCACGGTGTCCACGCCGGCGCGCACCGCGGCGCGGTAGCGCTCGGCCGACGCGGCGATCTCGGCACGGATCGGTTTGCGGTGGTTGGCCAGCGCCACGAACTCCATCGTCAACGCCGTCCCCCGCGGATCGCGGCTGAGGTCCCACATGGCCCAGAGCGGCTGGGGCGCCTCGAGCGCCTGGTCCAGCCGCTCGAGGCCTTGCTCCGCCCGCCGCCGGTAGGCGGCAAGGAACAGGTCGTCCATCGTCCGGAAGTAGTAGTGCACGAGCTGCGGCTTGAGGCCGGCGCGTGCGGCGACGCGTCGCGACGTCACCGCGGCGTAGCCCTCCTCGAGCATGAGGCGCTCGGTCGCGTCGAGCAGCGCCGTGCGCGTCTGCGAGGTTTCGGTACCGATGCGTCTGGTCGTGCTCATGGAACCGTCCTCAGATGTACATGCCGCCGTTGACGCCGATGACCTGGCCCGTGATATAGCCGGCCTCGTCGGAGCAGAGGAACGAGCACGCGGCCGCGATGTCGTCGGGCGTCCCGGCACGGCCGAGGGGGACCATGCGCCCCATGACCTCGACGCTCGGCACGTTGCCCTCGGTCTCGCCCTTGCGGGCCATGGGTGTGTCGACGATGGTGGGCGGGATCGTGTTGGCCGTGATGTGCTGCGAGGCCAGCTCGCGTGCGAAGGCCTTGGTCAGCCCGATGACCCCTCCCTTGGATGCGACGTAGTGCGCCATGTTGGGCGCCCCCGACTGCGCACTCGACGACGAGATCGTGACGATGCGACCCCACTGGGCAGCGAGCATGTCGGGCAGCGCCAGCTGGAGGGCGCTGAACGTGCCCGTCAGGTTGACGGCCAGGATCCGGTCCCACTTCTCGGGGCTGATCTCGGTGATGGGGTCGAACGCCTCGACGCCGGCGCTGGTCACGGCGACGGTGATCGGCCCGAGCTCGTCGCGGACGCAGGTGTACGCGCGCTCGATGGCGGCACGGTCAGCCACGTCGACCTCGTACCCCGAGGCGGTCACGCCGTCCGCCAGCAGGCCTGCCACCGCGGCCTGCGTGGTCTCGCCGTCGCGATCGAGCAGCGCGACCGCGAGCCCGTCGGCGGCCAGACGGCGGGCGCACCCCAGCCCGATGCCGGATGCGCCGCCGGTGACCACGGCGACTCGTGCACTCACCCGGCCACCCCGGCCGGCGTGAACTCGATGTGCAGGTTGTTCAAGCCGCGCAACACCCACGTCGGTTCGTAGTCGAAGTGACGGGCCGACGGCGGCCCGTGGTGCTCTTCGGAGAGGCGGATGTCGCGCATGCGCTCGAGAATGCGCTCGATGCTGACCCGACCCTCGACGCGGGCCAGCGGGCCCCCGGGACACGAGTGGACCCCACGACCGAAGGCGATGTGGACCTTGGCGTTCGGCCTGTCCATGCGGAACTCGGCCGGGCATTCGAAGAGGCGCGGGTCACGGTTGGCTGCGCCGTTGAGGAGCATGACCGGCGTGCCGGCGGCAATGTCGACGCCGGCCACCGAGGTGTTGCGCCGGGCCAACCGGAAGTCCGCCTTGACCGGGCTCTCGATGCGGAGCGCCTCTTCGATGAACCCGGGAATGCGATCGGTGTGCGCGCGGAGCTCGTCTTGGAGCTCCGGGTACTCGCAGAGATACTTGAGGCCCACCGCCAAGAGTCGGGCGGTCGTCTCCTGGCCCGCCGCGAAGAGGAACGTCGCGGTGCGCACCACGTTGGCCACCTCGGGCGTCGACCCGTCGGGGTACGTCGCCAACGCGAGGTTGGTCAGCACGTCCTCACGGGGCTCCCGCCGCCGGTCCTCGATGTACTGCGTGAACCACTCGTCGAGGCCGTCGAGCGCGTTGCCGCTCATGCCTTTGCCTTCGGCACCGATCTTGCCCGGTGACCCGCTCAACCCGAACCATTCGCGAAAGCGTCCGTGGTCAGCCTCGGGCACACCGAGCACGTCGGCGACCACGAGCATGGCGAAGGGTTGGGTGTAGGCCCGGATGAACTCGCACCTGCCGTCGGCGACGAACTCGTCGATCTGGCGGTCGGCCAGGCCCCACATGAACGACTCGTTCTCCTTGAGGCGCTTCGGGGTGAGCAGCCGCATGATCAACGAACGCTCCTGCGTGTGCAGCGGCGGGTCCATCGTCACCATGTGCTCGCTCAT
>DATJTU010000179.1:0-9822 GCA_035503015.1 Acidimicrobiales bacterium | reverse complement strand
CACGATCCTGTCCGCCGCCGGGCTGGGGCTCTTCGTCTACGGCATCATCCGCTCGGGCTCGTGGGGGGTCGTCAGCCCCAAGTCGGGCGCCCCGGTCTGGCTGGGCACGTCACCGGTCATCTGGCTCCTGCTCGGCGGCGGGGCCGTCCTCGCGCTGTTCCTGGGCTGGGAAGGCCGGCGCCTTCGCCGCGGCGAGGCTGCCCTGATCGACCCGCGGCTGCTCCGCATCCCCATGTTGCAAGGCGGCCTCACGTCCTTCTTCTTCCAGTTCCTCCTGCAGGCCGGGCTGTTCTTCGTGATCCCGCTCTTCCTCTCCGTCGCGCTCGGCCTCTCTGCCGTGGCGACCGGCGTGCGCCTCCTCCCGCTCTCGCTCACCCTGCTCGCCGCAGCGGTCGGCGTGCCCAAGCTGTTCCCCGCCGCGTCGCCCCGCCGCGTCGTCCGGATCGGATTCGCTCTGCTGCTTCTCGGCATCGTCGTGTTGATCGCAGCGCTCGATGCGGGCGCCGGGCCCGAGGTGGTCACCTGGCCACTCCTCCTCGTCGGGCTCGGGATCGGCAGCCTGGCGTCCCAACTCGGCGCCGTGACGGTGTCCTCTGTGCCCGACTCCAAGGCGGGCGACGTGGGTGGGATCCAGAACACCGTGACGAACCTCGGCGCGTCGATCGGGACCGCGCTGGCCGGGGCCGTCCTCATCGGCGTGCTGACGACGACGTTCTTGGGCTCGGTCTCGGCCAACCCTGCGATCCCGTCGGAGTTGTCCGAACGAGCCACGGTGGAGCTGTCGTCGGGCATCCCCTTCGTCAGCGACGCCGACCTCAACGCGGCGCTCGACAAGGCAGGCGTCCCTCCCGCGACAGCGCAGGCGATCGTGAACGACAACGCGTCGAGCCGGATCAACGGCCTGCGTGCGGCTCTCGGTGCTCTGGCGCTGCTCGCGCTGGTCGCCCTCGTGTTGACTCGTCGCCTCCCGACCGCCCAGCCCGCGTCCACTGGCGGACAGGCACAGGGGCCGCCTGCGAACGAACCCCTCAGCCCCGCCGAAGCGTGACGCTGCACCAGGCGCGTTTGCGGCACGACGGGCAGGTCATCCGGTGGTCGAAGCGCCGGCGCGGGCGCCAGAACCCGATCGGGAACTGGAAGATCAACAAGTCCAGGGCGCCGACGTGGGACGTCTGGCTGCACCGCTGACACTTGACCGTAAAGGCACCCCGCTCCGCCAGCGGGTTCCCGGAAAGCGCCACGACGTCGCTGGGATCGACGGGCGCCGTCGAGAACAGCGCACGCTTGCCGGCCGGCAACGAGATCGTCGCACTGGCGGCGGTCCCCTGCCCTTGTGCGTTGGCTTCGGGCACCCAGAAGAGCGCTCGCTTCCCGAGGGGGTCGGGTCCCTTGTCCCCCGGTGCCGCCGTCACGTCAGGCGCTGACCATGGCGTCGTAGACGCGCGTCGACAACGAGCGGTACGCCACGGCACCCGGCGACGAGGGCGCGTGCTGCAACACCGAACGCCCGAAACCGGGTGCCTCGGCGAAGCGCACCGACCTCGGCACCGGCGGCTCGAAGACCTGGAGCCCGTAGCGCTCCCCGACCTCGCAGAGCACCTGGCGCGCCAGCGTCGTCCGGCTGTCAAACATTGTTGCGACGACGCCGAGGACGCGCAGCTTCTCGTTGGCGAACTGCCGGACGTCCTCGATCGTCTCGAGCAGCTGGCCGACGCCCCGGTTGCTCAACGCCTCGCACTGCATCGGCACGATCACGGCCTCGGCAGCCGTCAGCCCGTTGATGGTGAGGACGCCCAGTGAGGGCGGGCAGTCGATCAGCACGACGTCGTAGTCGTCCAATACCGGCAGCAAGGCATGTGCGAGCACGTGCTCGCGACCCGTCCGGCTCAAGAGATGGACTTCGGCTCCGGCCAAATCGATCGTGGCGGGCACCACCGAGAGGCCGGGCACACCGGGAACCTCCTGAACGACCTCCGCAATACGCGCGCGCCGTACGAGCACGTCGTGCAGCGAGCTCGAGAGATTGTCGGGATCGAAGCCCAGGGAGTAGGTCAGGCACGCCTGAGGGTCGAGATCCACGACGAGGGGACGACGGCCCTGCTCGGCGAGCGCGACCCCGAGTGACTGCACCGTCGTCGTCTTGGCGACGCCGCCCTTCTGATTGGCGACCGCAATGACTTTGACCATCGTCGGAGTCTAGGACCGTGGCGTGGCGCGTTCCCGGGAAAATTCGCGTCGCCCCCGACCTCAACTGCGGTACGCAGCCTCCTCGCGGGCTACGTCGACCACCAGGTTGCCGAGCGACAGGTTGACGTCGTCGAGGTGGTAGCCCCACGCGGGCCCAAGGGGGGTGGAGACGGTCGGCCGGGGATCGCCGGCCGCCGGGGTCGCGGTGACCTGCAACCACGAGGCGCCTCCGCTCTGCTGGCACTGGGCGGTGTAGAGACCCGGGAACGTGACCCACGGGGTCAGCACCCGCACGTTCGTGGGCTTGGCGCTCGCCGAGGGGAAGAAGGGCTGGAGGCTCGCAGCGCTGGAATTGAAGGTGGCGGGGTTGACACAGAGCACCTGCTGGCCCGACGTCGCGGTCTGTCCCGACTGCAGGCTCACCCCCTGCCCGGGGCGGCCGAAGAACGAGTTCGCGGGCGGTGTCGACCCGAAGCTCGAGTACGCGATGACACAACTGGTCTGGGTGGCCGACGTGCAGGCTGGGATGTTCTTGAAGCTGCCGCCCACGGTCTTGCCGCTCGGCACCTGGACGTTCCCCCCGAGGATGATCGCGGACACCATGAGCTTTCGCAGGCGCGGGGACGGGTCGACCTGGGCCTGCAGCAGCTTGATGAGCATGGCCGCACCCTGGGAGTGGCCGAGGAAGACGATCGGCCGGCCGTGGTTGTCGTGGGCGAGGTAGTCCTTCCAGGCGGACAGCAGACTCCCGTAGGCGGTGGCGACCGCCGCGGGGTTGGTGGCGAGCCCCTTGGCGAGCGCTCCCGACGTCACCTGCCGGTACATCGGTGCCCACACGTTGCAGACCTGGGAGAAGCGGGACGCCTGGGCGAACGCCGCCGCCGTCTCCGCCGGCTGGACCGTGAGGTCTGCGTTCGTCCCGGACTCGGTCGAGACCGTCGGGTACACGTAGAAGCAGTCGAAACGCGGCGCAGAACGCGCCGTGGTCGCGGGCACCACAGTCGTGCTCCCGCTCCCCGTCACGCTCGTCCCGGTACGGGGAAGGGCGCACGGGTCACCCGACTGGCCCGGACGGCAGAGCCAGACGGTACGCGACGAGGCGCGCACGGGACGAACCGAGGCACCGGCGGGCGCCGACAGGGCCGACGAGCCGGCCAGGACGAGGAGCGTCATCGTGCCGGCGGCGAACACCGTGCACACCAACGATGGCCGACTGCGCCGATCTGCCGTGCGGTGTGGGCTGACCATGGTCATCCTCCGATCTCGGGGTGCTCCGCCAACGTCGCGGGAAACCGTAGGCGATTCGCGACGCCAGACGGCGGCACCGCGGCGTTGGGGCTCAGCTCAACCGCGTAGGGTCAGGGGGAAGCCCGGCCACGACGCCGTCTTTGTCGCGCCACCTCGTCGCGTCGACACGTCGCCCGGATCGGGCGTCCGAGGACGGTCCCCGGACGCCGTGCAACGCCGCGCAAGACCCAGCAGAAAGCCCGTCGTGGTCATACCCCGCCTCAATCAGAAGGTCGTCGTCGGCACGGTGTTCGTGTCCGCCATGTTCATGAACATCATCGACATCACGATCGTCAACGTGGCACTGCCGACGATCGGCCGCGACTTTCACATCGCACCCACCGCGGTGGACGGCATCGTCATCGCCTACCTCGTGAGCCTGGCCGTGTTCATCCCGGCCTCGGGGTGGCTGGGCGATCGCTTCGGCGGCAAGCGCGTCCTTCTCGTCGCGATCGCCGTCTTCACCACGGGCTCCGTGCTGTGCGGGTTGGCGCAGAACATGACGGAGCTCGTCTTCTTCCGGGTCCTCCAGGGCGCGGGCGGCGGCATGATGGCGCCGGTCGGCATGGCGATGCTCTTCCGGGTCTTCCCGCCGTCAGAGCGTGTGCGCGCCGCCAGCATCCTGACCGTGCCGACCACGCTGGCACCGGCGCTCGGCCCGGTGCTGGGAGGCTTGCTCGTCACGACCCTGACCTGGCGATGGGTGTTCTTCGTCAACCTGCCCATCGGCATCGCCGCCATCGTGTTCGGCGCGCTCTTCCTCGAGCACTCGGTGGCGATCGATCCCGGGCGGCTCGACGTACCGGGCTTCGTCCTCGGCGGAGCGGGTCTCGGCCTGCTCATGTACGGCGTGTCCGAAGGACCCCTCCAGTCCTGGTCGTCTCCGGAGGTAATCGCCACGTGCCTCGCAGGCGTCGCCTTGCTGTCCGCGTTCGTCTTCGTCGAGCTCCGGACGCGCAAACCGCTGGTCGACCTCCATTTGCTCAAGGGTCGTCTTTTCCGTTCCACGAACGTGGTGATGTTCCTCGCCGCTGCAGCCTTCTTGGGCACGCTTTACCTGGTGCCGCTGTACTTTCAGGACGCCCGTGGGCTCAATGCGCTGCAGTCGGGGCTGTCGACCTTCCCCGAAGCCTTCGGCGTCATGATCGGCGCACAGTTCGCGAGCCGGCTCATCTACCCCTCGATCGGTCCGAGACGGCACATCACCGGAGGGCTCGTCGGTCTCGCCCTGTGCCTGCTCCTCCTCACCCAGGTCACGATCACGACGAACCTCTGGCTCGTCCGCGGCGTCATGTTCCTGCTCGGCTTCACGATGGCGCAGATCATGGTCCCCAACCAGGCCGCGTCGTTCGCCATGATCTCGCCGGAGTCGATGGGCCGCGCCTCGACCTTCTTCAACACGATGCGCCAGGTCGGGAGCGCGACCGGGGTCGCGGTGCTCTCGACAGTGCTCATCGGCGTCGGGTCGGCGCAGGCCACCGGCGGCACGGCCGCCCCCGACATCGCGGCCTATCACCTCGCCTTCGTCACCGCAGCTGGTTTCGCGCTGCTCGCGGTCTACTTCTCCTTGAGTATCCGCGACAGCGACGCCGCCGAGACCATCGTGCGCCGGCCCCGTCGCCGGCAGCAGGCTGTCATCGCCCCCGAGGAGCTCCCGGTTCCCGAAGGCACGCCGGCATGAGCGGTATCGGCACCGTGTGTGTCTTTTGCGGGTCGAGCCCGGGCAGCGACCCTGCCTTCGGCGAGGCGGCCGCTGCATTGGGGACCGCTCTGGGGACGCGCGGTGTCGGACTTGTCTACGGCGGCGCTTCGATCGGGCTGATGGGGATGGTCGCTGACGCCGCCATCGCCGCCGGCGGCTCTGCGACGGGCGTGATCACCGAGTCGCTGGCGGGTCACGAGATCGCCCACAACTCCCTCAGCGATCTCCATGTGGTCCGCACCATGCACGAGCGCAAGGCGTTGATGTCCGACCTCGCCGATGCCTTCGTCATGCTGCCGGGTGGGTTCGGCACGTGTGAGGAGTTCATGGAGTCCGTGACCTGGGCGCAGCTCGGGATCCACAACAAACCCTGTGGCATCTTGAACGTGCACGGGTTCTTCGACGACCTGCTCGCGTTCGTCGCCCACGCGGTGGCCCAAGGCTTCATCAAGGTCGAGCGTGTCGGCGCCCTCGTGGTCGCGGAGAGCGTCGATGCGCTGCTCGAGGGACTGGCGGGCCGGGCGTCGGTCGGCGCCTGATCGACGACGGGGCTACGCCCGGCTATCGCCCCGCCGACCACTCGATCGCCGAGGGGCCCACCGCCGCGCAGCGTGGGTTCCCTTTGTCGTCGGAAAGGCCGACGACGCCCACGAGTTCGCCCGAGGTCGCAGCCCGGCGTGCGACATCGGACGGCACGGCGTCGAGCATGAGCTTCGCCCGGCGGAACATCGTGAACGTGCCGTCGTCCTCGATCACGCCCCACGACAGGTAGATGAAGCGCCGGCCCGGGCCGCCCTGGATGTAGGGGCCCGTGAACTCGACTCCCCCGTCGGCGGTCTCCTTCACGACACAGTCGAGGTCCCATGCGGCGCGAGGCGCATCGCCGCGCACGAGGCCGAGGAGCTCGCCCGGCTTGTTCCGCCGCTGGACCCCGACGTGGATGTTGGCATGCCCCTGCGGCCGCTGCGGGCTCGGTCCGCACGACGCCCCGGGCAGATCGCGTCCTTCTATCCGGATCCGCACGGTGCCTCTCCTCTTTCCTGTCAGCCGTCGGCCGGCTTCAGCAGCACGTCGCGCAGCTCGTCGTCGTCACCCCAGTCGGCGAGGAGCGCCGAGACGGACGGGTACGGCTTCTCGGCGGCGCCGTCCTTCTGGAGGAGCGTCGGTGTGTACCCGATCCCTTCGAAGTAGCCGAGGTAGTCGGCGATCGACATCCCCGAGACACGGCGCAGCATCTCATCCTTGAGCTCGGTGGTGATCAGTGGCCGGTCCCGCTCGATGATCCGCGATGCCCCTTTGACGACACGACCCTCGGCTCCCTCCACGTCCATCTTCAGCAGCCCGACGGGTCCCTCCACGAGGTCGTCGAGCGGGAAGGTCGGGACGACGACACCGGGACGCGCCAACAGGTCGGCGTCGTCGACCAGTCCCCCGTTCGAGCCGACGTGCGTGGAGTAATAGGCCCAGCCGGCGCGCACGTCGGCGGCGACAGGAAGAACCTCGACGTTCGTGACGCCGCCGAGTCGCAGCGAGGACAGCAGCAGCCGGCAGTTCTCCGAGTTCGGCTCGAGCGCCACCACCGTGCCCGTCGGCCCGACCAGGTGCGCGGCCAGCAACGCGTAGTAACCGAGGTTGGCCCCGACGTCCACCACCGTCATGCCCGGCGTGCAGTACCGCTCGAAGACCGCGGAGAGGTGCGGTTCGTACTCCCCCGACTGCAACCCCGGCGTCACCGCCGCGTCCGCGGTGTCGGCGAACAGTTCGACCCGGCCGACCCGGCACCGCACCGCATCCTGCTCGGTCAACTGCACGGAGAAGGCGGTGGGCGCGCGCTGGTGCTCGATGGATCCGAGCATGCGCCGGATCGTCGTCACCTTGGTCAGATCGCCGGCAGCGGCAGCGTCGACCTCGGGCCGGAGATCGTCCGGCAGCGTCGGGTAGACGAGGCCCACGAGCTGGTCGTAGGTGAGGCCCCGCTCGGGCATGGTCCCGCCGAGCGCGTGCACGACATGGTCGCGCAATGGCTTGAGCGTCTCTTTGACGGCGTGCTGCCAGTCGTCCTCGGGTTGGTCGTCGCGGCCCTGCGCCATACGCGGCCCACCGTATCCGCGGCCGGCGGCCTGGCTGCGGGACGACCGGTTTCGGCTCCCGTTCGTTGCACCTGGGTTACTCCGACTGGAGAAGGGAGGCCGACGGGGCGCGGGCCGAGGCGAGCGCAGGGCCGATGGCGAGCAGGTTCGCGACCACCAGGACGCCGCCGGCGATCAGCGCGACGACGCCCGTGCCGACCACGAGCTGCGGGAAGACACCGAGATTCGTGGCGAAGGCGTCCCACACCACGTGTCCCAGCGCGATCCCGAGCGGGACGCCGATGACGATGCCGATCAACGCGACGGTCGTCGCCTGCCAGGACACCGAAAGAGCGACCTGTCGGCGGACGAACCCGAGTGACTTGAGTATGCCGAGCTCCCGCCTGCGGCGCGCCACGCTCACGACGAGGAAGTGCAACAGCGTGGCGACACCGAACAGCGCCACGATCACCCCGAAGATCAACGGGAAATTGACGGCCTCGCCGAAGTTCACCAAGTTCGTCGGCGGCCTGGGGTAGTTCACCTGCGAGGGATAGGCGCGAGCGACCCGCGCCAGCACAGCCTGGCCCTGGGCGCCCGGATCGGACTGCACCAGGACGGCTCCGCCGAGTCTGGCCACCTTCTCTATTTCGCAGTCTCGAGCGCCCGGCCCCGACGGACAGGGGCTCCCCGCCACACTGCTCAGCCGGAAGATCGCGCCCGTCCCCAAACCCTGGCTGTTGAAGTCGGGCGGGAAGACACCGGTCCCGACGACGGTGAAGCTGCCCGAACGGATCCCACCGTTCGAGGAAGGTGATGTCACGTGCACCACGGAGCCGACGCGGGCGCCGACTTGCCGCATCGTCGACGCGCCGAGGACCACCTCGTGGGCCGACGAGGGCGTCCGCCCGTCGGACGCAGTGACGAGCAATGGGCCACGCAAGCTCTGACCGGCCAACGCGTCGACGACCTTCCCGTTGATCTCCACCGCCCCGGCGACTCCCATCGTCACGGCGGAGATGCCCGGGCGCTCGACTGCGGCAACGAGTGCGGCGTTCTGGGAGGTGTCGCCCGTCGCGTTGAAAGAGAACCAGCCGTCGAATCTCTGCCCGTAGAGGGACGGCGTGCTCGTGAGGTGCGAGAGACTCGCCGCGAACACGGCCGTCCCGCTCAACGCGGTCACCGCCAGGATGGCGCCCACCAGAGCCGAACCGATCGGGACCGCAGTACGCCCACGCCCACGCTCGAGGGCGTGGCGGACGCCGATCAGCATCGTCGGCGGTGCGCCAGCCGACGACAGGTACGCCGCGACCCTCGACGGCCTGATCGCAGCTGCGTCGCTCCGATCCGTCCGCGTGGCACGGACCGCGGGCCACACGCCGAGCAGGACGACCACCACGAACGCGATGACGGCGCCGGGCACGAGGACGAGCGGGTCGACGTTCAGGCCCGGGGACGGATCAGCCACCCTCGCTTCTCCCACGGGAGCGAAGACCGACAGCCCAACTGCGATACCGAACCCGCACACGATGCCCGCGCAGGCCATGACCGCGGTCCTGATCATGACGAACCCGACGAGTTGGTCACGCGCAATGCCGAGTCCCCGCAGGGTCGGGTAGTCCTCGGATTCGACGATCGCCTGGCGGAGCAGGGCCTGAAAGACCACCACGAGGCCCACCAGCGCGACGAGTCCGCTCAGGATCCACCATCCGTCGGCTTGCGGTTCGATCGACGCGGTGATCGTCGCGCCCAATGCATCGAGATCGGTGAACGAAAGTGCGCCCCGCGACCTTGCTTGGCTCTCGAATTCGGGCTGCGACGCCGCGCCGTGGCGGAGCGACACGAAGTATTCGCGAAAGACAATCGCGTCCGGGTTGTACCGGCGCGCAAAGGCGTCGGTCGTATAGAGGTCGTAGTCCGGCGCCGTGGCGGTCGGAAACTCGACTTCCGAGGCTTCGATGCCGACCACCCTGAGCGCGACGTCGGGGCCCGCCGGAATGATGTTCTCGTTCTCGAGGACTGCCTGCCGTTGGGATTCCGACGCCAGCGGCACGTGGAGCACCGTCCCCACCTGCACCCCGAAGTCGTGCTGCAGCGTGAAGGAAGCCAGGACCTCGTCCGGCCGGGACTGGTCGGGTAGTCGGCCGGAGACCAACTTCGAGATCCGGAGTTGTTGCGCGGGAGCAACCTCGTCCACCGAGATGTCCGTGGGGTTGATCGCGCGGCCACAGCTGCAACGAATCGGCCCGATCACCGGTGTGTCGATGAGGACCGACGACGTGACGACGGGCAGTGCGATCGCCTTGGGGGCCGTGTTCACGGCGTAGAAGAACGAGTCGAAGCCGTGCGCCTCCCTGTACCTCGGAAACGCCGTGGCCGTCCGGCGTGCCGTGGCGACGCCGGCGAGCACAAGGCCGCTCACCAAGGCCACCAGCACCGCGCCGGCCACCCAGGCCCGCCAGCGGTGGCGGAATTCGCCCCGCAGCAACATCGTCACGACGCCCACGGACACCTCCCCGCGCTGCAGTGTGCCGGAGACCGCGGTACCCGACAAGGCAGCCAGCCCACGCCTGACCT
>DATJTU010000178.1:0-134463 GCA_035503015.1 Acidimicrobiales bacterium | reverse complement strand
AGGTCGGCGCCCGAGGTGAACGCCCCGTCCGCGCCCGTGAGGACGACGGCACCCACCGCCTCGTCGCCGTCGGCGGCCCGCAGCGCCGCCGTGAGCTCGAGGTACATGACGGTGTCGAAGGCGTTGCGGACCTCGGGCCGGTTGAAGGTCATGACGCGCACGCCGGGTGCGGCGTCGTCGACCTCGATGCGTGCCACTGCGGCGTCAGCCCTGGCCCGGCGAGGCTGCGTCGGCCGCCTGTGCGCGGCGCCGGATCACGTTCTCCGCGGCGCCGGCCAGGTCGGTCGAGAGCGGCCAGCCCACGTAGTGCGTGAGGTGCACGACGAGCTCGCGCACCTGCTCGACCGTCAGCTCGCCGCGCTCGAGCGCGGCGTCGAACTGGATCTCCAAGAGGCCCGCCTTGTCGAGGGCGGCGAGCACGCCGATCGTCACGAGGCGCCGGTCGCGCAGGCTGAGCGTCTCGTCCGTCCAGACGGTGCCGAAGAGGTGGTCGACCGTGAGCGCCGCGTACCGGCCGGGCAGCGCGTCGGGGTCCTCGACGGTGAAGCCGTAGACCTCCCGCATCTTGGCGACACCGGCGGCCCGGGTGTCGGAGGGATCGCTCATGGCCGTGCCTTCCTGGTCGTGCTGGTGCCCCCGCACGGTAGGCGCAACCTCATTCGCCGGGGAAACCGAAGACGCGCTCGGTGCGGCGTTCGGTGAGCTCGGCCAGCGGGAGCGCGACGCCCAGCTGGTCGCCCAGCGCGCGGATGGCCTCGAGGTCCTTCAGCGCGGTGTCCGCGCCGGCGCGCATGGCGTCGAGCAGGAAGTCGTTCGTGTCGGGCGGCCAGGGTTCGGCGGTCGTGCGGAACATGAGGCGCGACGCGCCACCGATCCGCTTGTCGCTCTCACGCGTGGCCTCACCCAGCTTGATGAGGTCGATCCCCGCCGCCTCGGCGAGCTCCTGCGCCTCGAAGGCGGCCAGCCACGAGCCGTAAGTGATGAGGTTGCGCGCCAGCTTGGCGGCCAGGCCTGCCCCTGGCGGCCCCATGTGGAGCACCAGGCAGCTGATGACGTCGAGCACCGGCCGCACGCGGTCGACCTCGTCGGCCGAGCCGCCGATCATGCACACGAGATCGCCCGCCGCGGACGCGTCGGGCCCGCCGCTCACGCCACAGTCGAGGACGGCCACCCCGTGCCCGGCTCCGGCGGCGCGCACCTCGAGCAGGGACGAGGTGGGGATGGTGCTGATCACCACCACGACGGTGCCGTCGTGCGCGCCGGCGAACACGCCGTCGGGTCCCTCGAGCACCGCACGCACCTGGGCGTCGTTGAAGACGACGACGAAGACGACGTCGGAGGCGGCGGCGAGCGCCGAGGGTGTGGCCGCCACGCGGGCCCCCTCCCGGAACGGCGCGGTGGCCTCCTCACGAACGTCGCAGACAGTGACGGCGACGCCGGCCGCAACGAGCGAGGACGCGATGCCCCCGCCCATGTCCCCCAAGCCGATGACCCCGGCGCGGGGGATCGGCGCCGTCTCGCTCTCGTTCTGCGCCACCCGGCCATCCTCCGCGGTCGCTGGTGTCCCGGACCCTGACACTAGATTTGGACAACTGTCTGGACTATAGTCTGGACGTATGACCGAGGCCAGCGGCGGCCCCGCACGCGGGGGCGAGGGCGCGGACGAGGGCCGGCCCGACTACGCCGGCGCCTTCGACCCCGCCTTCGACTACGAGGACCTCTCGAAGGAGGCGTTGGTGCGCCTCGTGCGCGAGTACGCGCTGATCGTGCACCTCTTGGACCGCTCCATGTGCGCCGCCATCGGCCTGCGCTACGGCGCCGACGCCGTCAAGGAGCTCGCCATCGAGGAGTGGGCGGGCGCCAGCCCTGTCTACGGCGACCGGTTGCGCCGCGTCATGAACATCGAGGGCGACGGCGTCTCGGCGATCTTCAAGGTGCTCCAGCTCGACCCCGGCTTCCCGCACCACTACCTCGACGTGCACTACGAGGTCGTCGACGAGAAGCACGGGTACTTCGAGCTTGCCTACTGCGGGGCGTTGATGGACGCCGAGCCGTTCGGCGACGTGATGGTGACGAACATGTGCCATCACATCGAGGACGGCACGTTCGACGTGACCGCCCAGGCGATCAACCCCAAGGCACACATCCGCCATGTGCACCGGCCGCCGCGGGTGCCGTCTGACCGCATGCCGCACTGCCGCTGGGAGATCGTGATCGAGGACGAGACCGAGACGCTGCCCGAGAAGGACATCACCAAGATCACCCGCGGCACGACCGCGGCCACGTTCGCCTTCCCCGACATGAAGGACGGCACGCCGCACCTCCCGGCGCCTGCGACACCGGGCTCGTGATCGTCTTCGACCCCGTGGAGACAGGTGCGGCGGGTTCCGAGCCCGGGACGGCGACGGACGGCGAGCAGCCGGCGCGCCGCCACCTCTCCGAGCGCCAGGCGTCGGTGATGGAGCGCCTCGTCGCGGCGGCAGGCGAGGAGGCGGAGGAGCGCGGGTACGCCGAGATCTCGGTGCGGTCGATCGCGAAGAGGGCGGGCCTCGCGCCCGCGACGGCCTACACCTATTTCTCCGGCAAGGACCACTTGCTGGCCGAGGTGCTGTGGCGGTGCGTGCAGGCGTCGCCGCATCTCGTCGACCTCTCCCTGGACCTGCCCGAGCGCGTCGCGGACACGGCGCGCACGATGGGGTTCGCATCCATGAGCCCTGCCGCGGTCGCGGCGTGCACCACGGCGCTCCTGGGTGACGGGCCCGACGTCAAGCGCGTGCGGTCGCGCATCGGGGCGGAGATCGGGCGCCGGCTGGCCGCCGCGCTCGGTGGCACGCCCACCGAGCGTGCCGTGCTGCCCGTCCTCCAGGCGACCTACACGGGTGCGCTCATCAGCGCAGGGATGGGGCACCTCGACTTCGACGCCGTCCCCGGGCTCATGGCCGACGCCGCGTCGCTGATGACGGCGGGCGCACGGACGGGCGGGGGCGCGCGGGCGGGGTCGGTGGCGGCGCGGTGACGACCGTCGCGCCGCTCGCTTACAGCCCCTACGACTACGCGATCCACGAAGACCCCTACCCGACCTACGCCAGACTGCGGGCCGAGGCGCCGGTCTTCTACAACGACGAACTCGATTTCTTCGCCTACGCGCGCCACGCGGACGTGCTGCACGCGTTCCGCGACGTCGACCACTACTCCAACGCGTACGGGGTCAGCCTCGATCCCGCCGCCTTCGGGCCCGAGGCCCACCGCGCCATGTCGTTCTTGGCGATGGACCCGCCCAAGCACACCCGGATGCGCTCCATCGTCGGCAAGAGCTTCACGCCGCGCCGCGTCGCCGCCATGGAAGACGGCATCCGCCGCCTGGCCGTCTCGCACCTCGACGCCGCGCTCGAGTCCGGCCACTTCGACTTCATCGGCGACTTCGCCGGGCGGCTGCCGATGGACGTGATCTCCGAACTGGTGGGCGTCCCGCCCGCCGACCGGGCAGAGGTGCGGCGCCTGGCCGACCTGCTGGTGCACCGCGAGGAGGGGATCGACGACATCCCGCCGGAGGGCCTCGAGGCCGCGCTCACCCTCGCCGGGTACTACGCGGACATGGTGGCGGACCGCCGCCGTCACGAGCGCGACGACCTGACGTGGTCCCTGCTCCAGGCGGAGATCGACGGCGACCGCCTGAGCGACGACGAGGTCATCGGCTTTCTCTTCCTCCTCGTGGTGGCCGGCAACGAGACGACGACCAAGCTGCTGGGCAACGCCTGGTACTGGGCCTGGCGCAACCCGGACCAGCGTGCCAAGCCGTTCGGCGAGCAGCACTTCGTGCCCAACTGGGTCGAAGAGACGCTGCGCTACGACACCTCCACGCAGATGCTCGTGCGGGTGACGCGCCAGCCGGTGTGCGTTCAGGGCGTCGACATCGACGCCGGGCGTCGCATCCTGTTGCTCATCGGGTCGGCCAACCGCGACGAGGACGTCTTTGCCGACCCCGAGACCTACGACCTCGAGCGCAGCACCCAGGACCTGGTGAGTTTCGGCAGCGGCCGCCATTTCTGCATGGGTGCTGCCCTGGCGCGCATGGAAGCCCGCGTCGCCCTCACCGAGCTCGTGGGCCGGGTGCGCGACTACGACGTCGACCCCGACGGGGTGACACGGGTCCACTCCATCAACGTGCGCGGCTTCGCCGCGCTCCCCACCACCGTGACACTGCGCTGATGCCGCGTTTCGACCCGCCGCCCCAACGCCGGCCCGCCGTCGTGACCGGCGCGTCGTCGGGGATCGGCGCCGCCACCGCGCGCCACCTCGCCGAGGCGGGCCACCCCGTCGTCCTGGGCGCTCGCCGCACCGAGGTCTGCGAGGAGATCGCCATCGCCATCCGCGACGACGGCGGGGAGGCGAAGGCGTTCCACCTCGACCTGGCCGACCCCGCGTCCATCACCTCGTTCGCCAAGTCGGCGGAGCACGCGTTCGGGCCGGTGGAGGTGCTGGTGTCGAACGCGGCGCGCATCCAGCCGGGCAGTGCGCTCGACACCGCACCCCACGACTTCGAAGAGGTGCTCCGCGTCAACGTCGGCGGGGCACAGCGCCTCGTCCGCGCCTTCGGCGCCGGCATGGTCGAGCGCCGCCGCGGCGACCTCATCTTCGTCACCTCCGACGTGGTCGCCCACCCCCGCCCGCGCATGTCGGCCTACGTCGCGTCGAAGTGGGGGCTCGAGGGGTTCGTGACCGCGTTGCAGATGGAGCTCGAGGGAACCGGCGTGCGCGCCGTCATCGTGCGGCCGGGGCCCACGCTGACCGGGATGGGCATGGACTGGGACCCCGACGTGACGGCCGAGGTGTTGGCGGAGTGGACGCGCTGGGGGCTCGCTAGGCACTCCGCGTTCTTGCGCCCCGACGGCGTGGCACTGGCGATCGCCCACGCTGCGTCGGCGCCGCGCGGGACGCACCTGAGCGTGATCGAGGTCCAGCCCGAGGCCCCGCTCGATCCGGCGCCGGAGCCGCCGGGCAGCGCGCCGACGGGGGCCGGAAAGGGAGAGGCCGCACCATGACGACCGAGACGACATTGCGCGAACCGCCGCGAGTGTCCGGGGGCGAGACGGAGAACGGGCACCTCGACGAGTTGAGCCGCGACCCGATCGCGCTCATGGCGCGGGTGCGCGCGGAGTGCGGCGACGTCGGCGAGTTCACGCTCGGCGGACGCGACGTCGTGCTCCTCACCGGGGCGGGCGCCAACGAGTTCTACTTCCGGGCGCCCGAGGAGCAGCTCGACCAGGCCGAGGCCTACCCGTTCATGACCCCGATCTTCGGCACCGGCGTGGTCTTCGACGCCCCACCCGAGCGCCGGCGCGAGATGCTGCACAACCAGGCGCTGCGCGACAAGTTCATGCGCGGGCACGCGGCGACCATCGCGCGCGAAGTCGAGCAGATGGTGGCGGGGTGGGACGACGAGGGCGAGATCGACCTCCTGGACTGGTTCGCCGAGCTGACCATCTACACGTCGTCGGCGTGCCTCATCGGCCCGCGCTTCCGCCAGGAGCTCGACGGACGCTTCGCGCAGCTGTACCACGATCTCGAGCGCGGCACCGACCCCATCGCCTACGTCGACCCCTACGCCGACATCGAGAGCTTCCAGCGCCGCGACGCGGCGCGCGCGGCGCTGGTCGAGCTGGTGGCAGGCATCATGGAGCGCCGCACCGACGGGTCGCCGCCGCCCGAGGGCGAGGCGGACCTGCTCGACATCCTGCTGTCGATCCGCGAGGAGGACGGCTCGCCGCGCTTCGACGCCGACACGGTGACCGGCATGTTCATCTCCATGATGTTCGCCGGGCACCACACGACGTCGGGGACGGCGGCGTGGACGCTCATCGAGCTGCTGCGGCATCCCGGCGAGATGGCGGCAGTCAACACAGAGCTCGACGCGCTCTACGCCGACGGTTCCGAGGTGAGCTTCCAGGCGCTGCGCGAGATCCCGCGGCTGGAGTCGGCGATCAAGGAGGCTCTCCGCCTGCACCCGCCGCTCATCTTGTTGTTGCGCGTCGCGATGGAAGACCTCGAATACGGCGGCTACCGCATCGGGGCGGGCAAGTTCGTCGGCGCCAGCCCCGCCATCTGCAACCGCATCCCCGAGGACTTCCCCGATCCCGACGACTTCGTCCCGACCCGCTACCTCGAGCCGCGCGAGGAGGACCGGGCCAACCCCTGGACCTGGATCCCCTTCGGTGCCGGCCGCCACCGCTGCGTCGGCGCCGCCTTCGCCATGATGCAGCTGAAGGCGATCTTCTCGGTGCTCCTGCAGGGGTGGGAGTTCGAGGCGGCCCAGCCGCTCGACAGCTACCGCAACGACCACTCGAAGATGGTCGTGCAGCTCGAGCAGCCGTGCCTCGTCCGGTACCGCCGTCGCGCTGCCGTCTCGGGTCCGGCGTCGTGAGGGTCGTCGTCGACCGCGACCTCTGCCAGGGTCACGCCGCCTGCGAGGGTGAGGCCCCGACCGTGTTCTCGGTGTCGAAGCAGGGGGAGCTGACGATCCTCCAGCCCGAGCCGCCGGAAGAGTTGCGCGAGCAGGTCCTCCTGGCTGTGAAGTACTGCCCCACCCGTGCCCTGTCGATAGAGGAGGACTGACGACGATGCCCCCGTACCCGCGTGCCGAACTGGAGGAGATGGTCGAGCGCTGGCTCGAGGTGAACCGCCAGGGCGAGGCGAACAAGGACTGGCACCACATGGCCGACCTCTACACCGAGGACGCCACCTACGGCTGGAACGTCGGGCCCAACGACGAGTTCATGGTCGTCGGCCGCGAGCAGATCCGCGAGGTCGCCCTCGGGCTCGAGATGGCGGGCCTCGAGGGGTGGACGTACCCGTACCAAAAGGTGCTGATCGACGACCAGCAAGGCGAGGTGCTCGGCCTGTGGAAGCAGGTGGCCGATGCCACGCGGGCCGACGGCTCGCAGTACGAGATCGCGGGACTCGGCGGCTCGTGGTTCCGCTACGGCGGGAACTTCATGTGGTCGTGGCAGCGCGACTTCTTCGACGTGGGCAACGCCGGCGCCACGTTCATGGCGATGATCAAGGACGGGACGCTCCTCCCCGGGATGCAGCAGCGCATGGAGCGGGCCATGTCGGGGGAGCGGTTGCCGGGTCACTACCCGCTTGGTGGCGCGCCGGTCGGGCTGTGGGAGGTGCCGCCGGGCGCGTGAACTCGTGGCCGCCGCTCTGCGAGAGGCTGCGATCCGCCGCTCAGCGCCGGTAAGGCGGAAAGGCGTGGGCCAGACGATCGGCCACGGCACCGCGTTGCGTCGGGCCCAGTGGTCCGGGGGCGCAGAGCGTCCGGGCCAATGCCGCAAGCCACGTGACAAGAACGTCGTCGATCACGAACGGCCGGGCGAGGAGCGGAAGGTCGACGCCGGTGAAGCAGAGCACCGCTCGAGTCGGGATGTCTGGATCGAGCACGGCTTCGACGGTGGCTCGTTGCCGGCGGGCCGCCGCGATGAGCCTGCTCTCGTCACGTCGTGCGATCGTCAAAACCGCGCGCGGCGCGAACCAGCCGCCGGCCTGCTTGCGCGCCAGACGGCCGTGATAGTGCTTGGCGTCGATCACCCAGACGCCAGTAGCTGCGACGACCAGATGGTCGAGGTTGCCTCGGTGGCCTGGGATCCGCCGGTCGTGGAGCGCAACGCCGTCCGAACCGATGACACTTTCGATCCGCCGGCCCACGAGCTCTTCGCCCTCCGCCCCTCGTCCCCATGCCTCGGTCGTGGGTCGCGGCCCCGCCAGCAGCTGCACGACGGGAGCGAGGCGTCCGAACTTGGCGCGACGGCGGGCAGCGTCGCAGGCACTCCGGCGCTCGTATTCGGCGCGCGCCGAAGCGCCGGCGAGTCCCGGTTCGCTTCGACCTCCGGCCTGTCTGTCGTCCCTTTCGTGCATCGGCTGTCTCCGCCCAGTTGGGTCCGGGGAGAACGGTCGACCTCGCAACGGCGACGCGCCACCGGCGACCGGACGTCCCGAGCGCCCGTTCAAGAGTTTCACTAACGTTGCAGCTCAGGCGCACGAAATTGTCCGGCCAGGGATCCGAGGAACGCATGCCATGACGACCACCGCCACCCGACGGGCCGAGTTCGACGGCGACGATCCGCGAGCGACGCAGCCGAGCGAGGACAAGACGGTGCCTTGGGGCACGATCGGTAAGGAGCTGCTCAATCGGGAGCTGGACACCTTGAAGGAGACGCTCGAGGGCAGGCTCAGTCCACCGCACCACGTTTCTCGCGAGAGCCTTCGCGGAGCGATCGTTTTCGACCCGACACTGCAAAACGACCTCTTGGAGCTGCTCGCAGTCGGCGAGCCCGTCAAGACGCTCGACGCGGCGATCGAGACAATTCGTGACCCCGAAGGGGCGTTCAGAACTCTTCTCGAGGAGAAGCCAGAACTCATCAGGAGGGCGGCTCTCGAGCGCCGCGAGGTGGTAGAGGAAGAGCACAGCTCCACACCAGCAAAACGAGACGGCGGCCGGACGCCGGCGGAGATTCGAGCGGCAGAGGACGAGGAGCTCACCGAAGTCGCGGCATTGTTCTTGGACGTCGGGGCGAGGCAGAACCTGCAGAGTTGCTTCCGTTCTGCGGCTGCGTCGCACGAGGAAATCACTCTCCTAGTTGCCTACCTCTACGCTCGCTTTCTCAGGATCTGGGAGGACACCTCGGATTGGAGCGGCATCCGCAAGGTGATGGGTGTGTCCAAATCCGCTCTGAAGAAGGTCGAAGCCTCGCTCGACAAACACACGAAGCACGTGCTGGATGAGCTCATGTGCCTGATCGAGTGCATCGACGCGGCGATGGAGGTCGAGAGCGGGCTCAATTGTTCATGCCCGGTGACGATGGGCGATGGGGCGGAACGGGTAATCAAGGTCGTCACGCCGCTCCTCGCCGAGTCCGGCACGTCTTCGTCCAGCGACGCGGAGGAGGTACTCACTCGGGCCAAGAGCCTGCTGGAACGTGGTCTCGGGCCCCCCGTCGACTGCAGTGCCTTCGTGCGCCAGAGAGCGGCAATTGACATCGTGTACTTCAGCTCCATCGGCACCGTGAGCGGGACTGTCTTTGACCACTACGTGTATGCCCAGGCGAGCGCCTATTCGCAGATCTCGGACGCCATCGAAGACCTCAAGACGAACGAAACGCTTCTCAAGGGAGACGTCTACCAGAGCGAGCTTCGCAGCCACCGCCTCGGGCTCGAAAGCTTGCGCGAAGCGTGGCCCCGGCTCCACGTCGACAAGGCGAATGTCATCTACTGCTATCCGTTCGCGGTCCCGTGGGCGGATCCAGTGAGTCTCATCGAAGCAGCCCAGATGTGTACGGAAGAGCCGGAAGAGACTCAGGATGAAGGCGCCGAGGTCGCCAGCGAAGGGGAGCAGCGCGCGGACACAAAACACCGCCACGACGGCCACAAGGGCCACCACCACCGTCACAAGCCTCACCAGACGGAGCCGAAGGTAGAGAAGCGTCAGAAGTGGCGATTCAACGGTGCAACTGCCAGCGTCAGCGACATTGTGCTGACCGACATGTGGGATGGCGCCGCCGAAAGCGATGCAGATCTCTTTTCAGGGGTTGCGTTCAGGTTCTCGGGCGCACGACCACTCGTGAAGATGATGGCTCCGAAGATTCTGCACGATAAGGGCCGGCTGAAAGACGAAGAAGGAAAGGAAATCGACCCGGCTCAGTTCGACATCTCCTTCGATCTCGAAGTTCGGTTGAGCCGCATTGGCAATCACTACGTACGGCTGCAGTTCTGGCTGAACGACGCTTCTATACACGAGCTCAATCAAGCGATGCGCAGGGCCATGGAGCAAATGGGCGACGAAACGGTCATCTTCGGAAACGAAGACCACACGTGGGAACGTCTCTACGACTTTGCGCACGATCTCATCGACAGCTTGGTCGAGCACCTCGAAGATGCCGTGATCCTCAACGAACTTGGTGACGAACTGAGCCACGAGAACTCGAAGGCGGCCGAGGATGGACGCTCGCGAAAGTCATATCCGCATGTCATCATGACTGCACGGCAGTTGTCGCTCGAGCAACTTGCCTTCGAAGACGGGGGGAGCGGCTATGCGTACGAAAGCGACCTGTCCTTCGATGAGCTGGCGGCCGCAAAAGGTATCGCTCTGCTCGTGCAACCAGTGCGGCAGGCCGCGGCTGTGCTCGAGGAGTGGTGCCGCTACGCCACCCCCGATCTCAGCAACGATCCCGGCGTGATGCAGCCGTTGTCGTTCGATGGAAACTTTGCCTACCGAACGACCAATACGACCTGTGGTTTGCTCCGGGGGACTCCGGAATTCCTCATCAAGGAGCATGAGGAAATGGCGCAGTTCGTTGCGTCCTTGCCTGTGCTGCTCGAGAGTTGGATGGGACAAATCCGCAAACGGGCCATTCCGAGTCTTAACGAAGACGAAACGGTGTCCGATATCACGGAGAAGCAACTCGAGCTTCGCAAGTTGCTCACGAAGGCCACGACTGTCATCGCAAAGATTCGCTCACCAGACCTGTGTCTCACGGCAGTCCACAGGAATTATCTCGATCACATGTGTGACACGGCCGGGATCGATACGTTGGAAGACGAGCTCCAGTCGCACTTTACGGTGCTCGACGCGCACCTGAACACGCTCTCGACAATGGCGGCTAAGCGAGAACAGAGGCGACAGGGCATACAGGAGTTCTTCTTTGGCGCGGGAGCCGTGCTCGTCGGTGTGCCCTCCCTGGCGGCACTCTTCGCGCTTCTCGACACCGGGGTCAACAAACAGGGCACCTTCGACATTGCAGAGTTCACAATCCTCGCCATCGGCGTGCTCGTCTTGATCTATTTCGTCTGCAGCCTTCCCGGGGCGGCGGAGTTTGCCCGAGCGGTCAAAAAGTGGGCCCATGCCCGCCTGGCCCGCGTTCGGCGGGCTTTCGGTATCGGTGGCGTTCGCAGTCCCGCGAAGGTGTCAGATCACTATGCAAAGAGGCCGAGTGGCTGAGCCGGCTCCGCCCGCTCCCTCGGTCGTCGATGTGGCCGGCAGGCCGGACGCTACGGCGTTGCTGAACCGGCTCTACGAAGAGATCCTGGTGCCATCGTTTCGGAGAGAGGAGCTGGAACCGCTCGAGATGATGGCATGGTCGATCGAGCAGACGCAGAGGAACACCGATGTCGCCGCCGCGTGTGACGAGTCGGGTGAGATCCTCGGCGCAATGATCGGTGATTGGGACCCGGCAAGCCGCGTCTATCTGCTGTCGTACCTGGCTGCACGGCCGGGCCTGCGAAGTCGAGGCGTCGGCACTGTGTTGATGGAATACCTTCCCGTCTGGTCGCGCGCACGAGGCGCGCTCGTGACGCTCGCGGAAGTCGATGACCCGAGATGTCACAGCGCGGAGGGTCTGATTGGGGACCCGACCGCTCGGCTCTCCTTCTACGGACGGTTCGACGCCCGCGTGCTCGATCTCCCGTACTTCCAGCCCAGATTGGGCCCCGACGGCCGTCGGGCGCACGGGATGCTGTTGCTGGCCTTTGACGTCGACAGCGATGGCTTGGTCGGTGGCGCAATACCCGCGTTACGGGGTGACGTCATCGGGACCTGGCTGCAGGGGTACTTCGTCGGCGCGGAGGGAATGGACGAGTCAAGCGACTCGTCCCGCGACGTCGACTGCGCACGCATTCTCGACCAGGCCTTCGCTCCCGCCGGAGTCCGCATCCTGCCTCTCGACCAGTACGCCGAGATCACCCCCGACGTCGCCACGATCTGAGCCTTGGCGGGCCGGCGGGCGGGCGGAGCCGGCTAGCTGGCAAGCGCCGCGGGCAGTTGCTCCTTGAGGAACCGCTCGGCCGAAGATCGCCCGCTCTCGAACAGCTTCGCCTGCGTGCCCTTGTCGATGTCGAAGTCGGTCGACTTCACTCCAAGGTTGTCGACGAACATGGTCCGTTCCACGACCTTGGGGTCCTGCAGCTCCATCTGGTCGTGCCAGCTCGACATGGTCCCGATCAGCGCTTCCGCCAGGCTCATCGGACCCGTGACCTCGTGCTGCACCTGCTCGGGGTCGTAGCGGGCGACCAGCTTGATCCCGATGGTGGGCCAGCGCTTCTGCTGGCCGTCGACGCTGTCGAACGCGTCGATCGGGAAGTTCGACAGCATGCCGCCGTCGACGAGGGTCGAGGGCGGCTTCCCGGGAATCGACAGCCGGACAGGACGGAAGAAGAACGGGATCGACATCGAGGCCCGCACGGCGTCGGCGACGCACTGTTTGTCCGGGTCCATGTCGTTCAGGGCGTAGTCCCACGGCAGATGCATGAGCCGGCCCCGGCTGACGTCCGATGCGGTGACGAGGAGCTTGAATTGCTTGTGCTCGGGGAGGCTGCTCGACGGATCGTCGAAGCGCAGATCGGCGAAGGTATGGACGCCGAGATCGGCGAGGTGACCGGCGATGAGGTCGCGGAAGAAGTCCCCTTCGTAGACGCCGTGTTCGAAGAAGAACGACAGTCCCTTTCCCACGAGCGGGACCTTGCCGAACGAGGTGTCGTCGCACAGCCGCTTGAAGTCGAGCGCCTCCATCGCCGCCCGGAGGTCCGCGGCGGACATCCCGGCCGCGACGAGCGAGCCCACGATGGCACCGGCCGACGAGCCTGCCACCCTCGCGAAGGTGAGACCGTGCTCCTCGAGGACCGAGATCGCGCCGACGAGCGCGATTCCCTTGACGCCCCCACCCTCGAGGACGAGGTCGACCGTCTGGGTGCTCTCGCCGCTCACGCCACCGGCACGGAGTGCTCAGCGTCGCCGGCGTGCACCAGGCGTCGCAGCTCGTCTCCCGACATCTCCTGCTTCTCCTTGAGGACCTCAGCGATGCGAAGGACGAGCTCCCGCTGGAGCTCGAGGCGGGCCAACACGCCGTTGTAGGCCTGGTCCAGGAGCTCGTTGACCCGGGCCATCTGCTCGTGGGTGGGCGCAGTGGTCCAGAGCAGTGCCGTCGGTCCACCCAAGCCCGATTGGCAGACGAAGTACGTCGCGGTGCTCGTGGCCACGGCCAGGTCGCTGTGCTCGCTCGAGCCCCCGGCACCCGTGCTCACGTCCTCGGGCCCGAAGATCACGGCCTCGGCGGCACGCCCCGCGAGCGTGGTCTCCAACCGCTCGAGCATCGTGCGCCGGGTGAGGACCTGTGACTCCGTCGGAGCCGAGGCGACGAATCCCAAGGTGCCGTCCATACGCGGGATGATGCTGATGAAGGCCAGATCCGCGCCCTTGGACGAGCTCATGAGGCGCGCCAGTGCGTGCCCGGCCTCGTGCACCGCCACCCTGTGCAGATCCGCGGGACCGAGCTGCGGGGCCGAATCGGGACGACGCGGCCGACGGGTGACTTCGGCCACGAGGTCGGCCTGGCTGATCGGCCGGTTCTCGTGACGGGCGCGCCGCGCCGCGCCTCGCACGAAGAACTCGACGTCCGCACCCGTCAAGCCGAAGGCGAGCACGGCCAGCACGTGCGGATCGACGTCGTCGCCCACCTTCGCCTCGCCCTCCAGCTGGGCGAGGTGGTACTCGAAGATCCGCTCCAGGCCCTCGATGCTCGGGAGTGGGATCGTCACCACCTGGTCGAGGCGGCCGGCGCGCCGCAGTGCGGGGTCGACCTTCTCGGGATAGTTCGTCGCGGCGACCAGGATGACCGACCCGCTGCTCACGATGCCCTGGACTTCCTCGAGCATCGCGTTGACCACTTCGGTCTGGTACTGGGCGCTGTGGCCCTGGAACGTCTCCCGGTTCCCGATGCTGTCGATCTCGTCGAGGAACAAGATGGCCGGCGCGTAGCGGCGAGCCTCCGCGAAGTCGGCCCGCATGGCACGCAGGTGGGCGTCGAGGTAGCCCGCCGACTGCCAGCGCGCCGCGCTCGAGATCACGATCTTGATCTCGCATCCCTTTGCGATCGCGCGGGCGAGCGTCGTCTTGCCCGTCCCGGGCGCGCCGACCAGGAGCATGCCCTTGTCGACCGCGGACCAGGGGATGCGTCCCGCCACCGCGGACTGGATGTCGAGGATCAGGTCCTCCGCGACGCGACGCGCCTCGCCGAGGCCGTGCAGCTCGCTGAGACTGGGGCCGTCGTCGGGCGAGACCTGTTGGAGGCGCTGCTCCACCCGCTCGCGCAGGTAGGTGACCGCCTCGTCCGCCGGCAGATCGAGCTGGCGGGGGATGTAGAAGTCCGCCACCACCAAGTAGCGGGTCCAGTCGAATCCCAGCTCGTCCCAGTCCGCGCCGGGCGGCTCGTGGAATATCCGCTCGAAGATCCGCGAGAACCGGCTGCGGTCGATCGCCGGGAAGCTGATCTCGAGGTCGGCGATGCGGCGGAGGGGCTCGGGCACCTGCTCGAGCCGCTCGCACCCGATCAGGACGGTGGCATCGCTCAGCGAAAGCTCGTGCGCCACCCGGTCGACGTCGAAGAGGGTGCGGTAGGTGTGGAACGACAGGAGGTAGAGGCGGACGTAGTCCGAGACCGACAACTGGCAGCGCAGGTCGTCGTTCTGCTCGAGGATCGCCTGGCCTCGCAAGACCCGCCCCGATTCGATCAGATGCGGGGCGGCTTGGCCGGCGACGAAGTCCTCGACGAAGGGGATCTCGGACTCCAAGATGACGATGGGGTTCGAGTCCTTGATGAGGCGGCGGAACTGCTCGATCGGCCCACCGGACTGGGTCCCGTCGTTGAAGCGGCGCAGCAGCGCGCTCCCGCCTTCGTCGCGGCCACTCAGCTTTTGCAGCGCCTCCTCGAGGAGGACGCCGACCAGGACTTCGGTGATCTCCCGTTCGGATGGGCGGGCTACGCCGAGTTCGAGCTTCGGCATCTGCGGCACGTCGACGCCCGTGAGCTCGCACAACGGCTGGTCGTCGATCATCTCCACGTTGCCGTCGGTGGCCACCGCGAAGGTGGCGTGGAAAAGGATGTCGGCGTAAGCGACCGTGGCGTCGAACTCGTACCGCTCGTCTTTCAGACCCCGCGAGACCAGGGCGGTGATCTCGCCCCGCAACTGGCTCAGGGCAGGGGTATCGGCAGACGCACCCTCTTGGAGTTGGAGCTGGTCGGGGGACTCGATCAGCACGAACGCACCCTGGTCGCTGCGCAGAAAGAGGAGGAAGAACCGGAGATACGCCTCGACGAGATCGGCCGGCAGCGACAACGACTCGTACTCGTTCACCTCGTGGATCGGCGTCGACTCCCCGTTCAACCACTCCGTGCCCGATCGCCCGTGGAGGGCGTACGCGGTATCCGTCGTCTCGTGGCGGGTGATCGACAGCTCCAGAAGGATGTAGTCCTCGTAGAACGGCAGCTTCGCCCGGCGTCCTCCCACGTAGTGGCCGCCGGCGAAGAATCGTGGGGACTCCTCCATCAATTGGGAGAGCGTCGCTTCGCCAAGCTCGGGCTCGCACGGCTCCCACTGGAGCCAGCCCTCATTCATGTCCATGTGGCACACCCTTTGTCCGGACCGAATATCGCCAAAAGAGAGCGCCCGTGAGGATAGTTGGTGCCGAATCGGTTTTCACGGGGGTCGAAGCGGCGACGGCGGCGTGACAGATGTCACACGATCGTCATGTGGCCCGGCGCCGGTCCGGGTGGGTCCGCGCGCCGACCGGGCCTCACCTCGTCTTTCCCGCTTGAGCGGCGCGCGCGCAAGCGGGATTGATGCGCGGCACCCCATTGCGGCCAAATGGCAGACACCATTTAGGCTTTTTTGCCCGCTCCATTTGGGCTACTGGTACGGTCGATATTGAGAGAAAGAGACACGTTTCGGGCGCTTCGTGGGCGAGGCGCCCAGGAAGCAGACGACCATGCAGACGACGCACAGCGGCTTTCGTTCCCCACAAGTTCGGCGACACCGGTCGCCCCGGCCGTACCGCACGATCTCCGGCTCGCCGGTGAGCCGGACCTGGTCGGCGTTGCTGTCCCTGGTCCCGGCCCTCACGTTCGGCATCGGCGCGGCCGTCCCGTTCCTCTACTGGGGGCTGTGGCTGCGGAGCCGCCGGCTGCTCGCTGTCGGGGCCGGCTACGGCGTGACGGCCTGCCTCTGCCTGGTCGTGCTCAACGCCAACGGATGGTGGCAGACGGCGCTCGGGACGCTGCTGGCGCTGGGGCTGATGAGCGTGGGGACGGCACACGCGTTCGCGCTGCGCCACGAGCTCCTCGGTGACGTCCTGACCCTGCGGCACGGCGACTCGAACCCCGAGCGCCTGGCCATCGAGCGGATCCGGAGGCGTGAGTACGCGCGGGGCCTCCTGCACTCGGACCCGCTCTTGGCCTACGAGCTGCGCATCGGCCGCCCCGACCTGCCGCGGGACTTCGACGACGGCGGCCTCGTCGACGTCAACCACGCGTCGGCGAACGCCCTCACCCTCATTCCCGACATCAGCGGGGACATGGCGTCGCAGATCGTCGCCGCCAGGGAGTCGGTGGGCGGGTTCTCGTCGCTCGACGACATGAGCGTCGTGGTCGGATGCCCGCCCCAGACCTTCGACCGCCTCGAGGACTTCTTGGTCTTCGTGGCCTGAGACGCGCCGTCCCTAGGACGTCGTGAACCGGTAGGTCCCGCTCCCGACCGAGAGCACGGCCCGGCCCGCCGACGGTGCGAGGACCGCCACACCGGGTGCGCGGCCGGCAGGCACCCCGCTCTCCCGCACGGCGGCGACGTCAGTGGCGGGCAGGCGCACGACGGCGGACGCGTTGGCCGGCACGGTGAGGTCGAGCGCCACGCCGTGCCCGTGGCGCTGCCAGCTGACGACGACAGGGCCGGCCACGGTGGGGACCGAGCCCGCCGCGCGCGCAAGCCCCGACGACGGGGGCGCCACGTTCACCCGCACGGTGCCGTCCGGGTTCGGCTCCAAGAAGCCGACTCCGAGGAGCGTCTCTTGGATCGCCACCAGCGCGGAGGAGCCCCACCCGTGCGACATCGAGTCGCCGATCAGGTCGCTCGGACGCCACTGTTCCCAGGTGAAGGTCCCGCCGGCGGCCACGATGTGGGCCCAGCCAGGGATGGAGGCATTGGTCAAGAGCTGCACCATGCCAGCGGGCATGCCCGCCACCGCCAGTCCGCGCAGGAGCTCGAGCCCGTGGTTCGGCCCGACGTCGATGCCGCGGCTCAGCACGTAGGAGCCCACCGCCGGCACCGCGGCGGCGGGTACGACGCCGTAGGCCAGCGGCAACGCGTTCGCCTCCTGGGACCGGCTCGAGCTCTGGGCGCCGTTCGCGTCCACGCCGTCGACGTAGGTCCCGTCGGGATGGCGCAAGGTTGCGTTGACGGCGGCGGTCAGCTGGGCGGCGCGGGACTGCCAGAGGGCGGCGTTGGACTGGTCGTGCGCCAGGGCGGCCAGCTGGGAGACGCGGGTGAAGGCGTTGACGGCCAGCACGTTGCTCGCGGTGTCCGCGGCGACCGAGAGGTCGTAGCCGTAGACGGGGTCGCCGTTGCTCGTGTCGCCGAGGCCGTAGAGCAGCCCGTTGCCCGCTTGGCGGGCCGACCACAACCAGGTCGCCGCCTTCGCGGTGGCGTCGTAGTGCTCCAGTGCGGTGGCCGTGTCGCCGGTCGAGAGGTAATAGCGCCAGACCCACTCGGGATAGCGGGCGGTGAAGGTCGCGTAGAACCGGGCGCCGTCGCCGTTGGGATAGACCGCGTTGGTCTGCCCCGTCGGCCAGTAGCGGGCCTGGCCGCGTGCGACGTCGCGCAACCCCTGCCAGCTCATGTTCTGGTCGCCGTAGGCGCGCATGACGCCTTCGGACTCGTTGGCGGCGTCCCAGGTGAACTGGCCTTTCTCCCGGGTCGGGGTGTCGACGAACTGTTCCTGGCTGCAGTACAGGCACGAGCGCGCCGTGAGCCGCCACACCGCGTTCAGCATGCGGTTGTCCGACGAGAAGGTGGCCGCCGGCACCTCGGGCATGGCGGCGTGCCGCGCCAGGGCCACGACCTGATCCCGGCCGAGTGCCTCGCCGGGATTGTCGATCTGGAAGTAGCGGTAGCCGAAGTAGGTGAATGCCTCGTAGGTCTGCGCGCCCGCGCGCTGGATGTAGGTGGACGAGAGGTTCGTCTCTTGCGTGCCGTGCAGCGCAGAGACCTGGCCGTCGGGGTCGAGCAGGTACCCCGCCCGCATCGAGACGGTCGCCCCCGATTCGCCGTGGGCGAACTCGACGTGCGGCCGGGCCGCGTAGACGGCACCGAAGTCGGCGACCACGGCGCCTCCCGCGACGGTGTGGAGGCGGACCGGGAGCACAGGTGTCTCCGCGATGCTCGTCCGCTGTGCGTACGTCTGGGTGAACGGCGCCGTGCCGGCGGGCCCGATCACGTCAGTTGCCGACCAGGCGCTGTCGTCGTAGCCGGGCACGGACCATCCCTGTGGCTGTGCGCGCCCGTCGATCCACTCCACGAAGTCGCCCACGTCCCCGTTGCGCTGCGGCGACGGCAGCCATTCCGCGGGCAGCTCGCGCCACGAGGCGTCGGATCCGAACGCGACCTGCCGGCCGTCCGCGTACCAGAGCGAGAGGTGGACGAGCAGGCCGGGCGACGAGGCCGGCCTGCCCTGCCCGGGCCCGTACCAGCGGTGCAGCACGCCCAACGCGTTGGGCTTCCCGGTCCGCAGCAGCGGCGTGAGGTCGACTGCCCGCGCGTACTGCTCGTCGGGATACGAGAAGCTTGGCCACGCGTCGACGGGCGCGCCGTTCACGGAGAAGCGATAGGTGTGTGCCGCCGAGACGTAGGCGGTGGCCCGTGTCAGCCTGCCGGCGGGTGGCGTCACCTCCGTGCGCAGGTAGGTCACGCGGTCGGGTTGGGGGGAGTCGCCGGCCGGGCGCAGCCACCGGCCCTTCCAGTCGCCCGTACGCAGCCCGGTGCCGAAGCGGGCCGGGGCGGTCGTCGGGCCCCACTGCGAGTCGTGGCCGCGCGGGCGCACCGTCCACTCGTACGCGCCGTCGCCGGCGAGTGCCGGTCCGCCGTAGGGGACGAATGCGTGCTGCGCCGAGCTGACCGGGCCGCTGTCCCACACGGTCGCGGCGCGGCCCGGGTCCGTGCGCCGGACCACGATCTGGTACGCGCTCTGCGCGGCCGATCGCCCGGTGGCCCGCAGGGTCCACGCGAACCAGACAGCGTCGGGGTCGGCGCCGAGCGGGTCCACCAGCCCGTTGACCGTGAGCCCGCCGGCACGCAGCCGCCCGGGCGACGTGGCGTCTGCCCCTTCCGCGCGTGCAGCGGCCGCCCCAGCGTCGGCCGCCGCGGGCCCCGCACCGCTGCCGCCCGACCACGCGCCCGCACCGACAGCGCTGGCCGCACCCGCGGCCACACCGGCCGACGAGGCCAAGAAGGTGCGGCGCCCGAAGCGGGTCACGACGCGCCTCCGCCGACGGCGACGACGATGTTGTGGCTCGCGTCGGACACGTAGAGGGTCCCCGACGGCGCGACGGCGACGCCGGCTGCGGTCCCGAGGTGCGTCAGCACCCAGCGCGTGCCGTCACCCGCACCCGCCGCGTTGGACACCGGCACGGCGCCGGCCGCCGTGTAGAGGTCCCCGGCTTTCAGAGCGCGGCCGAACAACGTCTCGTCGTTCGTCGGCACGACCCGGACGGCCTGCATGAAGCCGTCGGTGACGAAGAGCGCACCGCTCGGCCCGAGGGCGAGACCCCGCGGGTCGTTGAGCTCGGCGGTCGGACCGGTCGCGGCCAGCCCGTCGGCGAGATAGGGGCCGTAGCTGCCCGTGCCGCCTACCACCGCGGCGATGTCGCCGGCCGCGACGGTCGTGCCGTAGTACGAGCCGGTCCGCGTGGCTGCGAGGAGCACGGACTGGTCACCGCTGTCCGCCACGAGCAGGTCACCGGACGCGTCGAGCGCGACGGCAACCGGATTCCAGAGTTGGGCCGCCGCGACGGGACCGCCCTGCCCGGCCGTGCCGCAGACGCCCGTGCCCGCGACCGTGTAGAGACGGCCCGCCGACATCGGCTGCCCGAAGAGTGACGTGGCGCCGGCGGGGAGCACGCGCACGCGGCAGTTCGCAGTGTCGGCCACGAAGAGGTCGCCGGCCGCGTCGAGCGCGATCGACGTCGGCTGGTCGAGCTTGCTGGCGTTCGCCGCCAGGCCGTCGCCGTTGAACCCGGGCCGTCCCGTCCCCGCCACCGTCACAGGCGCAGCGTGTGCAGAAGCACGGAGCTCCAGCACGCGCTGCTCGGCCCCCTCCGCGACGTAGAGGTCACCCTGCGCGTCGACGGCGACGCCGCTCGGGTGACCGAACCCGGCCGTTCCGCTGCCGCCCGCACAGCTTCCGCCGGCCAGGGTGGCCACACGTCCGGGTCGCAGTCGCACGCCGTAGCGCACGGCTGCCTTCGCCGGCACGACGAGGACGCGGCAGTGACCGCTGTCGGCGACGAAGAGGTCGCCGGCCGAATCGAGGGCCAGGCCGGACGGCGAGCTGAGCACAGCCGGCCCGAGGATCGTGCGCACGTTCGGCGCAGAGCCGGAGGGGGAACCCGCGGCGGATGCGCTGCCGGTGGGCGATGCCGGCACGAGGCCGACCACCAAGACGACGAGGAGGACGGCCACGAGGACGGCGCCCACGAACGCCGCGACCATCGGGCGGCGCACGGCGACGGCCGGCGAGGAGGATCGGAGCACCGGGGCAATCATGCCGGTTGCGACAGCCGCCGGCACGGGAGACACGCGTAAGTTGGCGGCGCTCCACCGAAGCACTCCACCGGAGAACCCCACCGAAGGACTCCACCGAACACGCACCCGGAGATCCGAAGAACGCCAAGGAGGCAACCGTGCCCGCACCACCCGAAGAAGCCCTCAGCGCCCGCAACGTCATGCTCACCGGGCGCGACGGCGCGCAGATCAACGCGTATCAAGCCGTGCCCGCGGGCGACGGGCCGTTCCCCGGCGTGCTGGTGATCCATCACCTGCCGGGCTGGGACTGGAGCACCAAGGAGATCGCCCGGCGTTTCGCGGCGAGGGGTTACAACGCCATCTGCCCCAACCTCTACGCACGCCAGGGGCTCGATGTCGATCCCGACGACGCCGCGGCCGCCACCCGTGAGGCCGGCGGCATCCCCGACGAGCAGTTCGTGGGCGACGCCGGCGTCGCGGTCGAGGCGCTGCGCGCGCTGCCGTCGTCCAACGGCAAGGTCGGCGTGATCGGGTATTGCTCCGGCGGCCGCCACGCCTTCCTCACCGCGCTGAGCGTGCCCGTCGATGCGGCTGTCGACTGCTACGGCGCCTTCGTCACCGGCACTGTGCCCGAGGGGTTCCCGCTGAAGGTCACGCCGTTGGTCGACCGCACGCCCGAACTCGGCTGCCCGCTGCTCGGGCTGTTCGGCAACGACGACCAGTTCCCGAGCCCCGAGCAGGTGGACGAGCTCGAGCAGGCGCTGAAGGACGCGGGCAAGACGTACGAGTTCGTCCGCTACGACGGCGCGGGCCACGCGTTCTTCGCCGTGGACCGTCCCGCCTACCGGCCCGAGGCCGCCGTCGACGGATGGCAGCGCATCTTCGACTGGTACGGCCGTTACCTGGCGGGAGGCTGACCATGTGCTCCTACCTCACCGTGGCGGCCGACGTCGCCGGCAGCGCCAAGGGCGCGCAGGGCTGGTTCTCCGTGACCACGGCCCAGGTGTACTTCGACCACCCGTTCCACGCGCCGTTCGACCACACGCTCAACATCGACTTCATCGACCCGGCCAAAGGCCCCGGCGCGCGCGTCGCCGTGGAGCTGAGCGCCGAGTCGGCACGCCGTCTCGTGGCGTCGATCAACGAGGCGCTTGCCGCTGCGGGACCGGCAGCGGGGCCCGAAGCGCAGGGCGTCGCGGGCGCTTCGGTATCCGTGAACGTGTCGTGAGGGTGTTGGCTGCCGAGTGAGCACGCCGGGCTCCGCGCCTGCGGCCGGCGTCCACCTGCCGTGGGCCCGGGTGCCCGAACGGGTGCAGGCGTGGGCGGCTGCGCTCGGTGGAGGGCCGCCGGACACCGCGCGCGACCTCACCGGGGGGTTCTCGCCCGGCGCGACGACGATCCTGCAGTGGCCGGGAAGGACCTTCTTCGTGAAGGCGGTCGGCGCGGAGCTCAATCCCGAGTCGCCGTCCATGCACCGGCGCGAGGCGGTGATCTCGGCGGCGTTGCCGCCCTCGGGCCCTTTTCCGCGCCTCGTCGACACGTACGACGATGGCGACTGGGTCGCGCTGGCGTTCGGGGTGATTCCGGGTCGGCCGCCGCACCATCCGTGGGACGCGGCCGAGTTCGACGCCGTCGTCGGCGCCCTGGCGCGGGTGCACGCCGCGCTGACGCCGAGCCCGGCACAAGGGCTCGAGCCGCTCTCGGTCTTCGCGCGCGGGATCTTCGGCGGCTGGGGGTCCCTTGCCGCGCTCGGAGGGCCGCCCGGGCTCGACCCGTGGGCGCACCGCCACCTCGCCCGCCTGGCTGAGTTGGAGTCGGGGTGGCCCGAGGCGTGCGCGGGGTCGACCCTCGTCCACGGCGACGTGCGGGCGGACAACATGCTCCTCGCCGGCGCCGAGGTGGTCCTCGTCGACTGGCCCCACGCAGCGGTCGGCAACCCGGCCTTCGACGTTGTGGCCTGGGCCCCGTCGGTCGTGCTCGAGGGCGGGCCGTTGCCCGAGGACCTCCTCGCTCGCTACGAGCGGGAACGGACGCTCGAGGCAGACGCAGTCACCGTTCTCCTCGCCGCGGTCACCGGGTTCTTCGTGTCGCATTCGCTCGAGCCAGCGCCGCCCGGGCTCCCGACGCTCCGGTCCTTTCAAGCCGCCCAGGGCGCCGTCGCCCTCGACTGGCTGCGCCGCCGGACCGGGTGGTGACTGCCGGCTCGCCCCGCTGCGCACGCCGCTAGGTTCGCGACTCGAACGAGGAGGTCGTCGAATGCGCTTCGGTCTGCAGATCCCGAACTTCAACGCCGACCCGCCGGCCGGCCTTTTCGACGGCGTGGTGGAGATGGCGACGGCGGCCGAGGAGACCGGCTTCGACTCGGTGTGGGTGATGGACCACTTCTACCAATTGCCACCGCTGGGCGGGCCCGACGCACCGATGCTCGACTCGTACACGTTGCTCGGTGCGTTGGCGGCGCGGACCACCCGGGTGAAGCTGGGCACGCTCGTCACGGGGGTCACGTACCGCAATCCCGCGCTCCTCGCCAAGATCGTCACGACCCTCGACGTCATCAGCCAGGGCCGTGCCGTCCTCGGGCTCGGTGCCGCCTGGTACGAGGCGGAGCACGAAGGGTTGGGCTTCGACTTCCCGCCGGCGGGCGAGCGCCTCGACCGACTGGAGGAGGCACTGCAGATCTGCCGCTTGATGTTTGGTGGCGACGCCGCGAGCTTCGACGGCGTCTTCTACCAGATCCACGACGCGCGGAACGTGCCGCCGCCCATCCAGGCGGGCGGACCGCCGATCCTCGTGGGCGGGGGAGGGGAGAAGCGCACGCTCCGCCTCGTGGCCCAGTACGCGGACATGTGCAACATCACCGGCGACGCGGCCATGATCGCCCACAAGGTCGAGGTCCTGCGCGGGCACTGCAAGGACGTCGGACGCGACCCCTCGGAGGTGACCGTCAGCCGCCTCGCCACGCTCGTCCTCACCGCGAGCGCGCAGGAGACAGCGGACACCAAGGCGCTCCTGCGCCAGGCGACCGGCGAGGAGCCGACCGGCTCGAACGTGGGGACGCCCGACGAGCTGGCGGGGCAGATCGAAGAGCTGGCGGCCGCGGGCGTCGACTACTTCATCTTCAACGTGCCGACGGGGACGCCCGACACGGTGCGGCGCGTCGGCACCGAGCTGGTGAGCCGGTTCGCCGATTGAGCCGCGGGGTGCCGCGGGCGCGAGCCGTCACTCGGCCCGCAGCAGCTGCGACGTCCGCGTCGTGGCGGCGAGGCGGCCCGGGACGGTCGCAACGAGGACGGCGAGCACCACGGCCAGCACGCCGATGAGGGTGACCGTGCCCGCCGGCACGGTCGGGTACGCGATGGCGTCGATCTGCCCGGCGAAGAGGTCCCACAGGACGCGCCCGGCGGCGATCCCCACCGGGATGCCGACGACGCAGCCGATGACGGCGGCGAAACTGGCCTGGACCGCGATCGTCGCGGCGAGCTGGTTGCGCGTGAAGCCGAGCGTCTTGAGGATCGCGAGGTCGCGGCGGCGCCGCCGAACGGAGGTGACCAGCGTGATCCCGAGCGCCGCCGCCGCGCCGGCCGCCAGCGCGACGCCCAGGAAGACCGGCGTGCTCCCCAGCGACCCGTAGTTGATGATCTGGGCCGGGCGCTGGACGGGCAAGACCGAGCCGCCGTTGATCGCGATGTCGACTTTGTCTCCGATCGCCTGGATCGAGTGCAGCGCCTGGGCGCTCTGACCGCCCCTCGTCCGCACGAGGATCGCGTTCGGGCCCGGCGTGCCCTCGAAGAGGTCGCGGTCGGCGGCGGGGATGAGGTGATAGTCGAGGACCGCGCCCGTGCCCATCTCGAGATGTGACGATCCGATGACCCCGATCGGCGGGAGGGTGGCGGTGCCGGCAATGGTCAACGTGACGGGTGCGCCCCGCTGGGCGCGGACGACGACGGTGTCGCCGACGCGCTTGTGCAACTGGGCCAGCGTCGCGGTGCCGAGGACGACTTGGCGCGTGGAGTCGAGTGCGTGCCCGCTCGACAGCGGCGGCTCGATCGCGGCGTGCGGGGCGGTGCCCAGGACCGGCACGTTGAGGCCGTCGAGCTCCAACGTGGAGAAGTAGACGCCGGTCCAGCTCTGCACCACCGGGTCGGCGTCGAGCAGCGTGGCCGCCTGGTGGGCCGGGATGTCCCCGAGCCCGCCCCCGCCATCCATGTCGTACGTCCAGTTCCAGCCGTACAGGGCCGGGTGCGAGACGAGCGTGTGCAGGCTCGACCCGAAGGTGACGGTCGCCACGACCACGGTGACGGCCAGGACCGCGCCCAAGAGCGCGGAGCGCACCGGGACCGCGCTGCGACCGGCCCCGGGCTCGAGCGCGAACCGGACGCCGGCCACGGCCGAGACCGGCAAGCCAGCGCGCGTTGCCGCCGAGGTGACCCGCGAGGAGGGGACCCGGACGTCGCGCGTGCGGCCGATGGCCGGTCGCGCCCGCAGCGACGCGAGCGACGCCACGAAGGCCAGCGCAAGGAGGAGCGCGCCGGACCCGAAGCCGAGCACGACCCAGTCCGGATGCACGTCGACCGCCAGATAGGGCCTGACGGGGCCGAGCGGCGCGAGCGGCGAGAGTGCCAGCGCGGCCACGACCGCGCCGGCGCAGCCGAGCACCACCGCGCCGATCGTCCCGGGCAGGCCGTCCCAGAACGTCATGGCAGGATCCGCCCCGAGGGAGCGGACCACGTCGAGTTCGCCGGCGCGCAAGCGGATGCGCCGGCTGACGACCTGGCCGCAGATGAGCAAAGCCGCTGCGCCGGCGATGGCGCCGAAGACCGTCAACGCGATCACCTCGGGCCGCAGCGTCGCATCCGCGGTGGCGAGCACCTGCCGGGACTCCTCGTAGACGAAGGGCAGGCCGGCCGGCAGCACGTGCTTGACCTCGCGCTCGACGGCGTTCGCATACCTGTCCCCGCCGCGCAGCGTCAGGGCGCTCTCCATGTCGTTGCTGCAACAGGCGAGATACCTGTCGGTGAAGGCGGGCGAGAAGAGCATCGTCGAGCTCTGTGAGGATGCCGAGTCCTGGTCCTGGAAGAGCGATGTCGCCTCGCCGCCGCCGACGCCGACCAGCGTGAAGGTAGCCCGTTGCGCCGGCGGGACGACGTAGTTGGGCGAGAGGTTGCCCGACGTCGTCTGCTGGTTGGTCACCCAGCCCATGCGGATCCGCTGCCCGACGTGGTACCCGAAGGAGCGGGCCGCGGCGGCGTCCATGACGAACTCGTCCGCCTTCGCGGGATCGGGCATCCGGCCCTCGGTAATGGCGGGAGGGTCTTCGTTGTACCCGAGACCGCCAACGCTGGCTTCGGCGTCGAGGGACGACGTCGGGAGGGGGTGGTTGCCCGGCGACAGCGGGCCCATGTTCAGTTCGACCTGGCTCTCGACGCGCTCGACGTGGGGCAGGTGCGACAGGGTCCGCAACAGCGCAGGGTTGTAGCCCGAATCGAGGCCGATGGCCGGGTTGATCACGCCGTCGAGCACGAAGAGCTGGGGGACGTGCGAAGCCGCGGCGTAGCGCGCAAAGGACGACTCGGTGCTGCGGGCGGCCGCGATCGCACCCATGGAGAGCCCGCCCAGCGCCGCGACCAGCAACGCCACGGTGACGAGGTAAGAGCTGTCCGAGCGCCACGTGGAGCGGAACCGGTACCACGCGTAGGAGAGCGGGCGACCCATCAGCCCTGCCGGGTCGCCCGGTGCCCGAGGTCGCCGAGCGCGGCGCGCGCGGCGCCCAACCCGCACATGCCGTGCACGCCGCCGCCGGGCGGCGTCGACGCCGAGCACAGGTAGACCCCGTCGAGCGCGGTCCGGTACGGGTTCCACCGCGCGGTCGGGCGCAGCACCATCTGGCGCAACGTCGCGGCGCCCGCGTTGATGTCGCCGCCCACGTAGCTCGGGTTGTGTTCCTCTTCGTCCGCCGCGCTGAAGCTCGAGCGGGCGAGCACGAGGTCTTTGAACCCCGGCGCGAAACGCTCGATCTGCGCCTCGATCCGATCGGCCATGTCGACGGTGGATCCGTTCGGCACGTGGCAGTAGGCCCACAACGTGTGACAGCCCTCGGGGGCGCGGGACGGATCGACGACGCAGGGTTGGGTCACGAGGCAGTAGGGCCGCTCGGGATGGCGGCCCGCGTTCACCGCGGCCTCGCTGTGGGCGATCTCCTCGAATGTCCCGCCCACATGGATCGTGACCGCCCGCCGGCACCCCTCCGCCGACCACGGCACGGGAGCGCGCAGCGCCCAGTCCACCTTGCAGACGCCCGGCCCGTAGCGGTAGCGCGCCAGGGCCCTCCCGTAACGGGGCGGAACGGACTCGTCCGCCATGCCGAGGAGCTGGCGCGGCGTCACGTCGAGCAGGAGCAGCCGGGCGGGCGGCAGTTCGTCCAGCCGCTTCACGAGCCGTCCCGTCTCGATGCGGACGCCGCGGGCGGCGAGCTCGGCGACGAAGGCGGTCACCAGGGCGCTCGTCCCGCCCTCGATGACCGGCCACCCGTAGCGGTGCGCCAGTGCGGTGAAGAGGCGAGGGAACACGCCCGACAGCGGTGCGGTCAGGGGCAGCATGGAGTGGGCCGCGGTCCCGGCTACGACGGCGCGGGCTTCATCGGTCTCGAAGCGCCGTGCCATCGATTGCGCCGAGCCGAGGCCCCGCACCGCGAAGGTGCCGGCCGCGGCTGGGTGGGCGGGCACGCTGCGCATCGAGCCCAGGAACGCCGGCAAGATCTTGTCGAGATCCCGCACCAGCGGTTCGAACGTGCGCACGTACCCTGGGCCGTCTGCCCCGAGCTCCGCGGCCGTCGCAGCGACGCTGTCGCCCACGCAGGCGCCCCGGCCACCGTCGAGCGGGTGCGCGAAGGCGACGGCTGGTGTGAGCAGCCGCACGCCGCGCCCCGGCAGGTCGAGCTCGCGAAAGGCGGGTGACGTGAGGAGCAGCGGGTGCACCGCAGAGCACACGTCGTGACGGAAGCCGGGCAGCGTGAGCTCGGCCGTGCGGCACCCGCCACCCGGTTCGTCCGCTGCCTCGACGACGTCGACCGACAGCCCGGCGCGCGCGAGCGTGAGTGCGGCCACGAGACCGTTCGGCCCCGTCCCGACCACGACCGCGTCGACGCGCCCACTCATGGTGCGCCCTCTTCGATCCACTCCGCCTGCTCGCTGGGGTCGCATCAGAGCGTCAGGGTGCAGCCTTCCGCCGCCGCGACGACCGGCACGGGCCCGTCCGCGAAGCGTTCGAGCGTGCGCTCGACTTCGGCGTCGGTCCGCTCTGGGCGGTGATGAAACAGGGCGACCCGGCGCGCCCCTGCCCGAGCCCCGAGCTCCACCGCGTATTCCGCCGCGGCGTGGCCGAACGAACCTTCTGCATCGACCTCTTCGGCGCGCAGATGCGCATCGTGGATCAGCAGGTCGACGCCGCGGGCCAACTCGAGCACCGCGTCGTGGTACTCGCCCAGGCCGTCGGGGCCCGCGCCCAGTGCGGTCGGCTGATGGTCGGGGATGTAGGCCAGCGACGAACGGCCGTCGCTGACGCGGAATCCGACGGTGCGACCCCCCTTGTGCGGGACGTCCCGCACGGTGACCCAGAACCTCTCTGCCTCGAAATCGCCTTCGGGCAGGAAACCGAAGGACCACGCGCCCCGGAGTTGTGCGGGCGTGATCGGGAAGAACGGTGGAGACATCATGCGCGAGAGCAGCGCCGCCGCGTCGGATTCCGACGACTGCGCGGGCACGAAGAGGCCGACGCGCGCGTCGGTGCGGTCGCCGTTCGCAAAGAAGGGGAGTCCCTGGACGTGGTCCCAGTGCAGGTGACTGACGAGCGTGGTGCCACGGAACGGATCGTCGCCGAGCACCTCGGCCAGGCGGCGCAGTCCCGTGCCGGCGTCGAGCAGAAGCACGGGGCGTGGTGGTCCGGCCTCGTCGTGCGACAACGCCACGCAGGAGGTGTGGCCGCCGAAGCGGACGAAGTCGGCCCCCGGCGCGGGGGTCGATCCGCGGGTCCCGCAGAAGCTGACGCGCACGACTCAGTCTCGCGCGTAATCCTCGCGGCGATGACCCGCCGAGAGCTCTTCGAGCTCTGCATGATCGATCAACTCCGCGTCGAAGAGCGCCACCCGGCATGGCGTGACGGCCACGTTGCTCGACGTACGGATGCCTCCTTCGAGATGCGCACGCTCGCCCAGGAGTGCGCCAGGCCCGTACTCCGCCAGCCGCTCCCCGCCCCGTTCGACGCGCACGATGCCGTCGAGGATCAAGAGCACTTCGGTCCCGGGCTTTCCCTCTTCGAAGAGAAGCGTTCCCGCCGGCACGCGTTCGATTCGACGCGTGCCGCCACCCTGCATGAGCCGAGCCGACAGCGACGTCTCGAGCGCGCTCTCGACGGCGGCGACGAGAGCCTCGGAGTCCTCGTCGCCCCAGGGACTGTGCTTGCCGAAGGACTTGCGATACCAGTCCTTGAAGTCGGTCAGGCCGGACTTGTGCGTGAGCGTGTGCTGTGACCCGTAGACCCAGTGCCGTGGAAACCGGCTCGCCCCGATCAGCGCGTGCTCGGCACGCCCGTCGGCATGCAGCGTCAGGGAGAGAGTCGTCCAGACCAGCGGAGCCTGCCATTGGATGAAGGGCCGGCGTCGGACCCGGCGAGGTGCCGGGACACCCGTCCGGCCGCCGCAGGTCTGCACGAAGCGGACCCAGCCGTCCCCGCGCTCTGGCTCGCGCTGGAGATCCGGCAATTGCACGGCCTGGAAGCGGTGCTTCACCGCCCGCAGGTTGACCAGCGTCGAACCCATCAAGCCTCGCCCGAGATAGCCGCACTCCACGATCGCTCCGCCGCTGTCGAGGGCAATGAAGGCGCGCAACTCGTTCGCGAAACGAAAACGATCTTCGTCCCGCAGGGCCTCCACGTCCATGCCCTCAGTCGGCGGTGGCACGTCGTAGTGCGTGATGCCCGAGTCGAACGCGAGCCGCTGCGCACCTTCGATGGCTTCTGTCGGGATCCACGACAAGGAAGTGACGACGCTCTCGTACCGGGTCAGCCCGTTCGTGCTCATGGCCTCCAGCGTCTACCCGAAGGTGCTGGTTGACGAGTGTGGTGACTGGCGTGGGGAGGTGTGCCTAGCACCACTGCTGTGTGGGGGGTCCCCACCTGTTCCCGGCGGCCCAACTGTGTGAGAACTACATGCAATGGCGACGGCGACGGCGACAGGGGAGCAGCACGACGGGAGCCCGGGCACGATCTCGGTGCTCCTCGCCGACGACAACCTCATCGTCCGTGAGGGGGTCCGCGCGTTGATCGAGCGCCACACGGACCTGCGAATCGTGGGGGTCGCGGCGGACTACGACGAAGTCGTCGAGGGCGCGGCATCCCTGGAGCCACACGTCCTCGTCACCGACATCAGGATGCCGCCCTCGTTCAACCGCGAAGGCATCGACGCCGCGAAAGAGGTCAGGAAGCGCCACCCTGGGACTGGGGTCGTCATCCTCTCGCAGTACGACGATCCCGAGTACGCGGTCTCTCTCTTGGCCGAGGGGTCCGCGGGGTACGGCTATCTGCTCAAAGACCACATCGCAGAAGGCGACCAGCTCGTCGATGCGATCAGGGCCGTGGCCACAGGTGGGAATGCGCTCGATCCGGCGATCGTCGACGCACTCGTGCAACCCGTGACCCAGCACGGTGGGCTCTCACCGGGCGAGGAAGAGCTGCTCGGGCTGGTCGCCGAAGGAAAGCCGATCAAGGCAATCGCCGCCTCGAAGGGGCTCCCGCCCGAGGCGGTCGACGCGGAAGTCGAGGCAGTCTTCGTCAAACTGGCGGAAGGCGTGTCGGCCGGCACCGAGGGGGCGCTGCAGCGCTTGCGACTCCTTCACAAAGCGATCGTCGACAGGGAGGAGCAGGGTGAGACTCTCTCGCGTCTGCTTCCCGGCGGCCTCACCGAGAAGTTGCGGCGCGACGGCCGGAACATCGGTGAGACAGAGCGCGTCGTGGTGACGGTTTTGATGAGTGACATCCGCTCGTACTCGACCATCGCCGAACATGCCGACCCGAGCCAGTTGGCCGGCCAGCTCAACGTGCACCGGGCCGCGATGAACGAGGCCATCTTGGGGGAGACCGGGACCGTCATGCAGTTCGTCGGCGATGCGGTCATGGCGGTCTTCGGTGCGCCCTTCGCACAGCCCGACCACGCAGACCGTGCCGTCGCAGCCGCGTTGGCGATGCACCAGAAGCAGTCGCACATCAACGAGGAATGGGAGGCGGAAGGTCTCCCGCCCTTCGGCTTGGGTCTCGGGCTCTCGACCGGCGAGGCCGCGGCGGCGTTGCTCGGCTCGGAGGAACGGCTCGAGTACACGCTCGTCGGCGATACGGTGAACATGGCGCAGCGGCTCCAACAGCTGGCCGACGCGGGGGAGATCGTCGTCTCGCAAGCCACCGTCCGGGCCTGGCGGACGGCCAGGGCCACGACGGAACTTCCCCCGCAGCTCGTGAAAGGACGCGAGACTCCTGTCATCGCATACAAACTGGTGGAAGGCGACTCCACGGCGGGCGAGCGCACCACGGAAGAAGGAAGCTGACATGGACGCATTGGTCGTCGACAAAGTTCGCAAGACCTTCGAGGCGGAGAACGCACCCGTGCGTGCGCTCCGGGGGGCGAACCTCGTCGTTCCCGCCGGTGACTTCGTGGCCCTGATGGGACCGTCGGGGTGCGGGAAATCGACCTTGCTCAACCTGGTCGCCGGGCTCGACGTCGCTGACGAGGGCACCATCACCGTGGCCGGTGAGCTGGTGACCGGCCGCACCGAGGACGAGCTGTCCCAGTTGCGCCGGCGCCACATTGGGATCGTCTTCCAATTCTTCAATCTTCTCGAGGGCATGACCGTGCTCGAGAACGTGGCGTTGCCCGCGGTGATCGCGGGGCGCAAACGGAAGATTGCAGAGACTCGCGCTCGCGACCTGCTCGATCTGCTCGGTATCGGCGACAAGGCCGGGACGGTCCCGGGGATGCTCTCGGGTGGTCAGCGTCAGCGGCTGGCCATCGCGCGCGCGCTCGCCAACGAGCCCACGCTGTTGTTGGCCGACGAGCCGACCGGCGCACTCGATTCGGAGGGTGGCCAAGAGGTGATCGAGTTGTTGAGCCGGCTGCACGCCGGCGGCCAGACGATCGTGCTGGTGACGCACGACGCCGGTGTCGCCTCTGCCGCAGCCCGGATCGTCCGCATGCGAGACGGCAGGATCGCGGTGGACGAGGACGCGGAGATCCCTGTCGCCGTCCCGTTTTGACACGAACGCGCACCATGACCGTCGGCGGTGACATGCAGCTCGAGGTGGGCGAGAGCCATGTCCTCGCCGCTGCAGCGCCGGGCTCGACGGTGTTCCGGCCCTTCCGGCTGGTGCAGGTGCTCATCTTCGGCCTCACGATCGCGGGCGTCGTCGTCGGCATCCGGATCTTGGTCCCCGGCGGCATCCCGCCGGTCACCTCGGTCGCGTTCGGCCTCACACTGGCGTGGGCGCTCGTGGGGCTCGTCGACGCGCGTCCGCGCGAACGCGGCCGAGCGGCGGTTTCGCCGTACCACCTCCTTGCCGGCCTCGACGCGCTCGTGGCCGCGATCGCGCTGGCAGCCGGGCGCCGAGCAGCTGCGCTCCACGCCTGGAGCGGGTCACGCGACCTGGCGACCGTCGCCGCGCTGGAGGTGACGGCGATCTCCTTCCATTTCCTCCTGGCGCTGCCGGACGGCCACCTCCGGGACACGGCGCGCCGGTCGGCCGCGGTGACCGCCTACGTGGCGGCCTTCGGGGTCGCGATCGCGTTCATCGCCGCCCACCGCCAGTTCACCGTCGTCGATGGCGCCATCAGCTGGATCGTGGCCGGTCTGCTGGCGATCGCCCCGTTACGGGCTCGCTATCTCGTGTCCATCGGCGCGTTGCGCGAGCGGATGGATTGGTTCGGGATCGGCATCTCACTCGCCGCCACGGTGGCGCTCATGGCGACGGTGCTGCACCTCCTGGTCGGTTGGCCCGGCCAACTGGCCGCGGTCGCCGCAGGCGCCACGGTCTTGGTCCCGCTCGGCCTGCTCGCCGGCGAGAGCAGAAGGCTCGGCGCCCACGGGAGCCGGGGGCTCGTCCAGGTGCTCGCCGTCTTCGGTTTTGTCGTCGTCGTCTCCGCCATCTACCTCGTGGTGGTGCTCGGCCTCGGCCACGCACCGAGGACGAACGGGGACAAAGAGGCTCTCGCGCTCTCGATCGTCGCCTCCGGTGTGGCCGCACTCATCTTCGTGCCCGTACGCGAGCGCTTTCTCGAGTCGGCGACCCGGTTCGTCTACGGATCCCGCGAAGCACCCGACGAGGTCCTGCGCACCTTCGGCAGCAGGTTGACCCGGGCCATCCCGATGGACGAGCTCCTCCTGCAGCTCGCCGAGTCGCTGCGCAAGACGATGGACCTGCAGAGCGCCGAGGTCTATGCGGGGACGGGCGAGGTCCTCGAGCGGACCGCCAGCGTGCCCGATTTGGGGCCGCGCTCGATCGTCGTCTCACCGAGAGAGCGACCGGTCGTCACGCGCGCCGGTGTGTCCGGGACGGCGTGGGCGAGCATCTGGCTGCCCTCACTCGTGCAGGAGCGCGACGACGAGCAGATCCGTGTCGCGCCCGTCAGTCACGGGGGCGAGCTGCTGGGTCTCATCGTCGTGGAACGCCCGGCGCTGGCCAGCGCGTTCTCCGAAGACGACGACAGGGTGCTCGCCGATCTGGCGCGCCAGGTCGGCTTGGCGCTGCACAACTCGCAACTCGACACGGCCCTCCAGACCACCCTCGACGAGGTTCGCAAGCAAGCCGACGCGCTGCGCGAGTCGCGGGCCAGGATCGTGGCCAGCGGCGACGCCGAACGGCGACGGGTCGAGCGCAACCTGCACGACGGAGCGCAACAGCACCTCGTCGCACTGGCAGTCAACCTTCGCTTGGCCAAGGACATCATCGTCGACGACCAGGAAGCCGGACTCGAGATGCTGGACCAGCTCGCGGGGGAGGTCCAAGAGACGATTCAAGAGCTGCGGGAGCTGGCACACGGGATCTACCCGCCGCTGCTGGTCGACAGCGGGCTCGTCGAGGCGCTGCGCGCGGCCGCCAACCGGAGCCCGTTGCCGGTGCAGATCGACACCGAGGGGATCGGCCGCTACACCTCCGAAGCCGAAGCAGCCGTCTACTTCTGCTGCTTGGAGGCACTCCAGAACGCCGCAAAGCATGCGCCTGATGCGCACGTCGAGATCCGGCTCTGGGAGGAGTCGGGAGGCTTGCTCTTCACCGTCAGCGACGACGGCCCCGGCTTCGATCCGGCGCACGCGCAGCGCGGACACGGCTACGTCAACATGGCTGACCGCCTCGGTGCGATCGGGGGGACGGTCCGCTGGGACTCGGAGATCGGGAAGGGCTCCCAGGTGCGCGGCTCCGTCCCGCTCGTCTAGACGGAGACGAACTCCTGCGCTTCCCGTCGCTCCCAGAGGCGGCGCAACGTGTCGGTCGCCAGGTGCTCCTTGTTCAGGTAGGCACGTGCCCCGCTGGTCGCGACCTCGGGGGGCAGATCACTCGCGTCGTACGTGGAGCAGAGGATGACGACAACTTCGGGATGACGCGACACCATGGTGCGTGTCGCCTCGATGCCGTTCATCTCAGGCATGTTGATGTCCATCAGGACCAAGGCGGGGCTCAGCTCCCGTTCGAGCGACACGGCCTCCGTGCCGTTCGCTGCCTCGCCGACGAGCTCGAACTCGGTCGCCCGCTTGAGCACCGCTTTCATCGCCGCCCGGAAGGGCGCCTGGTCATCGACGATGAGTACGGGGAGCCGATCACCCACGTCGTCCATTGTCGCACGGGCACCACGCTGGCGACCGGGGTGGTGCCACGCCTCCCCGGTGGTGGTGTCAGCCCCCTCCGGGGTCGCTGAGGTAGACGAGCACGGCCTTGACGCGCCGATTTACGTCGCGTTCCTCGCTCAGGCCGAGCTTGGAGAAGATCGAATTGGTGTGCTTCTCGACGGCACGTTCTGAGACCTGCAACGAGCTGGCGATGGCCGCGTTGCTCTTCCCCTGCGCCATTTCACCGAGGATCTCCGATTCGCGTGGGGTCAGCCACGACAGGTCGGACTTCCGCCGGGACGACTTCGCCTCGATGAGCTCGTCGACGATCAGCGGGTCGATCATCGAGCCGGACTGCGCCACCGTCCGGATGGCTTGCGCCAGCTCGTCGGCGCCTGCGACCTGCTCCTTGAGCAGGTAGGCCCGCCCGGCGGACCCGGTCTCGAGCAGGGCCAGCGCGTACGAGGGCGTCTTGTACTGGCTGAGCACCACCACGCCGACTTCGGGTTTGTGCTCTCGTAGCCAGGAGGCGGCCTGGATCCCCTCGTCCGTGCCCGTGGGCGGCATGCGGATGTCCGTGACGACGACGTCGGGAGTCGCGTCGTCGATGAGCTCGAGGAGCTGGGGGAGGTCGGCGGCGCGGCCGACGAGGTCCAGATCGGACTCCCCGTCGATGATGCGCGAGATCCCCTCCCGCAACAGCGCGTTGTCCTCCGCCAGTACCACTCGAATGCTCGCCATGCGTGACGTACGGTAGCGCGGGAGGCCCTTGCGGCCCAGGTCGAGAGCGTTCTTGTGCTCCGCCGGCGTGGTGGTGGCACCCCTGCGCTCGTCCCTGGTGGCACCCTTGGTCGCTGCGTCGCGGTCGGTGACACTGGAGCCGGTGGGGAAGATCGTCCTGGGAGAATCAGCGCCGTGATCGACCGTGCGCTCGGGCTGGTGGGATTCCGGTTGCGCAGCTCGTTCCACCGGCGCTGGCGGGGATACGTGTCGCTGATCCTGCTGGTCGGGCTGGTCGGGGGACTCGGGCTCGGGAGCCTGGCCGCAGCGCGTCGTACCCAGTCGTCGTTCTCGACCTTTCTGGCCGCGACGAACCCGTCGGATCTCGACCTGACGATCTACGGCGGCACGAGCGCCACCAACGTCAATTACGACCCGGCTCTGACCGAGGCCATCGCGCACTTGCCGCACGTCCGTCATGTCGCCGCGGGGATCATCCTCGTCGGCGCGCCCCTCGCCCGCGACGGGGCGCCGCGGATCCGGGTCACCGGCTTGGCCTACCCCGTCGCCAGCGTGAACGGGCTGTTCTTCTCCCAGGACAAACTGGGCGTCACCGCGGGCCACATGTCGCCGCCCCGCGAGCCCGATGACATCGTGATGGCACCGGTCGTCGCCAAACTGCTCGGCTTCCACGTCGGCCAGGTCATCCCCTACGGGTTCTACGACCAGGCCCAGCAGAGCGAGCCTGGTTTCGGGACCAGCGCAGTGAAACCGGCAATCCGCGCTTCGTTCCGGATCGTGGGCCTCGCCTCGTTGAGTTCCGAGATCGTCGAGGACGATGTCGACACCCTCCCGACGTTCATCCCGCTGACGCCGGCTTTCGCTCGCCAGGTCCTGGCGCACAGCCACGAACAGTTCTCGAGCGCCGAGTCATTCGGGATCCAGACCGCCGGTGGGGCGGCGACCGTGCCCGCCGTCGAACGAGAACTCGCACCCCTCATCCCGCCCGCTGAGCAGTATGGCGAGCACTCGATCGGACCCGTGTCGTCCAAGGCCGACGCCGCGCTCAAGCCGATCTCCATCGCCCTGGCCGTGTTCGGTGGCGTGGCACTCCTTGCGGCACTTCTCATCGCGACCCAGGTTGTCGCGCGCCGGTTCCGTTCGGACGCAGCCGAGCTCCGCATCCTGCGGGCACTGGGTGCCGGACCCGCCGACACGATGCTCGATGGCCTGATCGGCGTCATCGTCGCGGTGCTCGCCGGGTCGGCGCTCGCAATCGGCGTCGCCGTGGCACTGTCGCCCATTGCACCACTCGGGCCTGTCCGGGCCGTGTACCCGTCGCGCGGGTTCGCATTCGACGCGACGGTTCTGCTGCTCGGGGCGCTGGTTCTCTTCGTCGCGCTCGCTGCGGTCAGCACGGTGCTGTCCTACGTGAGCGCGCCCCATCGTGTGGCGTTGCGGCCGCCCCTCAAGTCATCGACAGGGGCACGCGTGGTCTCGGCGCTGGCGCGTGCCGGGCTCTCCGCGGCCGGCGTCGTCGGGGTGCGGATGGCCCTCGAACGTGACGAGTCGCAGAACGCGGTGCCGGTTCGTTCGGTCCTGCTCGGCTCTTCCCTCGCCGTCACTCTGGTGGCGGCGACGCTGACCTTCGGAAGCAGTCTGGGCACCTTGGTGTCGAGCCCGCCGCTGTACGGGTGGAACTGGTCCTACATCTTGAACCCTGTCGGGCCGGGCGGCGGGAACGTCCCCCAGGGTGAGCTGCCCCTGCTGCATCGGGACCGGTACGTGGCCGGCTACACCGGCGTCGACTTCACCGACATCGAGATCGACGGTCAGGTCGTGCCGATCCTGCAATCCAACGACGACGCGGTCGTCGCGCCGCCGCTGCTGTCGGGCCATGGCGTCGACGGAGCGCATCAAGTAGTGCTCGGTGCAGCGACGATGGCACAGCTCCACAAGCGCGTGGGCCAGGACGTGACGGTCACCTACGGCAACCCGAAGGACGCGCCGCTGTACATACCGCCGACGCGTCTGCAGATCGTCGGCACCTCGACCTTCCCTGCCATCGGGTACGCCAGCACGGTGTCCGATCACACCTCGATGGGCACCGGCGCAGTCCTCTCCTTTCAGATGCTCTCGAAGGCATTTCTCAAAGCGATCAACGGCTCCACCTCTCTGTTGAACGGTCCGAACCTCGTCCTCGTCCGGTTCAAGCCCGCCGCGCCCCCCGGCGCGGCGCTCGCCAGTCTGCGGGCCGTCACACACGAGATGAACGCAGCGCTGGCGCGGCTGCCGGGCGGGGCGGGCAACTATCAGGTCGTCGTCCAGGGGGTCCAGCGACCGGCTGAGATCGTGAACTACCGGACCATGGGTCTGACGCCGACGCTCCTGGTCGGAGGCCTGGCGCTCGGCGCCGTCGTCGCGCTGGCGCTCACGCTGATCGCGTCGGTCCGCCAGCGCCGCCGGGACCTCGCGCTGCTCAAGACGATCGGGTTCGTTCGCCGGCAACTCGCCGGAGCGGTTGCATGGCAGGCGACCGTGGTCGCCCTCATCGGCGTGGTCATCGGCATCCCACTGGGCATCGTTGCCGGACGATGGCTGTGGGACCTCTTCGCCCGCCAGATCTTCGCGGTGCCCTACCCCACGTTCTCGGTGGGCTCCATGGCACTGGTGGCGGTCGGGACGGTCGTCCTGGCCAATGTGGTCGCCGCGATCCCCGCTCGCGCCGCTGCACGTACGCCGACGGCGCTCATGTTGCGCGCCGAATAGCGTTACTTCGCCTTGGCGTCCTTTGCGAGTGCCGTCTTGAGGTCGAGCAGCGATTCGTCCAGCTCTGCGGAACGGTGGCGGCGTGCGGCATCTGCTGACGCCAATTGGTCGCCGGTCGGGTAGCCGCCCCCCGATCGCATGAGGTGGTCGGCTTCGACGGCAAACGCAAGCCCCCGGAGGCTCTCGGCACAGCGCGTGCACAACCCTCTGGTCACGTCGTCGGGTGCCGACGCTGCCGACCGCTCGAGCGCGTCGACGGCCTCGTCCACTTGCTGGGCGACATGGGCCCGCCGCTGCTCGTCGTCGTCCTCGGTCTGGGAGAGCACGAGATCGCGGGCCAGCTCGGCGGCGGTCACGGCAGGTCGGACCATGCGGCGCCACTCGGCCGCCTGGCCCTGCCTCCGGTTTCTCGCCAGCAGGAGCGCCACCAACACGATGGCCAGGACGATGACCACGGCGAGCAGGACCCACCCCCATGTCTTCGAGCTCGACGACGACTTGGCCGCTGTGGTCGTGGTGGTGGTCGTCGGGTGTGACGTGGTCGTCGCGTGCGCGTGCGTCGTCGTGGTCGCAGGAGCGGTCGTGGTGGTGGTCGTCGGTGCCGTGGTCGGCGGTATCGTCGTCGTGGTGGGGGGCGCCGTCGTCGTCGTAGGCGCGGCCGTGGTCGACGTCGTGGTGTCCTGGGCCCACGCAGGCATGGCCATCAATCCGATCGCGACCGGCACGGCCGCCAGCGCGAACACACCTGCGACAGCCGTCCTGCGGAGCTTCGGGTCCATGCGGGCAGCCTACGGCGGGCGGGTCGGCTGAACAGGACATCTCGTGGTGCGCAACCATTACCCTCCGTTCCGAGGACGGGAGGACAGGATGAATCTCGACATTCATGTGCCGCGTTTCACATGGCCCGGCGGCCCCGCCGCGATCGGGCCAACGTTCGGCGGGTTGGCCCAGACGGCCGAGGCAATCGGCGTGCGCACCCTCTCCGTGATGGACCACTGGTTCCAGATGGAGATGTTGTGGCCGGCGGAGGAGCCGATGCTCGAGGGGTACACGACGCTCTCGTTCGCTGCCGCCAAGACCGAGCATTTGCGGTTCCGGCTCTTGGTCGGTGGGGTGACCTATCGCCACCCCGGCCTGCTGGCCAAGACGGTGACAACGCTCGACGTGCTGTCAGGCGGCCGGGCCGAGCTCGGCCTCGGTGCAGCGTGGTACGAGCGCGAGCACCTGGGACTGGGTGTGCCGTTCCCGCCTCTCAAAGAGCGATACGGGCGCTTGGAGGAGACCATCCAGATCTGCTTCCAGATGTGGAGCGACGACAACGGCGCGTACGAGGGCACGCACTACCACCTCGCCGAGACGCTCTGTTCGCCTGCTCCGGTCAGCCAGCCCCGGCCGAGGTTGCTCATCGGCGGGGGCGGCGAGCGCAAGACGCTTCGGCTTGTCGCGACCTACGCCGACGCGTGCAACATCATCGGAGATGCCTCGACCGTCGCGCACAAGGTCGAGGTCCTGCACGGCCACTGCCGCGATCTCGGGCGCGACCCGGACACCATCGAGGTGACCGCGCTCGCCATGGTCCCTGACGAGGCGGACTCGGACACGATCCTTCGCGAGGCCGAGGCACTCCGGTCTGCCGGCGCGGAGACGATCGTGGTGCGGGCAGCGGCTCCCGATCCAGCGCGCTGGCTGGAGAGTACGTGGGGCCCTCTCGTCCCGCGGCTTGCCGACCTCTGAGATTTGATCGGCGCCCCAGGGCGGCGCGGCACATGTAGGCAGGCGTCGGTGCACCGGTCGCGACGGTTATCGTGCACGCCGGGCCGCTAGCTCATCCGGAAGAGCAGGGGACTTTTAATCCCAAGGTGCCGGGATCGAGACCCGGGCGGCCCACAACAAAATCCCAGTACATGAGACGTGACTTCAAGATAGCTCCTCGTCTACCTTGCAAAGTTGCTACTAAATGCTACTGTCTTCGAGAACACGGTCCGAGGTCGCTCGTCGGTGTTCGTGGAGGTATCGATGAGAGGTCACATGCGCAAGCGGGGCGGCGCTTGGGAACTCCGCGCCTATGTCGGTCGAGACCCAGTGACGGGCCGCCAGACCTATACGACAAGGACCTTCCGTGGCGGCAAGCGAGAAGCTGAGGCTGAGCTCGCCCGGTTCGTGACGCAAGTGGCCGGGGGAGGGCACGGAGCCGGCGACACCACGCTGTCCGAACTGATCGACCACTGGCTCGAGCTCGCTCATGACGAGTTGTCGCCCTCGACTCTCCGCGGCTACGAGCGGATCATTCGGAGCTATATCCGCCCAACTATCGGAAAGACGCCGCTGAACCGGCTCAGGACCGACCGCCTCGACCGCTTTTACACACAGTTGCGCGAAAAGGGCGGTGAGCAGGGAGGCCCACTCTCGCCGGCAACGGTTCGCCAAACGCACGCAGTGATCCGTCGCGCGTTAACTCAGGCTCAGCGCTGGGGATGGGTCGCCAGCAATCCCGCTGCGTTGGCGTCTCCACCCACCGTTCGCTCTAAGCACGTGAAGCCTCCCGAACCGGAAGACGTACTGGCGCTTGTCACTGAGGCCGAGAAATCCGACCCGGACCTTGGTTGCCTTCTTCTGTTGGCTGCAACGACCGGCGCTCGACGCGGCGAGCTTTGCGCACTTCGATGGTCTGACGTCGATCTCGAGGCAGGCACGGTGCTCATCGAGCGCTCGCTGGTTGAGAACCGTGACGCGGTGCTTGTGGAGAAGGACACGAAAACGCATTCGGCTCGTCGCATCGCTCTCGACGAGGGCTCGATCATGGAATTGATCAGACACCGAGACCGCTGTCATGTGCGCGCAGCCAAATGTGGGTCACCTCTCAGTGAGACAGGCTTCGTGTTCTCGTCGGATCCCGTGGGCCTTCGACCCTGGGTGCCGAACGAGGTCACAAAGCGATTCATTCGCGTTCGAAAGGTCGTTGGCCTCCCGACCGTCCGTCTCCACGATCTTCGGCACTTCACTGCCACGCGCCTTCTTGCACAGGGCATTCCGGTGAGAACGGTCAGCGGGCGACTCGGACATTCGAACGCGGCAACGACCCTTGGCGTGTACGCACACTTTGTGGCGGAGTCCGACCGCGACGCCGCGCAGACCATCGGGTCGGTATTGGACCGAACGAATGCTCCTGGTCGCGCGAAACGCACATCTGGTCGTGCAACTCAGAACTAACCCGAGTTAGCACGTCCTCTGAATCGTTCGAGGTCCAGGAACTGCGGCCCTATCTGGTCGTTCGTCCAAGTCATTCGCTGGGGTCGCGGGCATTTCGTTGGCGTTTATGGACACGATTATGGACAAGAAATTTCTTCGGTTGGACCAGCTTCAAGGTCGCGATTTCAGCGCGCAGACGCGACAACGTACGCCGGGACGGGACTCATTCGCGAGTTTCAAACTCACGCGAAACTCATTCGCAATCGCGATTACATCGCGTTGTCAGGACCAAGTCGCTCCACACCGCCCGTCGTCGCCGCGCCAGGGCCGAACCGATGTGGGGCTATCCCCGACCGGGCGGTTGAGGCGCTAGTGCCGCCCGATCCGACTTTTGTCGAGGCCGAGTGCGAGCAAGCGCTCGGTCATCTTCTGCGGACCATTTCGGTCGGTGCAGGTGAAGCGGCACACGTGAACGGGAAGTGGAGCTGCCGTGGTGGTCACTAGTCCCCCGATGTATGCCTCGTCTCGGACGAAGATCGCGCCTGCGGTGAACTCCACCTTCTGCCCGGTTCGGCCCCAACCGACGATCTGGCTGAGGGGGAAGGTTCGCCGCTCCTTCGTTGGGACCACGAGCCCGGCTATTCCACGAGGACGAATGGTCACATGGATCCCGTCCTTGTCGATTTGAACCTGACCCTTGCCGCGCAGATCGTGAGGCCCACCACGCTCTGGGCTTGGGGTCTCTAGCCAGAAATCCGCCACAGACCAACCGTCCTCGCTCATGACAAAAGGCTATGACGGGCCCCGATCTTTGGCGGTGATATGTGTGACCAATCCGGCGATCCGAGACTTTCTGCCTCAGGTTGCCATCGTGAGGCGTGGCGGTCCTTTGCCTCTGATCCGCTTCTCCAGCGGACGTTCCCAAAAGGTGTAAACGATGCCCGCGAGAACGACTGATACGACGAACGCCCCTGTCACCGAAACCAAGGACACCGAGAAGGACCGGGCCAAGTGGTGAATGAAGTAGTGGTGATCCTTGACGTAGTTGCTGACGACGCGAAGAACAAGATCGTGAATCAGATAGAAACAGTAGGACCATTCGCCCAAACGAACTAGCCACCTCCTATGGAGCAGGCTCGAACCGTGGTCGAGATCGGCAGAGGCCGCCGAATAGATGAGAATTGCAAAGGGGATGACCGTCACGGCTGACCACGTCGCGTAGTTCGGCACGAACCCGGCCGCAAGGTATCCGGCCGCTGCGAACACCAATGCGGCTTCCAAAGGGATCCGGCTCCGCGCACCTCGCCTCACGGCAAGACCGAGCAGCATGCCAAGGCAGAACTCTGGCAACCGAGCTGGCGGGAAGATGAACGTCACCCAGTAGCGGATCCCCTTGTCGATCGTGGAGTGCCAGAGGAGGGGCCAGCCAATGATGAAAACCGTCACGGCACCGAGGGCCCACATTTGCCGCTTTGAGCTCCAATACCGGCGGAAGAAGATGAGCAGCAGCGGGAAGAGCGCATAGAAGAACGCTTCGCACGACAAGGACCACGCCACTCCGTTGCCGGCAAAATAGTAACGCGAGATCGGAATCCATGACTGTAAGAGGAAAAACCCGATGATGGCGGTTGGGACGCTCGCCCCAATGATGATCAATCCGACACACCACGTCAGCCAGTAGCTGGGAACGATCCGAGCGACGCGCCGGCGCCAGAACGTAAATGGCCTGTCGCCCTCCCGATGCGACCACGTGAGCACGAATCCTGACAAGATGAAGAAGAAGCTGACACCCGCGGTGCCCTGAGTGGTCGTGTGAATAATCAGCGAAAGTTCGTGGTACCTGATGCCTCTGAATCGCAGCAGTCCGCTGCAGTGAATGGCGAACACCATGAGTGCAGCCACAAATCGGAGGCTTGTGAGGGAATCAAGCCGGACGATTCCCAGAGCTTGGACGCGCGTGCCCGGCTCTCGATCCATCATTCGCAGCCGTGTCCGCCCCTAGACATTTGGCCTTCCTCGACTTCACCTCATCGGAGTTGGCGCGTGTCTTAGACCGACTGTGAAGCCACGTCAATGGCCTCTTCGTGCTCATCGCGTGCAGGTCACCTTTTGGCAATGTGTACGCCACATTTCGCGCAACTCCGTCCCCGGATTTGACGGAAGTTCGATAATTCCCATGAGTAAGCTAGGTTCTGCGAGTTATGGGCAGTTAGTCGAGACCCAACGGCTTGCGGTGGTTAGGGATGAGCCAGCTCTGAACTCGAGATGAGTCTGATCGGACATTTCAGCTCACCTTGGAAATGGATGGCCGATACCTTCCCATCGAATTACGTGGGTGCTATCCCGGCGTTATGGGATACGCATATCCCCGGTAGTGGGAACGGAGGTGGAACTGCCCAGTACGGGCGACGGAGCTGCGATAGCCGGCGAGCGATCGATGCTGCTGATCCCGATCTCCAACGTCTCGCCTGGCCAGTGTGGATCGGTGGAACGAAGGACGATGCGAATCGCGGTCGCGTATCCCTGCGACGTCTGGAAGGTGGCGACCAAATGGTTCTCATCGTCTGGCAGTGGCCATCCGTGATACTGAGCGAGAGCAGTAAATGTCTGATGGGAACGGGTCACGCTCCGAGATTTCTCAAAGGCGGCCACGTAGCCGAGGACCGCTCCCTTCACCTCACCGAACCGTTGGCTATTGGCTGCAGACCAGCCCGAACCGGCAGCGTTGATGGTGTATTCGGTGCGTCCCACTACAACGATGACCGGTTGGTGCGAAGGAGGATTGAAGATCTCCAATTTGTCGGGGGCGTTGTACACGTACCCCTCTGACTCCTCACCGGACGTCTGGAAGATCTTGACGTGTTCACTCAAGCTCGAGACCGCGGTGGTTCTCTCCAGAATCAATTTGAGTTCATCGGCGGTTCGAGAATCTGCGACGCCGGTGTTCGTTGCCCCACTGCTCGAGCTGTGGCGCACCCCGAGCACTGCAGCGACCACGGTCAGTAACGCAAGTGCTCCGACGGCGAGAAGGGGTATCCATGTCCGCCGCGTGAGCGACGTCTGACGAATAAGGGTCTCCTCGGCTCGGGGTTTCACGCTCAGATCCGTTTAGTGGACCCGGGAACCATTACGAGGGACTCACCGAGGTGCGACCGCGGCAGCTGCAGGCACATCGACGTTGTCTGGCTCAGACCAGCCGCGACCAACCGTCCATCGACGAGTCAGTGTCCACCCTTGACCATCCCAGTACGTCTGCTCGTTGGGGTTCTTGCCCAGCTGATGCCAACCCACCTCTGGGGGCGTTCTGAAGGCGACGACAGGAGGGGCGAAGACCGTCGAAGCAGGTGTCGCCCCGTCTCGGTTCAGAGACGGCGCTCCGGCACGTCGTCTCTTGTTACGTCGAATCAGGAAGCTGATCAGCCAGACCACGATCGCCCCGAGCACGACCCAGACGAAGACCCGTCCCGCCTCGTACGCGACGGAGTTGGTGGACGAGGATGTGGTCCGGCTCGCTACTGGCTCTCCTGGCGCCGCAGCCGCTTGCGCCGTGGCGACATTGATTGCATCGCTGTCAGTGAGAGCTCCCGATTGAGCAGTCACTTCTGCGACGAACGCCACGTTTCCCTTGGCGAAGTCAACCAGGTGCGTTGTCATCGGCACGCCGGCCGCGGTCGTCACCCTCACCGTGTACCCGGTCGCGTTGGGGATCTGCGGAACGGAAAATGCTGTTCCGTGCGCTTGACTCGCACCATGGTCGAACCCAGCGAGAAATTGAGGAAGACCAGCCGGGTCACTGAGTGAGGTGGCCAGAATGACGACACCAGTGCCGTTTGGAGGTTGATGCGTCCACGCGCGGATGTAGCCCGTCATGTCCCCGTTGGTCAGATGCTCTTCGATCGTTGCCGCTGCTGAGCCGAACAGACTGGCGTTCGAGCTGGTGATGGGGCCGTTCAGCGCACTCGATGGGTCCGCGACGTAGCCCGCGATCGGGAGCTGTGCCAGCACAATGGTGGACAGATTGGAGCCTCCCTCGTTGCTCGCAGCCGAGGCCGAACCACAGAGCCCGGCAAGGACCACGAGTGTCAAAGCAGCCGAAGCGCAGAATCCACGAATGAATGACTTCATTGCACCTCCTTGGTCGAGATGCTGTCATCGTGGGTCGTTGTGGAATAGAGCCGTACGGGCTGGGCTTTCACAAAGCTTCCACAATGGTTGTTGGGGGACGCTCGGCATCCAATAACGGCCGACCGCCGGGGTCTCAACCGAGCGCCCAATCGATCCCGTTGCTTCGCGCAATCCCCGCAATCTCAACTCAGCCCCGCAAGCTTGTACAGCACGAGGGACCCGGCGACCGCGACGTTGAGAGAGACACCCACTCCCATCATCGGGATCTCGACCACCTGGTCCAGATAGGGCCAGATCTCTCGTGGCAATCCCCGATGTTCGTGACCGAGCAACACGATGCTGCGAGTCCTCGCTTGGCGAAGGCGGCCCAGGGGAACGGCCTCGTCGTCGAGCTCGACCCCGATGATCTGGGCTCCTCTGACCTGTTGTCGTTCGACCCAGCCGACTTTGGAGTCGACCCAGTGGAGGCACGGTCGGACGGTGAGCGTGTCGCCGCGCTTGAGCGCCTGCCGGTAATGGTCGGTGTCAGGGATCGCCATGCACGCCCCGACGGCGTCGCACGTCCGCAGAAGCGTTCCGAGGTTTGCCGTGAACGCCACCCACAGAGGGGCGACCACGAGGTGGTTCGTGCACGGGATGGGAGCTCGCCGTCGCTCGAGATGGTTTCCCGAGCGACGTTTCCTCCGGCTCACTGAGTCCGAAGAGGGTCCTTTGCGGAATCGGACGGATGGTTCATGAGCGTCGGACTTCTCGGCGTCCGTGGGCCTTCGTTGACGGGAGATGCAGCGTATCTGGCTGCCGCTCGGCCGAGGCACACATAGCCAGAGGGCCATCCTTCCGATGCACCTGGATCGTCGTGAACACGGAGCCAACCTGGCGCGACGTTGTGGAAACGTTGGGCCATCTTGGACCGAACGGCCCTGGTTCCGGACCGTCACTCGCTGTCAGGCTGCATCCAGAGAAGGAGCGGGGTGCGGTGATTCTCAGGCGTGGCGTGGGCTTGTGCGTTGTACTTGCGGCTCTGCTGACCCTTGGGATCGCTGGCGGCGCAACGGCTTGGGCCACGGATGGGCCAACGCCTGCGCACCCGATCGCTGGTCCGCGCATTGACCTTCCTCCGGCGCTGCGTCTTGCCAATCCGGTCGGATCGCCGGCCCTGGTCACCCCATCGCAGGCGCACACGGTCACCGTGTCTATGTGGCAGCTGCGGGAAGCCGCCCTACTTGAGCGGAACACGACCGCAGTGTCGCAACTGACTGCTCCGGGCCCACTTCAAAGCGGTGAGATCTACCAATGCGTCTGGCCGGCTGCGGGGTGCGTCGCTGAGACGAGGGCGCGACCGGTGAACGGCGTCACCACCATCGTCCCGGTCCAACGGAGCTATCCGATCTATTTCCTTGCCGAGGTCTCCACGATTCAGAACGTTGCAGAGTCGAATGGCTCGACGCAGTGGGTGCCTTGGGTCGAACTGCAAGTCCTCACGAAGGCTGACGCTTCGGCGCCATGGCAGCTGAGCTTCGACACCGGCTACGACGGGGTCGGCCACTTGCAGCCGCCGCTCTTGCCGTTTGCCGTCCAGCCAGGCCCTGGCTCGTCGTCGACGTCGTCGTCGGACCTCTACAACCCCGCACCGACGGACACTCCTTCGAACGCGGGCTCGACCTTCCTCCCCCTCTTGGCGCAGTACTACCAAAGCTTCAAGGACACAGGCGCTCCCCCGACGGACGACCGGTTCGAGCTTGATGGAGGCGCAGACGGCTACGGGACTCAGCTCGGCGAGAACCGGCAAGGCGGCGTGTCGATGGGATCGCGCAACCTCTACGACTTCACCGCCGATCCGAGTGCGGGGGAGTGGGAGTTTTCCGGCCCTGGCGGGCTCCCAATCGAGTGCGGGACCGTGATCGACACGGCGACCAATACACCGGTCGGCGCTCCGCTCCTGGCTCAGAACTCGGATCGAACCAACTGGGGCATGCAATTGCCACCCGGCTTCTACACCGAGATCGTCACCACTGCGACCCATCCGACATGCGTGGAGGACGTAAACGGTGTGCTCGACGCCGAAGGCGACAGCGGGTACACCTCATCGGTGCGGGGTCTCGGTCTCCCCGTTTCTTCGGGCAGCATTGCTGGTGTCCTTGTGCTCGCGGGTGCTGGCGCTTTCCTGGTGATCGGAGCCATCGTGTTGCTGGTCGTGCTCGTCACGCGCCGGCGTCGGATCACCCCCGCGTCCACGTGGTCGCCCGGTACATCGGTCCCCTGGGCGTGGCCCCCACCGCTTCCGCCACCGCCACCGCCGCCGTGGCAGTCACCGTGGCGGCCGCCATCGGGTGCGAACCCGCCGCCGCCGAACCCACCCGACGCCCCGGCATACACGTCTGGTTCGTCCTCACTAGTCGGAGCGAGGGGACCGACACCCGAGGCACAACCCGCTGCCTCTGACCCACCGGGTTCCGGCATGCCCACGGTCCCAGAGCAGCGGTCGTGAGCGGGAGCGTCGGGGGACCATGGCCGACGTGAGCCAGGGGCCGGGGTGGTGGATTGCCTCCGACGGCCGGTGGTATCCGCCCGAGCTGCACCCGTCCGCGCAGGCACCTCCGTCGTCGCAGCCGCAGGGCGCTGCGCCGGGAGCCTCGGCACAGACCACCGGTGTCGCGGGGTATCCCGCCGCGTCGTCTGTGCTCTATCCGCCTGGATATGGGCCGCCGCCCGGCTTCGCGCCGCCTCCCGGCGTCGGGTTCAGCGGGGTCGCGTACGGCCAGAGCCCCGGGACAGCAATCGATCCGCTGCTCCATCTGGCGCTCGCGCCCTGGTGGAAGCGCCTCTTGGCCATCCTCGTGGACTGGATGATCATCGGTGTCGCTGGGATCATCGTCCTGGTTGTCATCGGCGCGGCCGGCTCGCACTCCAACACGTCGAGCACGAGCAGCCAATCCCTCACGCCGGGACAGGCCACGGTGGGATTCCTCGGCCTGTTCGTCCTCTTCGTGATTCCCTGCATGCTCTATTTCGGCATCATGAACGGCTCGAGGCGGGGCCAGACGGTGGGGAAGATGGCGCTCAGCATCGCCGTACGCGATGCGCGCACAGGCGGACCGATCGGGTTCTGGCGCGGCGTCGGGCGCTACGCCATGACCGTCTTGTTCTACCTGGTGTTCCTGATCCCGTATCTCATCGACAATCTCTCGCCGCTGTGGGACGCACGACGCCAGGCGTGGCACGACAAGGTCGTCCGATCCGTGGTGATCGACGCCGATCCGTGAGTCCTGCGCGGTGACGCGGGTGATGGCCGAAGTCGCTGCTCCGACGGCGACCCTGTTCCCCGCGAACTGGTATCAGGATCCCTGGGGGATCGCGCCCTGGCGCTGGTGGGACGGCTCGCAGTGGACCCCGCTCATCTACGGCCCCTACGGCGAGGCCTGGCCGACCCAGCTGCTTCCGCCACCACCCTTCGTGCCCAAGGGGCCCGGGATCAAGGGAGGGGGCATCGCTGCGATCGGAGCGGGTGCCGGGGTCGTCGCATCGATTGCCGTCGCGATCGCCTATGCGGTGAGCTCCCCTGGACCGATCGATCCTCACGACCCGTGGTTCTTGTTGGTAAGTCAACTGGCGTTCTGGGTGGGCCTGGTTGGCGCTGTGGTGATTGCATCTCACCGCAACGGCACCGGTCGCCTTGGCGCCGACTACGGGCTGTCATGGCCGAGGCTCAAGGACATCTGGCTTGGGCTTCTCGGGAGCTGGGTCGGCCGCGTCTTGCCGCTCATCGTGTTGATCTGCATCATCGTGTCCAACGAGGGCTTTGGCACCCCGAACGCAGTGTCACCGCAAGTCCTCGGAGTCGTTCCCGACGGTCCGGCGGGTTGGGCCGTCGTGATCACCCTGGCAGTGTTCGGCGCGCCCCTGGTCGAGGAGCTCTTCTTCCGCGGCCTGCTCCAAGGCGCGTTCACACGGAGGATCGGTCCCGTTCCCGCCCTATTCGCTACGGCCTTCATTTTCTCCTCAGCCCACATCCTCAACGAGGGGCTCTTGGCGCCGATCGCCCTGTTCCCCTTGGCGTTGGTCCTGGGCTACCTCCGGCTTCGAACAGGCAGGCTTGCCGCCGGGATGGTGGCGCACTCGCTGTTCAACGCAGGCGTCTTCCTCCTCTTTCTGATTCCAGCCTTCCGCTGAGGACGCGGCCCGACTCCCCGATGGAAGACGATCGGCGGTCGCTGCCAGGAACGACCGTCCGAAGGCGCAGAACGGCTCCGAAAATGTATGCACACACTTGCACTGGCAGTGCTGGCCGCCGCCTGCGCGCCGGACTCTGACCCGGCGGACGGACTCATCTTCCGCTCGACCGAGACATCGCATCCAAGCCGGCCGGGCTCGGCCGGCTGATTCCATTGTGTCTCTGGCGTCAGGGTCCGGGCCCTCAAGGCACGGCGCCGACGTGTCGGCCCCTCGGCTTCGCCGGCCTTGACCGCCCTCGCGAGCGCGGAGAAAGCGGAAGAGGAGCACTGCGCTGACCAGGTCTGTGGACAATTCTGTGGACGTCCACACAGCTGGCTTTCGTTCACGAGCGAGAGGTCTCGCCGGACGGACCCGATAATGCGGTCCGCTCTTCGATGAGCGCGCAGAGCGCGGCCTTGGGCACGAGACGGTGCCGGCCGAGGCGGATGACGGGGGAGCTCGGCCCCGGCCACCAGTTCGTAGGCGAAAGCCCGGGAGATCCAAAGAAGCTCGCCGGCCTCCGCGACGCGGTAGACCAAGCGGTCCTCTTGCGCATGTGTCGCCGGCTCAAACCTTGCGTTCATGAGGGTCCTCCTTCCCGAAGGAATCTCCTTCGCTACCCACTGAGGGACAACGAGAAGGCCCAAACCGAACAACTCCCAGGTCAAGACCTCCAGCAAGATGCGTCCGAGAGAGGCTTCCATGACAACGGCGTCAACCGCTTCTATCAGCGAAGAGATGGACTAAGGAGAACTCGGCAGACATCGAAGTCCTCGAGGATGGGAACCCAACATCCACCCGCGACGCACACCCTGGACCAAAGTGTCAGAGGTTTTCTTTACATCTTCAAGCCGCCCTCGCCTCGGCCGGCGGCTCCGCCGCCGCCTCGGCGGGCAGGCGATGGCGGATTCGACTCGCCGCAGTGGCAAATGCGGTGGAAGAGAATTCCCTACGGGGGTCAGCTGACACCCAAAATAGGTCTCCGCAGGGTGCAGTTCGGTTGCATGACTCCAGGAATCCTTGAAGCAGCAAAGGGTCAGTCATACCGTTCGAAGAGAGCGTCGCACGAGGGGGGTTGCCACGCTGTCAGGGTTCTTGAATGGCTCGAATCCGCTGGCTCCCGGCCTGTCGTCGCAGGCCGCGCTGCGTCTTGGCGGCGCGGTTCGTTGGGCGGTCGCCTTGGTTTCGGCGGCGATATTGACGGCCTACATGGCTTGGTTCGTCCATCTGCAGGAAATGGACTTCCAGGTCTACCGAATGGGAGGCCAACACGCTCTCGGGGCGGGCCTCTATTCCTCCGAGATCACCGTGATCGGACGGCATCTGCTCTTCACCTACCCGCCGATCGCCGCATTGGTGTTCTGGCCGTTCTCGCAGGTGTCGATCCACGTCGGACAAGCCATCTGGGATGCCATCGACCTCGTGGCCCTGACGGCCCTAATTGCGGTAAGCGTCGCAGCCGCTCAGAAGCGAAGCGTTCTCCGCTCGGACTGGAAGCTCGCACTAATCCTCCTTGCCCCGATCGGCTTGCTGCTGTACCCCGTGCGGGAGAACCTGGTCCTCGGGCAGATCAACATCTTGTTGGTCCTCATGATCGTTTCGGACCTCACGATCGGAGTCTCGTGGCGAGGAAGACGCTTGCCCAAAGGTCTCCTCGTTGGAGTGGCGTGCGCGATCAAGTTGACGCCTCTCGTATTCATCCCCTACCTGGTCCTCACTCGGCAATGGAGGGCCGCTCGGAATGCCGTCCTTACCTTCGTGGTCGCCACGAGCGCCATGTTCGCCATTGCTCCGCGGTCGTCGTGGTCCTATTTCACGAACGATGCCTTCGACCTCAAGCGGGTAGGAGATGCTGGCAACGTGGGGAACCAGACGCTGCGCGAGGCGCTCCTCCGGGCCCATGTGCCGCTTTCAGCTGCGGCGTACTTGTTGGTCGCGACGGTTGTTCTTTGCAGCGGCCTCGCGGTGGCCGTCGTCGCACATCGGCATTCGTCCGCCTTGCTGGGCGTGCTGCTCTGTGGGGCCACCGGCCTGCTGACCTCTCCTGTTTCCTGGGTCCACCACTACGTATGGATCGTGCCGGCCCTGATTTGGCTCCTTGTGGGTGTTGATCGACCAGTCAAGGGCGCGCCCTGGACCATCGCTGGGGCTCTGATCTTTATCGTGATCCAGCCGGGGCAGGTCGGTGGAGTGGGCCTGATGTGGTATCTACGTGACGATGCATATGTCATCTCAACTCTTGCGTTTTTCGGGCTCGTCGGCGCAAGTCTCCTGATCGCCGCACGTCGCAAACTCCCAGACGAAGAGAACGCCGCGAGCAATGGTGATCGACGTGGTGAGTTGCCCGCAACGCCAGTGCCGTCAGGTGCAAAGCCCATCAAAGACGCCCGACCATCGACGCTGGAGCGTCATTCCGTCACCTAACGGAGCGAATGAAGTGTCATGTTGCTCAAGTCTCGTTCGTCGCGCGGCCTCGTAATCAGCATCCGACGCACGCGTCAGGCCGTTCGTCAGGTACAACCGCAGAGATTAGGTCGAGTTGGTCTCGATGCGACGCCAAGTGTGGCTAGGCGGAATGTTCGTGCACATGTGAGTTTCGCCCATGTTTTTGTCTCTCCTCGGATCTCTTGGCTATCGGCAGCAACACTGCGGGCGTGACCGTTCGCACAATTGCGTCGGCTGCGTCTTGACATTGCGCGACCCTCTCCTGACAATGCGCTGAGACAGGACCGTACGCGTCGGGTAGTACGGGCGGGGCACTCTCCGGCACAAGAACAGCAGCTGCTGCTGGGAGGGGGCACCCGTGAACATGCGCGGAGGGATTGTATTTCGCCGTCTGGAGTCGGACCCGAGAAGCAGTTGGGATCGCCGTGATTCGTTGGCGCGACGCTCGACGTCAGATTCGAAGCCGCGACAAGCTCGCTTTAGGTTCTTGCGAATCGCTTCCCTTATTGCCATGGTCGTGGGCTCCATCTCGACATTCGGCGTGTTGGCGACTTCGTCGCCGGCAGGGGCCATAAGTACCGTCCCCGCCTACTACTTCAACACTGGGACCACCCAGACCTGGGGACCTGCCCCGAGCAACGAAACGATCGAGATTCTGGCCCTTGGCGCTGCCGGCGGATCGGACTTCTACGGCGGCACATCCACGACCGGTGGCGACATGCAAGGTGGTCTCGGGGGCGCCGAGTTGGCGACGCTGAGCGTCACCACCGGCGAAAGCCTGACGATCACCGTCGGCGGCGTAGGAGGGAACGCGGTCGCGTACTTCAGCGGTGGCGGTGGATACGGCGGGGGAGCAGGGGGCGGCGGGGGCGGCGACGAGAACGCCCCCGGAGGCGCCGGGGGCGGCGGCGCCAGCACCGTTGCCAACGGATCGACAGCCCTGCTCGTTGCCGCTGGCGGAGGCGGCGCAGGGGGCTCGGACTGCGAATACTCATTCATAAGTGGGTGCATCGCCGACTATCCAGATGCCGGCGGCGAAGGCGGCAGTGGTGGCGGTTCGTCGGGTGCATCGGGTCAAAACGCGCCGACTGGGCTGAGCGCCCCTGGCGGTGGGGGTGGCGGTGGCGGCACCACATCGGGAAGTAGCGGTACCGGTGGATCGGGCGGGACAGCCAGTGTGAGTGGCGGGACCTGTCCCGGGCACGCCGGCGGCTCCGGAAGTGCCGGTGGCGGGGGCTCGGCTTGTAGTCCGGGCGCCGGGGGTGGGGGCGGTGGTGGTGGTGGCTTGTACGGCGGCGGCGGAGGCGGCTCGGGCGGTGAAGGACTCGGCATCAGTGGAGGCGGTGGTGGAGGTGGCGGCTCAAGCTACGCCAACAGCACCTACGCGACCAGCGCCAGCAGTGAGAACGGCGCGAACGCCTCTGCCGGCTACGTCGAGATCGGCCGCCCTGGCACACTCAACCTTCCGTTGATCGGCGGTGCGGTTACGGCGGCCAACGCTCGAGGCGGCGGGCCGTCGACCTGGTGCTCATGCGTCGCGGCTGCGCCGGTAGGTCAGCCGGTGGATGCCATGGACGGTGACTTCTACGAGTCGACCACCGACCTCAGTGTGTCGGGTCCTGGTGTGCCGCTCGACTTCGTCCGTACCTACGACGCCAACGCGGCACAGACCAGTGCAGGGTCGAACCCAAGCGGTCTCGGGCCGGGGTGGACCGACAACCTGGCGATGAGCGTGTCGAGTGCGCTGGGTACAGCGACAGTCACCGAAGAAGACGGCGCACAAGTGCAGTTCACCACGTATAACCCGAACAATCCATGGTGCGCTTCGAGCTTCAACTACTGCCCTGTCGCGCCCCGAGACATCTCGACCTTGAATCAAAACTCCGACGGCACGTGGACGTTCAGGAACGACAAGACGTCGCCACTGACCTATACGTTTTCCACTGCCGGGGCGTTGACCAAGGTGGCCAATGCGGCGGGCCAGAGCATTACGGGGACCACCGAGGCACCGAGCAGCGGGGCCTGCCCCTCCAGCGCCACCACGTGCACGCTGTGGACGTCGAACGCCGCGACGCCCAACCCGACGCTGACCGAGGTCTACGTCTCGGGTGAGCTGACCGAGCTCCTCGGTTTTGCCACCACCGGAGGCACCGCCCCGGTCGCCACCTTCTGCTACTACGGCGAGAGCGCGTGTAGTCCGCCTTCATCGGGTGGCCTTACGTCCAGCTTGTACTCGGTTACTGACCCGGGCATGGGTGCCACCACCTACAGCTACGACGCCACGAACTCGAACACTGCGCTGCGCTACGACCTGCTCACCCGCACAGATCCGGATGGCGGTGTCCTCACGAACGTCTACAACTCGGGAGGCCAGATCACCAAACAGACCGATCCCTCGGGCGTGGTGCGCACCTTGAGCTACTCCGAAGTCACGACCGCGTTGCCCATCGGCGACGCCCCCGGGGACTCGACTACGGTCTCGATGTCGCCAGGGACCGGTTCGACCTCCCAATCGACCCAGTACACGTTCTTCTCCGGCGAAGTGGCGTCGACCACACTCAATCCCGGCGGCACGACCGCCTCGACGACCACTGTCGCAGACAGCCCGATCACAGGGCAAAACCAAGCGAGCACCGACCCGAATGGGAACTCGACGACCACGTCGTTGCCGAATCCCTCGATGCCCGGCGCCTACCTCAACGCGATCGACCCGTCCCAGACCGTTGACGCCCTCAGCAACACGACCCTCTATGCCTACACCACGGCGAACCAGGTCTGGTGCGAAGTGGAGCCGTCCGAAGTGGCGAATGGCGTCACGTGTCCGAGCACTCAGCCCACGACACCTCCCAGTCCGGGCGCAAAGAGCACCCTCGACACTGGTGCCACCATCACCTACTACGACACCGCAGGGAATCCGACCTACGTCACCGATCCGCTCGGCAACACCACTGAAACGTCCTACACCTCTGCCGAGTTGCCCTGGTGCAAGGTCGACGCGGACCAGTTCACCGTGGCCGGCGTGTCGTGTCCATCCTCGCCACCTTCGAGCCCGCCTACGGGGACGACGACCGGCTACACGACGACGCTTTACAACGCAGCGGGCAACATCACGTCGGTGACGGATCCGACTGGGGCCACCACGACCTACGCCTACGGAAACAGCTCGTTCCCCAACACCGCGACCCAAACCACCGACCCCCAAGGCGATGTCACCACGACGACCTTGGACACGGCCGGACGACCGATTTCTGAGACGGAGACGTTCGGGTCTTACTCGGCCACCACGCTGACCGGCTATGACTCGTCGGGCCGCGTGTTTTGCACCATCCAACCCCTCGCCTTCTCACAGGGCGACACGAGCTGTCCTTCCAGCGCGCCGACGAGCCCGCCCACGCCAGGAACCAACCCGTGGCCAGGGGCGCAGATCAACATCTATAACGGAAACGCGCAGCCGACGTTCGAGATCAGCCCGATCGGCGGGGTGACCGAGACGGCGTACAACGCGGCGGGCCAGGTTTACTGCACCGTCAGCGCCTACGACTACACCAACGGGGCTACCTGCCCCGCCACCCCACCGACAAGCGCGCCCACAGGGACGGCGACGGGGTATACGACAACCATCTACGACGCCGAGGGCCGGACGGCTTCGGTCACCGATCCCATCGGCGACACCACGACGTCGGCGTACGACCTCGACGGCAACGCCATCGCCAGCACCTACACGCCGGCGAACACCACCAGCGACCCGGCTCGCACCACCGACTACCAGTTCAACGCCGACGACGAGCAAATTGCGAGCTGCACCAACCCAGATGGCGTGGCGCTCGATGCTCCAGGCACCTGCGCTCAGGCCAACGTCACCGCCGTCTCGTGCGCCGGCGCCACCTTCTGTATGGGCGTCGACGACAACGACAACGCCCTCGCGTTCGACGGGAGCACCTGGGGCGGCCCAGATACCATCAGCGCCGAGCGCAGCGCAGGGAGCGAGCCAACGGCTCTCTCGTGCCCCACGAGTTCTTTCTGCATGGCGGTCGACTCGGGAGGAGGCGCCACCAGCTTCAATGGTTCGACGTGGAGCTCTCTCATGAGCGTCGAGGGATCTTCGGTCTCCCTCGTTGGCGTGTCGTGCGCGAGCGCGTCCTTCTGCGTGGCCAACGACAAGTCAGGCGACGTGTCGATCTACAACGGCACGAGCTGGAGTACACCGTCCGACCCTGATACTTCGGGGCCAATCGATGCTGTGTCGTGCACGTCGTCGACGTTTTGCATGGGCGTCGACGCCAATGGCAACGACGTGACCTACAACGGCACCGCGTGGAGCACGCCGACGAGCGAGGATTCCCACGCGTTGGTCGGTGTCTCGTGCACCTCCTCGACCTTCTGCGTTGCCGTCGACAGCACCGGCGCAGCGCTCGAGGACGCCGCCGGTACGTGGAGCACGACCAGCGGCGTCATCAGCCACAGCTTCACCGCCATCAGTTGCAGCGGCACCACCTGCGACGTCTCGGACAACCACGGCGACATCGCCTCGTACAACGGCACCAGCTGGACCGATGGTTCCTCCGTCGACGGGGTGACCAGGATCAACTCCCTTTCGTGCACGAGCGGGCTGTGCGTGCTCGCCGACGCCCAGGCATCGCTGCTTGGCGACACCGGGAGTGGTTGGAACGCAGATGCCGGCATCGATGAGCCGGCCTCGAGCGCGGACGCGACAACCCTCAGCTTCTACGACCCCGACGGGAACGTGTACTGCTCGGTCTCGGCCAACGCGTACGCGCAAGGTCCTCGGAGTTATCAGTGCCCGTCGTGGCAGAACGGCTGGGTGTCAGAACCCCCGAGCCCGAGCGCTGAGTACTCGAGTTCGCCGTCGTCGACGCAGGCGGACAATGTAACCTTGAGCTTCAACGACGCCAACGGCAACGCCGTCCAATCGACCAATCCTGACGTCGACACCACGGTCAGCGTCCTCGATCCCGCCGGACGGGCCTATTGCACGATGGACGGCTCGAACACGGCCGCCTACCTTGCGGCCAACTCCGAGGCTACGTACCCCTACGGGTGCCCGAGCGCGCCCCCGACGAGTGCTCCCTCGGCTGGGTCAGATCCGGGGTATGCCCAGACGATCTACGACGCGAACGGTAACACCGTGTCGTCGAGCGATGCTGACGGCAACACCACCACTTACGGCTACGACGCCGACGGCGATCAGACCTCGATGACCGATCCCAACGGCAACGAGACGACCTACTGCTTCTACCTTTCGAGCGAGGGATGCGCAAGCGGCGCTCCCGTTGGCGGCGGGGCTGCCTCGATGCAGTACTCGACGACGCGACCCGACACCGCAGCTGATCCGAGTGGCGAAGTGACGACCACGACCTACGAACCCGGAGGCACCACCGGCACGGTGACGACACCGGCAGGGACCACAGCGACCGGCTACGACGCGGCTGGAGATGTCACCTCGACGACGTACTCGGACACGGCGTCTGGCTACTCGACTCCGGCGAACCTCGCGTACACCTACTACCAGGACGGCTCCCGCCACACGATGACCGACGGCACCGGGACGACCACGTACTCCTACGACGACGCAGGAGACCAGACCTCCCAGGCCTTCGTGGCCGGGTCCGGGACTGGCCTGGCCAACCAGGCGTTGTCCTACAGCTACGACGCCAGCGGAGCGGTGGGCTCCATCACCTATCCCTCCTACGGCTCGACGTCCGACCCCACCGTCACCTACGCCTACGACGCAACCGGCAACATAGAGTCCCTCAGCGACTGGGGTGACAACGTCGTCAACTTCACTTACGACCAGGACGGCAACGAGACCGGTCAGTTCAACGCCGTCTCGAGCGACTACCCGCAAGGAACGTCGAACTCCGAGTTCAGCTTCGACGCAGCGGACCAGAACCTCTCGAGCACGATTAACTTCGGTGCCCTGCCGGGGGGCGATTCGAGTGATGCGAGCCGAGTCGGCGGAACACACACCTCATCGACGAGCTCGAACGCAACCGAACTCAAAGACCTCTTCGATTTGCCGTCGGGGCGGGTGAGCTCGACGAGTTCGTCCCGATCGGACAGCTCGAGCCATCTGAGCGAGTCAGACTCGGACTGTTCGAGTTCACCGACCGACATCTGGATCACGGTCAGCACCGGTGGCAGCTCTGGTTCCCGCAACGGTGACGGGCAGATCACGCAGTCAACGCTGACGCTCAACTCGAACGCCTGTGGCGCTGAGCCGGGGACGATGCCGGTCTACTACAGCTACGACGACGCGGCGCGAGTGGTCTACGAAGGCGGCACCGCCCAGGGCTCCTCTGCAGACACCTTCACGTATGACGCCGCCGGCAACGTCGAGGACCTCAACGGTTACATCTACTCAGGCGGCTACAGCAACACCTACGACGCCGCCGACGAGATCACGGGCCAGAACGGAAACGCGCTCACTTCAGACAGCATCGGCGACGAGGCAAGTGACGCCGGCCGCGACGCCAGCTACGGCTACGACCAGGCCGGGCAGATGACGAGTGCCACGATCGGCGGGACGACGACCGACTATCTGGTCAACGGCGATGGACTCGAAGCGGCGACGACAAATGGGAGTGCAGTGACGAGCCAGCTGGTTTGGAACAGCGCGACCTCGTCGCTTCCCATGATCATGACCGACCAGACCAACGACTACATCTACGGTCCGGGGTCCACTCCGGTCGAGCAGTACAACATCACCAGCTCGCCACCGACCGACAATCCGACCTACATCAACTACGCGCCCGACAGCGGCTTGTCGTTGTCAGTCGACGCTGGCATCGACGGCACCGTCACGACGCCTGCGCTCTACGACGCCTACGGCGTCGCGTCCGACGGCACTCCCGTCTTCGGTTACGACGGCCAGTACATGGACGGCTCCACCGGGTTCGCCAACATGCGGGCTCGCTGGTACGAGCCCGGCACGGGGAACTTCACGACGGTGGATCCGGCCCTCTCGGCAACGGATCAACCCTATGAGTTCGCCAGGGATGATCCAGTGAACAGCGGCGATCCCAGCGGGCTGTACGATTATTACACCCACGAATTAGTGGGTCCCATTACGGGTGATACTGATGCTGTCGGATCACCATCCTTCGTGATGTCGAACATGAAGAAGTACGTAACAGATGTATTTCCATTTCCCATAACGGGTTGCGGAACCTCATTGCACAACGGTGACCTGTGCAGACTTCATGCAACAAATGTAGAGGGAACGCCCTTGGCGGCCGGACCTGACTGCATATTTCAGGGTTGCGGCGAAGTGCTTGTAGGAGATTGGACGTCTACTTCATTCAATTTCACAGTCGAATCCAACGGGTACTTTGACGCGCCAAGATCGACCATCACTTTTACGACTTACCAGCTAGGAGCGAATGTCTATCTTCAGCAACATGGTGACGCGCCGGGGACCAACGGTCCAAAGGGTTGGTTTGACGAGCACGTTGCTGTTGACTATGTCTGGCAGAAGCAAGCTGCTAACCTTACTTCCCTTGTGCATGAAGTGCTGGGAGAGATTCCGGGATACCACCAGGAGTGTGGCGGTAACTACACCAATGGCAATCCTGGACAACTCGTAGGCCCACCAGCTCCCGGATTTCCGACAACTCCTCCCTCAAATTACCCAACTTAGGGAGGTGAAGTTAGGGAGGCATTTCGTTGCATTGGTTGTCGCAGTGTGTGCCCTAATCGCGATACTGGTGTTTGGGACCAGAGATGCCTGGGTGTCGTTTTTCGGGACGAATGGGTCGGTCGCTGCGGGAATCGTGATTGTTGTCGTAGCCCTCCTACCTATCGCTACCGCTGTAGGAGTCTTTGCTGCAGGGTTCCGCAAACAAGACGATGCCGGGAGAGCCCTTCAGAGGTCAGTGGTGCTGTTTTTGTTGGTCGGCGTTCCCGCTGTTGCGGTTCTTGTGGCCGGAGCGGCGTATTAGATCTTGATTTAGGGACGTATTGTGATCGGTTACATCGCCACCACTGCCTGTTGCCAGCCGAGCGACCGTCCGAGTGGCAAGTACTTGTAACTCTCGCCGTGCTGCTCTGCTACGGAGTTATTCGTTCGGCCCAGGCGAGGTCATCGCTTACCCGGGGCGACATCTCTACCACTACAGGTCTCCGCGAGAAGATCCGCTGCCACAGGTTGGATCCATCTATGAGAGCGCAACCGGGAAAACCATCGAGGCGCCAAAGAATGTGCCAGCGCTTTGGTGAGAACGACTCTGGCGCGGAGCCAGGTTACTTCTCGGCTGCATTGGGAAGTCCGGGCGAGGTCCACGGCACAATGCGCTTTGCGGGCTGCGCACCGATCGACTGAGCGAACGCGTCTCCTTCCTCGGTTCGCTCTTCCGCGTGGTTTGGAGCAACCCATCCTTCATCATTTGCAACCTCGGTCGCGACCGCGAGGAGCCGCGTCGCCACGCCCTGCCGTCGATACTCCCGGTCAACGTGAAGGAAGAGGACCTCACCGTCGTCCAAGTTCCACTGGATCGAGCCCACGGCGATCTCGGTCAACGCGTGAATGCCGGCGGTTCTAAGCGGTCTACGTACGACACAAACGAAGCTCAGATGAATGTCGGTTACTTCCTCGAACGGTCCTTCATCTATAACGGGAACATGGCGCGAGCCGTTACTCATTGATTCCTACTCCGTTCTTTCAATGTTGCGATCGCTTTAGGGAGCTTCCCCGCTGCTCACCCATCCGCGGCTCCACTCCCGTAGAGCTTCAACCAGCCTGGATACTTTGTAACTGTCACCTGGGTTACATCTGGCGATCGACCGCTCCTCGTCGTCGAGGTTGGTGACGAAGACGTACCGAGTGCGGATGTGTGCCATCCATTTGGCAGGTTCGACCGGCCGCGTGAGAAGACCGATGTCTTCCGACGGCATGCGGTTCGCATCAATGCCAGCGACGATCTCGGCGGGGTCGAACGGTCTTGACCCCAAGCCATCGTTGACGACGTCGTGCCACACCTTCAACACAAGAAGTCGCCGGATCAACGGCTCGTTCAATGCGCCTTGGCCGAATAGATAGAGGTCGTACAGGTCACGAATCTTTTGACGACGTCGCCAGGCCGCCAATTTTTCCGCCATCGACTCCTCTAAGGCTGGAGCTGGAATGTCTGGTAGAGGGAACTCGTAGCCGCCATGGACCGGCAGTGCGATCGGCGTCATAGCCTCCGTGGGAAGCCAGAGTGGCCGCGGTGAGATCTCGACACGGGCTGGAATCCGTGGTTCCCCCAGCGGTGTCGTGACAACGAGACGCGCACGGAGGCTCTCACGGTATGTCAAGGAGAACCGGACGTCGAACAGTTCCGCGCCGTCGAGCGTGTCGAGCAGCAACTCGCCGGTGTCGGCGTCCGGCGCGGCGAAGTCAAGGTCGGTAGAAAAGCGGCCGGCATTGCCGGCGCGCAGCTTCCGCAGCGATGTGCCGCCTTTGAGTACGACACCCAGCTCAAAGATTCCTTCGTTGCTGAGGAACTGAAGTGCGTAGTCCTGCGCTACGTCGAGCAGCGCAGCATCCCCCATACCACCGCGCCCCTGGAAATGCCTGGAGAGATACCCCTGGGTGATCATCGTTGTGGGAGCAACGCGTCGGAGACGTGCCAGCGGCGGCTCCACCGGCCTCGCTGATCACGAGGACCCAATGTCGTCACTGGGAGCCGCCCAGGGAGGAGCGCTTCGACTTCGTCGGCGATGTCACCACGACCGGACCATTCTGCGAGATACCCGAGGCGCGCCAGCGTGGACACCCTCCTCCCCGCGGCTTCGGCAACGACCTGATCGGGCGTGGTCGCCCGGAACGTCTCCGGGAGCCAGTCGTCGGCGTTCGCCCAGTTACCCTGAGCGGCGGGACGTTCAGCTGCGCCGACGACCACGGTTGCCTCGCCCCACAACGGGAGGCCCCGGACCACTCGGGACGGGAGCTGCCACTCGAACGTAATCAATCGTGCATCGAGCGCTTCCGGCGCGCGCCACCCGCGACGGTGTGCGAGCACAGCCTGCGTTGGCTGGTGGGTCGAGTGTCCAAGTTCCCACACTGCGGAGTCGAACGCGATGGCAACAGGCGCATCGGGCTCATGCTCGAGTAGGGCTCGAAGCTCGATCCAAACATCGTCCGAGCTGTAGCGACCCGCCCGGGCGCCGGGAGCGAACTCCCAGGCGTCCCGTTTACGAAGGGGGAGGAGCCACCCGAGGCGGACCAGCCGTTCGACCAGGACGTTTTCGGGGACCCGGCTTCCCTGAGTGGCAGCGATGTCCCCCAAAAGGGAGCGCGTGACCACCGAAGGCTGTCGCAACTCCAGCTCCTGGACTATTCCAGCCAGACTCTCAGGCAGCGATCGTGTTCGCATCCGATCGGGTATCACGTCACTATATTACGTAGAACCCGTCTGGATGCAAGCATAGCTCTGCCAAACGAAGTGTGATCGGCGACGGCGTACCTTAAATGGTACATTTGCCATAAATGAGCGATTCCAGATTCCAAGTGCTCGCCATCGACGGCGGCGGAGTCCGAGGACTCTTCGCAGCCGCCCTGCTCGCCGGACTGGAGGAGGACCTTCGTAGGCCGATCGTCGAGGTGTTCGACCTGGTTGTTGGGACATCAACCGGTGGCATCGTCGCCCTCGGCCTCGGCGCCGGTCTCTCCCCGGCGGAGATCGTCGACTTCTACGTCACCTTGAAGGACGCGATCTTCAACAACCCGATGGGGTGGCGGAAGGTGCGCCAGCTCTTCGTGGCCAAGTACCGATCCGCTCCCCTAGAAGCCTCGCTTCGAGGCGTGTTCGGAGACACCCTCCTCGGCGAGAGCCGGCTCCCCTTGGTCATCCCCTCGTACAACCTCGGGGAGAACGACGTGTACCTATTAAAGACGCCGCACAATGAGCGCCTCCGCCGTGACCACAAGCTTCCGATGTGGCAAGTGGCGATGGCCACCACCGCCGCGCCCACGTTCTTCCCCGCCTTCCGGCTTCCGGGTAGCCACGTCCGCCTCGTCGACGGCGGCGTGTGGGCGAATAACCCGGCGATGGTGGGCGTAACCGAGGCGGTCAGCATGTTCGGCCACCCTCTCCGCAAGATCCGCGTGTTGAGCGTCGGGACCACGACCACTCAACGGACGAGGCAGTCCAAGCTCGACAACGCCGGGCTCATCCGGTGGGTCCGGAGCCCCAATGTCGTCGAGGTGCTCCTAAACGGTCAGAGCACCGGAGCGTTCACGCAGGTCCAACACCTCGTCGGCGCTGACCATGCACGCCGACTTAACCCGCCCGCTCCCGAAGAGCTGGCTGAGCTCGACGACTGTGACGCCAGCGACCTCATCGCGAAGGCTGCCTATCACAGCCGCATCTTCTGTCCCGATTTCGACGCCGTCTTCGGTGCCCACGTTCCCGATCCCTATTTGCCGTTCTACGGCCCCAATGCAAGGCAGGAAGCTCATGGTCTATCTCGCTGACCGCACCGCTGTACTCGACGAGCTGCTCGGCATCTCGATCGCGGACTTCGACATTCCCGATGCCATCTATCTGCAGGCTGTCGCCCGGTACGAGGATCTCGGAGCCTGGCTCTCGAATTACTGGGAGTGCTCGCACGCAGTGGGAATCATCTACCCGCAAGGCGCGATGCGACTCGGCACCGTTGTTCAGCCGATCAACCCGCGCGACGACTACGACCTAGATCTCGTCTGTCGTCGGGACATCGCCAAGGCCGTCACGACGCAGGCCGCGTTGAAGGAAGACTGCGGTACCGGGATCCTTGGCTATGTGCGCTCTAACCCTGACGGATCGCCTTCACGCAAGGAGGGCGGGCGGTGCTGGACGCTCGACTACCCCGGTGAGTCCTTCCACATGGACGTGTTGCCAGCCATCCCCAACACCGACGTGGGCGGCAACGCCATCTGGCTTACGGACAAAGATCTCCGTGAGTGGCAGCCATCTAACCCCGTCGACTACGCCGACTGGTTCCACTCCGTCATGGCGCACGAGTTCTTCGAGGAGCGGGGCCGAGTGGCCAAGCGGATGGACGTAGCCGATGTTCCGGCGTGGCAAGTGAGAACGGCGCTGCAGCGGACTGTGCAGGCGCTGAAGCGGCACCGCGACATGCACTTCGCCAAGTCGCCGAAGGACAAGCCCGCCTCCATCATCATCACGACGCTCGCCGCCCGCGCCTACGCCAGTGGCGGCACCCTGTACGAGGTGCTAGCGGACGTCACGGCCAAGATGCCAAGCCTGGTCGAGGTCCGTAACGGCGTCTACTGGGTCGCCAACCCCGTCCACCCGGCCGAGAACTTCGCTGACCGCTGGCGCCGTCACATTGGGCGAGACTGCGCGTTCTTCGAGTGGATGGAGCAAGCGCAAGCGGACATCATCGGCTACGGCACTGATATGAGCTCCGGCCTCGACCGTGTGCTCGCAAAGATCTCGGCCACTTTCGGTGAGCGCTCCGCCCAGCGTGCCGGTGAGCACCTCGGGACAAATTGGGCTCGCGCCCGGGAGGTCAACCGACTCAGCATGTCTGCCGGCACGGGCCTGCTCGCCGCTGCCCCGGCCGTACGCCCGAACAGGCCGGTGCCACAGCACACGTACCACGGTTCGCTCCCGGAGCGCCGTGGCGAATGACTTGGTGCGACAGGCGTTCGCGCTGCGCGGCACCTTTCCGAAGGCCAAGACCAGACTCACTACGACGCGGTTCACCTGGACAGGTACGCTCCAACCGACGCAACTCAGCCGTGTCTACAGCGTCCGCATCACCCTCAACGCGGGCCTGTACTACCCTCAGGTTCGGGTAATCAACCCGCAGCTCGAAACCCGTTCCGGCAAATCGATCCCACATCTCTTCGCTGATGGCTCCCTTTGTCTCCATCTCGAAGACGAATGGGACTGCACGATGTTGATGGTGGACTCGACCGTGCCGTGGACATCCGAGTGGCTCTTCAACTACGAGATCTGGCTGGGCACGGGCAAATGGTACGGAGGCGGCGAGTGGCCCCCTCGACGACGTGACGACCGTGATCACGTCGACTCATTGCAGCCGTCCACCGCAACCTACGGAATCTGAGCGAAGATGAAGGCGATGGTCGATGAGTCGCGGCCCGGTGCCTGACCCCGAGATCGCCAATCTGGGTCCGATTCTCCGTGCCAGACGACGGGAGAAGCACCTTAGTCTGCGAGACCTCTCTGATTTGATTGGTGTTCCATCCAACACGCTGTCACGTGTCGAACGTGGCGACGTTCCTGATCTCAAGAATTTTCGTCGCATCGTGGAATGGCTCGAGCTCCCAGCTGAACGCTTCCTCGAGGCGGCGGGAGAGGCATCCACGCCCCAGATCATCGCCCGCCACCTGCGCGCCGATCGTCGCCTCCCAGCCGAAGCGGCACAACAGATCATGGAAATGGTCGAGGAGATGTACCACCGCCTGGTTGGCGAGCAGCCGACATTGTCCCTTCACCTGCGCTCGGCAAAGACATTCACACCTGGAGCAAGCACCCTGCTGGCTGACATCCTGAGCGAGATGCAGTCCAACCTGCAGGCTGGCGGTTCGTGAGTCGTTGTGCGCAGGGGATTCAAGGCTGAGGCTGAACGACAATCTGAGAAGGCTCGGGCTGAGATGGGCAAGCGCCCCTCTGATCACGTCGATGCGCTCGAATTCGCGACTCACGTCAAGGCCGAAGTCCGGCGTGCCGACGAACTGACGAGCCCGGAGAAGCTGCAGACCCTCGAGGAACTGCAGCCAGGTGCATTCTCCGCCTGCACCTTCACGATCGGCGAGAAGCACATCATCGTGTACAACCCAGTTGCTTCACTGGGCAGGACTCAGAGTGACATCGCTCACGAGGTAGCCCACATCATGTTGAAGCATGAGATGAAGACGGTCGAGACCATCGCTGGGCTCACATTCTTCACGTGCGATCCCGAAGAAGAGCAAGAAGCGAATTGGCTTGCGGGGTGTCTGCTCTTGCCACGCCGCCTTCTTTATCTCGCGGCACGGCGTGGAATGCGTGCGCCCGAGATCGCAGAGCAGTTCACGGTCAGCGAGCAGATGGCCGCATTCCGTTTGCGAACCACCGGCGTCCTCCGTCAGCTTGAAGCGTCCGGATGAGCGGAAGTGCCTCCGACAGAGCGAGCCTGATCAGCGATCGTCGGGGTTCATCGACATCGAGTGGTTTGCTACTGGGTTGTTACCGAACCCACTGGAGATTGCGCTAGACGATCAAGTCGCCGGACTGACGACCTAACGTCACGATGACCGGTTGGATCGGCTTGGACCAGCCGCCTATGCGGTAGAGCGAGCTCTACGATCTCGGCCGGCGGAGAGCGTTGAGTTGAACCGCGCACACCGGCGTCAATTCGTCAGTGACCCCACTACATTGGGTTCCGCATTCTCTGCCAATGACGCTAAGTTCCACCGTTGGCGAGATGGAGAAAGGCGGCTCCGTCGCAACTTCGGAGCTCTTCAACGGAGACGGCGCGTTGGTCGCTTGTCTGAACTGTGTCTTCTTGGGTCAGAGTAATCGTGATCGGGGACGAACTGCCGGAAGTTTCGAACACATCCAAAGAGGATCTGTTCAGCCAGACGTTGTATGGGAGTGCGTGCTGTTCTATAACTAGATTGACGAACGCTGCTGACAAACTGGGCGCAAGAAAGTTTGTGTTTTCGGGATTGAGTTTGCTGCTGAAGAGAAGGGTGCACCGGCCTCCCTTTAGTGTCGCTAATTGCAAGTTCGCATTTTCGGCCTCAACCGGAGGAGAGAGAGCGGTGACCACTTCGGAGGTGACCAACCTTCCAAACCAGAGCGTGTTCGGACCTGTTGGGACGACGGAGTTATAGCCATCGGCGGACGTAATCAGTATCTCGCCGCCGGACAAGACGGTTATCCATGCATCGTGTACAGGTAGAACTTCAGTCGGACATCCGGCGTCGGCCAGACCGTCCCGCTGGATCGTTGACTCGGCTGGGCCTGCTATCGCTGGGGGAACATTTTGGAAGGGTTTTGCCAGCCCCTCTTGACCACACCCAGAGATGCGTTGAGCGGGAGATGTTTCGGTGATTGCCGGTAGGCCAGACGTGGTCGTTGTTTCGAGACTGTCGGATTGCCTAGGCGGAGTGGCGGTCATAGATCCAAGAGCGGGAGCGGCCACGGCGCTTAAGGTTGAGGCAACGCAGAACAAACATACGACCTGCGCAGTGCGCGCTATCGATCGAAACTCACGAGTTGGTCCAACTGGACCCAGGATGCCTGTTTCAACCCACTGCTCATAGCGTCGCACCCGCTCCATTCCACGCTGGTGCCACGCCTTCAAGCGGAGCCAAAAGCTCGCCCCGAACAGTAGGAGGCTACCGATCACCAGGAAGCAGAGGAGCAGGGCATCCAGGTGCCTCATTCCGCGACGCAGCTCCAGAACGTCAAAGTGCTCGCCATGGCTGAGAGGGTCCAACAAATGCCGGAGTAGAGAGCAACAGTCCCTAGATCAACCGGCCTCCCCAGTCGTGCCGCTTCGGAGAGACCGATGTATCCCATAAAACCCGTGAACGCAAAAAAGATGCACACCACGGCCAACAGGATCGGTACGGTTCCCAATTTCCATGTACGACCATGGAACACGGATAGGAAGAGCTCTCCCACCCCGAGCATCGCTGTGAGCGCAGCGGCAAGAAACAGATCGCCGTTGTAGACCACCTGTTCAAAGGAGTTGGCACTATGTAGCCACCCGACTGGCTGGCTGGGAATGACCACTGAGCAGACGAAGTTGGCTACGAGCGGCGTCAAGGGGAGAAAAACGTGAATGAGAGCCCACAGCAGAACGTGAGCGGTAGTTGACGGCGAGATACGTGCTCGATCAACGCCTTCCTTCGCCGGAGTATGCGGCTCCGCCTCCGTAGCGTTCTGCGATCCGCACTCGGCTTCTGTTTGCACGCCCTTTGACTTGAGGGCCTCTACACCCCCCGATCTCGGACTTGGAAATGCGCCGTCGTTCGACGGCTGTGGGGTAACGGGTCGCGGACTATCGGATCCAGACGCTCCAAGTGTCGCTTCACTCGAATCCGAGTCATCGGATAAAGGGGCCCGGCCGTCCACGTTGACAATTCCCACACAACGGCAGTCAGAAAAATACGGCGCGAATAAGGCAAGCTCTGGTGCTTAGACCAATGACGGCTCGCACGCCGTGGATATGCGCTTCGGACCCTCTCTAAATGGGCGTTGGACGTAGACTGGCGCTAGATTCAGTGCGGATTCCGGGGAGGCCACCGGTGCCAGAGATTTCTGACTCGCTGCCTACGATCGGCTTTTACTATGCCTTGCTGATCGTGCTGGCGTACGAAATGCCTCAAGAACTGCGATGTCTCGCTGATCGACAGCTTGACAACCAGCTCACGAGGGAAGTGCGGACTTCCTTACGTTTGCCACGACGAATAGAGGTTGCGAGATTCTTTGCGGCAATTGAAGCTGATGTCGATAACGAAAGCGATCTTGTCATCAGGATTCTAAACGGGGAGCGGGTCGATTCGATTGGTTCCCGGGCTGAATCCATTTCGGATCGGCTTGGTAAGTCTCAACATGCTTACGAGGAGTCGGGTAGCAAGTTCTACCAAAGCATCGTGACGGCGTTCCTAGACAGGTACGGAAAGACGCTGTCACTCGGTGCTGCAAGATGGCTCCAATCGAATCGCAACGCCTCGCTTCCATCTCGAGACGAGATCCAGACGAACAGACAGATATCGATAGAACTCCTGAGGACGGTTTCCACGGAGGGCATCGACGAGACCCCGAGGGATCACGCTTCGGATGATGGCGTTGTAATTTTCGGTAGTACTTCGCACTCCAACTCGCTCGATCCGCAATACAGGGAAATTGAGCTGAGCGCGCATTACATATACCGGCGCCGTACGCCCTCGCGAGTGTTGTATTACCGAACGCTACAAGCGATCACCGAACCAATTTCGGAATTCAGGGTGCCTTTCAACCTGCCGAACGATCTGCATGAAGATATCGGTGCAGTCGAGCCTCTGACTAACTGCAGCCTTGCAGGTTTCAGGTTCATGAATTCGACCGGTACATCAGAGTGGACCCTGGCTCTTCCGGACAACTCTTCTATTGAGCCTGTCGCGTTCTCCTATGAGTTGAAATTAACCAGCCAGGTCGATGATCAACCCTATATCCGGCACTTCGCGAGGGCGTCGGGCCGGCGGGCCGTGCTCGAGATTCAGTTTGACCCGGCACACAGTCCCTTGTGGGTTCGCTCCTTCGAGGGACTTCACTACTGGGATGATGTCGAGGACGCACGCTTAACAAAGTCGATATCAGTTAGTAGCGCTGGGGTCGTGCGCGCGGAGTTTCTCGACTATGAACCGCAGGACACCTTTGGCATCGTTTTTGCATGGCCAGATGACTCCTCGTAGTCCCGGAGGTGCCCACGGGCAGCCTTCCCAGCGAAATGCCCCCATCCCAGAACCGCGGTTCGATGACCACATTCGATCCAGAGCAGCCAAAGCTTTGGTCGTTTGCCGAGAGACGCGGAAACCAGTCGCCGGGGACCGGAGTCTCACTGAGTTGCTACTGCGTTGCTACTGAACCCGGTGGACAAGGACGCACAGAGAATGAATGCGCAGATTGGAAACATGACTCCACTTGCCACGTCAGATCTAACCGATTGCGCTAGACGACTCGAGTCCGACTTTTAATCCCAAGGTGCCGGGATCGAGACCCGGGCGGCCCACTAAAAAACCTACCAGGCCTCTCCAGCGATTCTGCTGGCGTGTTCTTAGTCCCCGGACCGGATCACTATTGATGAGCTGAACCTCCGGGACGGCTCCGATGTCCCTGAGGCGCGGTTCAGCGCTGGATTCGAAGCTCGAGTCCCAAGTCCCATGTTCGTCGAGAACCTCGAGCCCATCTGAGGTCGACCACTTTGGCGCTGTCGGGTAGGCGTTGACCAAGCGCATTGAGACCAGGACCACACTTGCATCTGATGCACGTCATACGCGGCCATCGCTTCGGACCCCGGTCGATTTGCGCCTCTCGTCTTCAGTGTCGTAGCACTTGGTGAGCGCCCGAGTGGGGACGATTCAGTCCAAAGGGTCCTTCGGCTTGATCGATCGACTCGGACGATTGGACCGCTTCGCCTAGGACGCGTGCGACGACTTGCCGCACAACACGTAGGGGTGCACGCTCATCTGATCGGTCGCGGCGAACGGGGCAATCACCGAGCCGGTGGCGCGCCATCCATTTGCGGCGGTTGGGAACGACGAGCGCAGAACGACATCCTTGGCCGAGGTGCCCGTGGCAGTGACTTGGGCGCCACCGCCGAGGACGATCTCACCTTGCGGACATGTTGCCGTGGCAGTGACTGCAGTACCCACGGGTGGATCGATCGCGGAGAGGACGGTGAGACCCGGAACGGTGGTGCTGGAGGCGATCGTTCCGCTTGCACCAGCAGCACCTATGGCGCCTCGCGGACCGTTCGCTCCGGCCGGCCCTGCCGGCCCCTGCTTCCCAGTCAGGCCGGTGGCACCTTTGGGCCCGGCAGGGCCTTGCGCGCCCGTTGCCCCTTGGGTTCCCGGCACGCCTTGGACACCCTGAGGTCCTGTTGCTCCCTGCAGTCCCGTCGGCCCCTGGGGTCCAGCCACCGCGTCGGGTGTTGAGGTGAGCGCGATGAAGGACACGCCGAGGGCGGCCGCTGCCAAGAGAACCGCGACGAGAAGTGCCCACAAAATCATTCGGTCGTTGCCACCACCCGCGGGTGCGATCTCATCTCGAGGCGCGCCGATGTGGTGGATCTGTTGCGTGTCGTCGAGTCCCACCAACGTCGTTTGCGTCTCGTCTGCGTGGGCAACCTTCATCTCGTCCTCCCATCACGTCGTGACCAGAGCGGGTCGGAACCTCGGTCACCGTCGCCCGCGCTATCGCCGATCGGCGACAGATATGACGTACCCCGCTTCGATAAGAGAGCCCTAAGAATCTGGAAATTGCTCTCGATGCGGCAGCGGGCCGTCGAGCCCGATCTCTCAAGCGCGGTTTTAGGACTTGGTCTCGCGAACCTCTGCGGCGATTCTCGCGGCGAGCTGCCGCGAGAACCCGTAGAGACGCCCGAGCTCGCCGATCGTCATGCCTTCGGCGAGTCCAAGCGCGAAGACCGCAGTGCGGACTCGATGACGCGCACGTTCGAGCTCTCCGAGCTGCGCGGCCACGGCGGCCCACGGCATCGCCATGTCCGAGAACGCGTCGGCGACCGGCACCTTGTCGCTGACACGGGCGCGGAGTGCCCCGTAGGTCGCGCCGGCTTCGCTCAACACTTGTTGCGTCTTGGCCATGGTGCGTTCGAGGTTCGCCAGTGCGGACTGCAACGCCCGTCGCTCATTGGCCATGCCGCAGCGTAGAGCCCGCCTGAGGGGAACCTGGGCTCAACTTCTTCGGATCGCCGACCGACAACACATGTTGTCAGTGGCGGGTTTCGTGGATGGCGCTGGTCGGGCAGAAGAAGGCGGACGGATGGGCTCGAGAGGGAACACCGCAGCAAGCGACGAGATGCGGATGGTGGGCCTTCGCATGGGCGTGCGAGCCGAATCCGGCTTCACCCTCCTCGAGCTCCTCATCGTGATCGTGGTGCTCGGAATCTTGGCCTCGATCGTCGTCTTCAGCCTGAGCGCGGTCGGCGGATCTGCGGCAACGGCCGCCTGCCAATCTGACTTCGCCACGACGACAGCTGCGGTGAGCGCGTATGAGGCACAGATGGGCTCCTATCCCGGTGGCAGTGGATCAGCCCATGTCACCGATTCGGATCCGGGGACACCGCCCGCCTTTACTCCTGGAAACGCGCCCAGTGGTGTCAACGCGGCCCGCGCCGAAGGCGAACTCCTGGTCTCAGGGGCTACGTCTCCGAACGTCGGTGGGACGACTCACGACGGTCCGTGGCTCGAGGAGTCGCCGTCGAACCAAGGGCATTACCGGATCTGGGTGGCCAACGACGGAAGTGGGATCGTCCAGGTGCTCGACGCCGAGGGAAACGTACCTGACAATCCCACGCACAGCGCGGCCGACTGCAGGGCCGTTGCCTCGCCCGCGGCGACGACGACAACGACCGCAGCACCGACCACGACGACAACGACGAGCGCACGAGTGACGACAACGACCGCAGCGCCGACCACGACGACGACAACCACGGTGCTTCCCCCGACATCGACGACGACAACCACCGAGCCGAGCCGTCAACCGCCCGTCTTCACTAGCGACGACGCAACAACGTTCCGCCACGGCGCCTTCGGCTCCTTCACCGTGGGTGCCGGGGGTGCGCCCAGCCCTTCGCTCAAAGAATCGGGCTCGTTGCCCTCCGGCGTCAGCTTCAATCGGACCACTGGCGTGCTCAGCGGGACGGCGAAGAAGTCGGGCACCTACCGGCTGACCTTGACGGCGAGTAATGGCGTCGCTCCGAACGCGACGCAGACTTTCACGCTCGTCGTCGTCTGAACGCCCGGCGCAAAGGCATCGGCGCTATCCGCTGAGTCAGCGGCGGACCTACAATCAAGCTGCATGAGAAAGCGCGGCTCGATCATGGCTCTCTTGGCTGTTGTCGCTATTGGCTGTGCCGCGTGCGGCGCTCCATCTAGCACGTCGGCTTCGTCGCCGGATCAATCGTTTTTGGCCCACGTCGGCCAATACGACCCGTCACTCTCCAAGTGGTATACCGACTTTCTCATCGACGCCGGTCGCTCATCGTGCGCTGCCTTCAAGAGCGGGGATCGCCCGGGCGAAGTTGCGAATCACGTCGTCGATCTCGATGCCGGGACGTCCCTCAGCGAGACCGAGGTGTCGGCAATTGTCACCGCGGCGATCGTCGTCTACTGCCCACATTTTAGGCCGGCTTGGGCCGGAAGGGGTTCTACACAACCGGGCATCAATCGGTGACGCCGCCGTAGTTGGCCTATCTCACGGCGCGGGATCGATAGATCCCGATGAGCGCGAGCGCGCCGTCCAAGGCGCTACGAAGGGCCAGCGGATCTCGGTGAGCCTGCGAAAGAATCAGGCCGCCTTGCAAACTGGCCAAAGTGGACGCGGCGAGCCACGCGGGATCCGCGTCCGAGCGGAGTTCCCCCGAGGCGACCATCGCCTCGAGTCCAGCGCGGATGCTGGCTTCCCAGCGGTCATAGCCCGAGGCCAAGACAGCACGGATGGCGGCGTCGCGTTCGCCGACCTGACCGAGAAGGTTCGCGATAGGGCACCCGCCCCGTCCACCTCCTTCTTCTTCAGAGGTTGGAACAACTTGCGATGACCCGGATGATTCGGAAGATCGGCAACTGCCAGAACGTGGATGGGGTCGCCGAGAGGAGCCATGTCGAAGTTGACCGGACCGCCGTCCTCGTCTCGGTGCAGCAGACTCACCAGATTCGATGAGAACTCTGAGATCCGACCGACCACGTCGCGGATCAAACTTGGGTCGGAGACCAGCTAGGAGTCCTGGCCCGGAATCCGCCAGACTGGCGCATCGCGGCGCAGCTGGTCGTAGAGAGGACCTGGATTCTCCAGGACGCTCTTCGTTAACCAGCAGTTTCGGATCATCAAGGTCGAATGTCGTCATGCTCACGTCCGAAACCGCACCCTCTTGCCGCTAAACGAACGGTAGCAAGTTCCCTTGTGGGTGCCCCAGAACACACCCGATTGGGGCGATGGGTTCGCGGTTTGCCTGCCGCTACCCCCAAACACAAAATCTTGTGGTTCGGGGAGTAAAGGGCATCGCCCTCAATCGAACACGTCTCAGGTCAGAGCGGCTTGGATCTCATCGAGTGATAACTCAGACGTGGCGTGGCTAGCGCATTGCGAGCAGTCGCCGACGTGCCGCCAGGACTGGATGAGCCTTGTCCCGCTCTCGTTCAGGTGCACGATAAACCGCTCCGAGTCCTCGGCGAACTCGAGGCCGCAAAAAGGCCGCCACCCGGTCGCGACCGGATGACCTTTGACCTCGACGCCCTTGACGATCCGGCGGAACCGCATGCCGTCCATGTCGAAGATCCACGTTGCGTGGCATGACTCGAATACCAGTGGAACCATCATTTCCATTGTGTGCCCGCCAATGTAAGGGACGCCTCAGAACAGCGTGACAGTTCGGTGACGTTTCCCACCTGCAACGGGTGGGTCCCGCGGACATTCAGGCGGGTTCTCACAGGGCTCTGCGGTAGGGAGCAAAGCCCACCATCGGCACGCGCTTCATCATCTCGATCCGGCGGGCGTCGGTCCCGTCGTAGGTCACGTCCATCATCTTGAGGAGCTTGGCCGCGGTCCTCGGATGCGCGCGTTCGTACTCCGCCATGACGTCAGCCGCTTCGGAGTCGGTCAGAAACCGCACGATGGCGCGATGGCGCTTCGAGCCCACCCAGATGGCTTCGAGTCCGCCCGCTTTGAGGTTGCAATACCAGTCCGCACCGGGTCCCGTGCCCGACGCGCACACCCACTCGGTGTCGAAGCGTCCCGCGACTTCGATCACAGTGAAGTGGCGCGAGTGGCTCACTCGGCCCCGATGCTCGACCATCACAAACCGATCGCCGAACAGCAAACCCAGCCGAGCCCGGTAGAGGTAGCTCGGAGCCTTGAGGAGCCTCCGCTGCCAGCCGGAGGGTTTGTGCGAGAAGTCGATGAGGGGCACGGGACCTCAGGACACTTCGTGCGGTTCGTCGCTCAGCTTCTGTCCGAGGAGCGAGAGCCGGTCACCGGGCTCGAGGACCACGTCGCCCGACGGCGCGAGGACCTGGCCATTGCGCGCGATGGATGTCACCAGGGTCCCTTCGGGCAACCCGGCCGAGCGAAGCGGGTGTCCGGCCAGCCCGGACTGACCGTTGACGGTGAGCTCGTAGGCGCCCGCAGTGGCGCCCAGCGCACTGACGCGTTGTGCGGACGCCAGCAGCTCGCGCCGGTAGGTGGCGACGAGGTCAGAGATCGACACGGTCGCTATGACGTGGCGATCCGTGTCCAAGACGGGCACCCAAGACATGTGGGCCGAGGTGATTGCTTCGAGGGCGACATCGAGGTGGCTGTCTGTCGTGATCGCCGGCGCGCCAGCGTCCGCCAGGGTCCCGACCCCAACCTTTTGATCCGACGCGCCGGCGAGCTCGACGAGCGACACCGTTCCCTCGAGGCGCCCCTCCTTGTCGACCACAGGAGCTCCAGGCACACCCGCCTGTGCGCATATCTCCTTAGCCTTACGTACCGACGTGGAAGTGGCCAAGATCACGCGCGCCGGCACCATCGCGCGCGAAGTGGGGATCGAGGCGAGGAGGGGCAGTCCCGCCATGATGCGCTGGGCCTCGGTATCGCGGCGGCTGCGGATTTGGCTCCGGTAGATGGAGTCGTCGAAGTGCTGCACGATCAACCAGGCCAAGCCGACGCCGACGAGAGCCGGGGTGAGAATCGAGAGACTGCCGGTCATCTCGGCCACCATGAGCATCACCGCCAGGGGCGCGCGGGCGATGGAGCCGAAGCAGCACATCATGCCGACGATCACGTAGGGGGACGGGTCGTGTCCCATCGACGGCGCGATCGGCTCGAAAAGGCGCCACACGGCGGCCCCCATGAAGGCACCGATCACCATGCCGGGTCCGAAGATGCCCCCCGATCCCCCTGTGCCGATGGACAGACCCGTTGCGACGATGCGCGCGAAGGGGACGATGAGCACGATCCACAAGGGGATCCCGAGCAGCTCCGGTCCGAGTGATCGTTGAATCCAGCCGTACCCGGTGCCGAGCACCTGAGGGATGGCGATGCCGATGGCACCAACCATGAGACCACCGATGGCGGGCTTCACCCACTTGGGCAGACGAGAGATGGCTGACGAGATCTGGGCGATGCCGTAGAAGCCCTTGGCGTAGAGGAGCCCGATGAATCCGCCCAGGATCCCGATCAGCGCAAACCACGCGAGTTGGACTGGGTCGCCGAAGCGGTACGACCCGACGTAGCCAAAGAGAGGCCCGAAGCCTTCGACGGAGCCGAAGATGGCAAAGCTCACCGACGACGCGATGAAGCAGGGCAACAATGCAGCCGGGTCGAAGTCGTCGCGATAGAGGATCTCCGAAGCCAGCACCGCGCCGCCGAGCGGCGCACCGAAGATGGCCCCGATACCCGAGCCGATCCCGGTCGCCACCGCGATGCGCCCGTCGGCGGGATCGAGGTCGAGCACGCGGGTGAGCAGGGACCCGAAGCCGGCGCTGATCTGGCCGGTCGGACCTTCGCGTCCGCCCGAGCCGCCAGATCCGATGGTCAGCGCCGAGGCCACGATCTTGACGATGACGGCGCGGAAGCGAACACCCTTGGGGTTGTGGTGGACGGCTGCGATCGCGGCGTCGGTTCCGTGCCCTTCGGCTTCTGGCGCAAAGAAGTACACGAGGAGTGCGCCCCCCAGCGCACCGACTCCTGCGACGAGTGGCAACACCCAGGGACGCGCCGCGTGCGCCGGCGGTGGGACATTTCCTTCCCCTTTGGGGGTCGGCACGGTGTAGCCGGCGAGGATCTCCAAGAAGAAGTGCGTGCAGACTCGGAGGGCCTCGTAAAACAGCACCGCCCCGAGCCCCGCGATCGCCCCGATGGTGACGCCCAGCACGATCCAGCGCTGCAGGTACGACGCGGAGCGCAGCCAGCGTCCAGTCGCAGCAGCGGCCCGGCGGGCGCCGACCGAACGGCTGGGCCGTGGCGTGCGGGCAGGTGACTCTTCGTCTACTCCGTTGCTCATCGGGTCAGAGGTCCCACCCGGTGCTCCAGTCCTGCTCGGGCACCTCACCTGCTGTCTCGGTCAGGTGCGCGAGCGCGGAGACGACCTCGCCGCGTGACTCTGCTGGGATGGAAGACACCAAATGCTCGATCTCGGCGCGACGGCGGGTGGTGACCGTGTCGACGAGCTGGCGGCCGGCGGGAGAAAGTGCAATGCGAACCTGTCGCCGATCGCGACGAGCGGCGCGCCGAGTGACGAGACCCTTCTTTACGAGGCGTTCGCACATCCGAGAGGCGGTGGGAGATGTGACCGCAACGGCCTCGGCCAAAGCGGCCACACCCTGAGGTCCCCGGGAGGCCAGCACGACGAGCGAGCGGTACTGGGTGAGGGTGACCTCCTCGCCTACGTCGGCCAGCGAGCGCGCCGCGATGGCGACGAGGACCCGGCTGGCGTTGAGCACGGCGTCGACCAGCTGGTCGTCGGTTGGCGCGGCCACGACGTGTTGGTGCATAGTGCACATATTGTGCAGCGTATTCGTCTGACTCGCAAGCTGCTTTACCTGCTGGTGGCCACTTTCGCCGTCCTCGTTGGCACTGGGGTTGCGGCGGGGATCGCCTCGTCTGGCGTGGCCGTGCCCGGCCCACCTCCCGCTTCGATCGGCGACCAGATGGATCGCTCCTTGCCGGCTGGACTCATCAACGCGACGTTCAGCGACCAAAACGGAGACCCGGTACAGCTGTCGGCGTTCGCCGGCGAGGTCGTGCTCCTCGTTCCTTTCCTGACGTCGTGCCAAGAGGAGTGCCCGGTGACGACAGGGGCACTCGAAGAGATCGAGCGTGCGCTTGTCGCAGGTCACGTGAACCACGACGTCCAAATCCTCGAGGTGACCGTCGACCCTGGCCGCGACACGCCCGAACGCATGGCCGCATACGCCAAGCTCACCGGGACCACGTGGCCGCTGCTCACCGCTTCGACGGCAACGATTGCCGCGCTTTGGCACTTCTTCGGCATCTACTACCAGGTCGTTCCGGAGGGCTCGCCGCCGGGGATCGACTGGCAGACGCATACGCCCTACATCTACGACGTCGATCACTCCGATGGCTTCGTGCTGCTGAACAGTCGCCTCACCGAGCGCTTCGTCGCGGCGGGCATGGTGCGCGGCGCCACGGTCACGCCGGCGCTCAGACGACTGCTCGACTCCCAAGGTGTTGGCGACCTCGAGCATCCCGGCGGCGGAAGCTGGAGCGTCCCCCAGGCTCTCGATGCGATCGGCTGGTTGCTTGGCAAACCAGTGCCAAATCCGGCAGAGCCATAGAGGCCTCCAGGCACTCTGATGCCGGCGAGATACCGTCGTCATCATGGCAAGTGGAGCCCGGTGCGGATACTGATCGTCGGTGCTGGAGTGGCCGGTCTGACGCTGGCCGGAAGACTGCGTCAACAGGGGCGCTCCCTCGTAGTCATCGATCGAGCGTCCAGCTCGGAGGCTGGCTATGCCTTGGGCCTGTATCCCCTCGGAGCGTCTGTTCTCCACGGAGTCGGCGCCTACCAGCGACTACTCGATCGGGGCTTGATCGTCGAGCGCTACCAGCTCGCCGACGGATCAGGGCGAATTCTTCAAGACGTGGATATGTCCCGTTTGACCGGTGAGATCGGGCCGATGGTCATGGTGGAGCGGGCGAGCCTGATTGATCTCTTGGAGGAGACGTGCGAGGCGGTGGATCTCCGTCGCGGGGTCGCCGTGGCGTCCCTGAGCCCCCACGAGTCCGGTGTCGACGTCGACTTGAGCGACAGGTCGACCGAGCGGTTTGACTGCGTCGTTGCCGCCGACGGAATCTGCTCACCCGTGCGAGAAGAGCTCTTCGGTCCAGCCGACGGCTTCGACTCCGGGTGGACCCTCCTGACCTGGTGGGCGCCAACCGACGGCTTCGACCCGCGCCTGGTGCGGGAGTGGTGGGGACGGGGCTGCTTCTTCGGTGCCTATCCCGCCCCCGACGCCGTCATGTGTGCTGCCGGTGGGCCCACTGACCGCTCGTCGGGTTCGCAGCCCGCCCATGGCCTTCGCAGCCTGTTGTCGGAGATGGCCGCAGCTGTCCCGACGGTGGATCAGGCTGTGGGGGATCTGAACGAGGCCTACCGCTGGCCGATGCGCGACATTCGCGCAGGTTCTTGGGTCAAAGGGCGCGTGGCTCTGTGTGGCGATGCCGCCGTCGGCTTCTTGCCGACGGCTGGGGTGGGAGCCTCAGTTGCCATGCGCTGCCCAGCCGGCCTGGCCGACGAAGTATCTCGAGCCGATGCCGCGACGCTGCCTCTGGCCCTTCAGCTCTACGAGACACGGTGCCGACGGATCGCCGAAGCAAATCAATCGGAGTCTCGCCGTCTGGGGCGCGTCATGTTCATGACCAACCGACCCGGGGGGTTGGCTGCGCGACCACGTGGCAAAGCACTACCCAGCTGAGAGGATGCTGGCCCAGATCATCTCAAACTCTCGGAAGCCGTTCTGAGCAGCTCAGTGCTCCCGGTAGGAGGTTCGAAGGATCCGACCTTGGGAGCAGTTCGAGGCGACTCGCGTCTACCGCCAGACGCGGGACACCCAACGGACCAGGGGGGCCGGATTCCGCGCTAGACCTTGAACGTCAGTGTGCTGGTGCTCGGGCCTCGCAGAAAGAGGTCGCGTCATGCCAAGTGTCGTCATAACTCACAAGGTGGCCGACGTTGAGAAGTGGCTCAACTTCAAGTCGGAAAGAGCGTCCGCTAGCGGCAGCCTGGGAGGCACCAACGTCGTGGATCACGTAGACGCAGACGGTGGAGATGTCATCGCCATCACTTGCGAAATGGCGGATGTGGATGCGGCGCTCGCAGCCGTGCAGTCACCACCTCCTGAATTGGCCGCCGCAATGGAGAGCCACGGCGTCGTGCCGCCGCTCACCTTCTTCGTCGCACGCTAGCGAATGGTCTCACGAGCCTCATTTGGACAGTCCACCAGTCGCGTGTCCCGACGATCACCCACCTGTATGAAGTAGCGACGCCACGGCCGGCGAGCCACTGGGTTGCGTACGTTTGAGTTGCGTACGTGTACGACTTCTGATTTTGGGTACTTATACGCAAGACCACACGTGTGGGACCCGAAACGGAGGCGTTCGCGTGATCTGGCTCTTGGTCGTCGTTTGGGTCTTGGGGGTTGCTCTCTTCGCTTTCAGCGTGTGGGCCTTCACCATCGCGGCGATGCGGCTCATTTCGGGACGCCGGCGTACGCGACGGATATGGCGTGGACGGCTCGTCGGTGGCCATCTCCACGTCCCGGCCCTTTCTGGCACGTCTGCGCACCACGGGCACTTCGTCGGGCATCGTGGACGAGGCGGCACAGCGTGACGACGCCCTCTTCGCGTACGTCGAGGCTCCTCGAGGGCTCCGCCGAACCCACACCGAGGGCCTGGCCGAAATGGGTCATGCCGGAGGTCATCTGTGCGCTCGCGCTCGGGGCCAGCGGACTCGGTGTCGGCGCGTACGCGGTGGCCGCCATGCCGGCCAAGACGTCGGGGCCCCAAGGTCCACGAGGAGCGACGGGCGCCCAGGGACCACAAGGTGCCAAGGGGGACGTGGGCGCTACGGGTCCGGCCGGGACCCTGGCCGCCGTCTCAGTCCTCTCGGGCGCGCCGGTCAAGTCGGCACCCAACCCCGCCGTCGGGTCAGTCCTGGTGGCGAAGACCTCGTGTCCTGCCGGCCAGATCCTGGTCAACGGGGGCGCTCGCGTCAGTGCGCCGGGCGTGGAGGCCGACCGAAACGTCACACTGCGCTCGTCGTTTCCGCAGAACCAAACGACTTGGCAGACGGTTGCCATCGTCACCGGGCCGCTTGGAGCCGGAGGGGTCATGACCATGACCCCCTACGTCGTCTGCGGTCAACCTGCCCTGACGACGACCACCACTACCGTGGCGACCACGACGTCGACGCCGCCCACGACGTAGGCGCACGAACATTTTGTCGAAACGGCCACTTGTTGATGGAGCCGGAGCGCCTGTCTGTCAGCGGCGGGCGAGCGAGGCTTCAAATCGAACGCCTGCGGGCGGGAAACCAGCGTCCGCACAGATGCCGTCGAGTAGCAATTGGAGGCCCGCCTTGAACTGAGCAGGCGTGGCCAGCTTGGCCAGCTCTTTCGCTACGCCATCGGCTCGGTCGTCGTCACGTCCCGCCATTTCGCCGCGCGAGGCTTCGAGGGCAGCAAATCCGACCGTGTAGGTATGGATCGCGCCATAGGCCTGTCGCGTTTGCGCCGTCGTAAAACCAGCGGATGAAAGGACGTCGAGCATCGCGTCCATCCGTGTGATCGCGGTCGGCGTCACGACCGGGTGCTGGAGGAACGCGTGCAGGGCCACTGGTTCGCGCACCAAGAGCGTCCGCAGTCGGTCAGCTGCCTCTGATGTCCAAAGACGCCAATCGTCTCGGCGGGTTCGCGGCCTCCAGGCGCCAGCGAGGAGACGATCGGCAACCTCGTCGAAGAGGTCGTCTTTGTCGCGCACGTGTCGATAGAGACTCATGGGCGCCACGCCGAGCTCAGCCGCCAGAGAGCGGATGGTCATCTGATCTGACCGGCCCTCGCGCACAACCCGTTCCGCGGCGTCGATGACCTGCTCTCTCGAGATGCTCCCCCAGGCGGCGCGGCCTTTCGCACGTCTGCGCCCCGCCGGCTTGTGCGCGTTCACAACGAGAACATACCCAGAACGCGGACGTGTACCCGCGTTCCAAAACGGGTACATGTACGCGAAGCGAGCGCTCAGAGAACTGCGTTTGCTTTCGAGAGGAGAAGGGAGCCCAAACCATGACAAGGCGATCGATCGCCGTGGTGACGGGGGCCTCGGGCGGCGTTGGACGTGCCACCGCCCGCACCTTCGCCGCAGCTGGCTTCGACGTGGCCCTTGTTGCACGTGGCGACGGCGGCCTCGAAGCCGCCGTCAAGGACGTGGAGTCGACGGGCGCCCACGCCTTGGCGATCTGCGCAGACGTCAGCGATTACAAAGAGGTGGACGCGGCAGCGAACCAGGTCGAGCTCGACCTTGGGCCCATCGACGTCTGGATCAACGACGCGATGACGACCATTTTTGCGCCGTCGTGGGACATCGCCCCCGACGACTTCCAACGAGCGGTCGAGGTCACGTTCCTGGGGCAGGTGTGGGGGACCATGGCCGCGCTCGAACGCATGCGGCCTCGCGACCACGGATGCATCATCAACGTCGGATCTGCTTTGGCCTACATGGGCATCCCGCTCCAGGCGGCGTACTGCTCTTCGAAGTTCGCTTGCCGGGGATTCTTCGAGTCCGTACGCGCGGAGATCTTGCACTCAGGAAGCAACGTGCGCCTTGGTATGGTCCACCTCCCGGCGGTGAACACGCCACAGTTCGACTGGTGTGAGACCACGATGGATCGCCACCCGCAGCCCGTTCCACCCATCTACCAACCAGAGGTCGCCGCCAGAGCCATCCTCGACGCTGCTCTGACCGGTCGGCGGACGAAGGTCGTCGGGTCCTGGAACAAGCTGCTCGTCGTCGCCGGGAGTCTTTTCCCTGGACTCGGCAACAACTACGCCGCGATCGGAGCGTGGGAGAGCCAGCTCACCGAACTGCCCATCTCAGCGCATCGCGAGGCGAACCTGCACAGCCCGGTTGATGACCTCGGCGACTTCGGCGCTCATGGCATCTTCGACAACCGTGCCGGCGGCGCCCTCGATCGCAGCTTTCTGCGCTCCCTGCCCGAGGTCGCCTGGACTTTTGCCATCGCGTGGAGGCGAACGATCGAGGACAAGGCGAAGCGCTGGATCAAGACCGGCGCTCTGAAATTAACCGGCCTGCGGTGAAGCTGCCGCATCTCACCCAACACGGAACTCGGCAGTCCGGCGACGCGCTCGACGTCTTCGTCGACGAGACGGAACTCCTCGACGAGCTCTTCGACAAGTGGAAAGCGACAACTCCGGATCGATCCGTGGGTGACGAGGTCGTGTCGGCCAAGTGGGACCACGGCACCGTCGGGAAATTGCTTCTCGAACACGCCGCCGTTCGCCTCGCTGCCAGCGAGGAGTTGGCGCGCGTCCTCTCAGCAGAGGGCAAGGATGCCCTTGCCTCCCTCTTGAGGGACGAGAATATGGCCCTCCGGCCGCTGCTCGACCAGATGTACGACGCGGCGAGAGGGGTCCAGCCGATCTCGGTCGCGATCACGCCCGAGTTCATCGGACCTGTCGAGTCTCTCTTTGACCTGATTGGGCCGGCGCTCGGCCCCAAGCAGTCGAGTCGGCTCAAGGGCATCCTGGCGACGGCGCTCGGCCTGGAGCGCCGTCGGCTCCGAAGTGCCACCTACATCCGCAAGCACGCGCCGGCCCACCCCGGGCCGCCTGGGCGCTGGTACGACCGTGTTCCCTTCTTGGTGCGCCTCCGAGCAGGCGAGGACCGTCTTCGAGGTTTTCCGTGGGGCGAGAGCAGCCTCGCGGATCGCAAATTGGCACGTCGCTATGACCGTGAGATCTGACGCCTCTCATCAAGGGGCGCCGGTCCGCCTCACACTCGGCGTGCGCTACCTGCTGGTGACCGGAACGTTGGTCGGTGCTGTCGGACTGGCGGGCCGCTTCTTGGCGTGGCCACTGTTGACCAGCACCATCGGACCCACGGCGTACGTCTTCGCCGCGCACCCTGACACCGAAGCGGCGCGCTTTCGCAATGCGTTGGTGGGGCACGCCCTTGCCCTCGGGTGTGGTTTGGGGGCCCTGGGGGCATTCGGTCTGACGCAGTATCCGTCGATCTCGACGACCGGATCGCCGTCGCTGCGTCAGGTGGCAGCCGCGGCTGTCGGTGTCGGCCTGACCATTTTGTTGCTCGAGGTGGCTGGCTCCCACCACGCACCTGCCGCCGCGACGACTCTCTTGATCACGTCTGGACTGGCCAAGCCAGGTCCTCCGCTGGTCGGTCTCGTCCTCGGTCTGGCCGTTGTCATCAGCCTCGGGCCTCTCGTCGGGCGCCTCCCGCTGGCACGAGCTCTGGCGAAGACCTCGCCCCTGCTAGAGCCTTCGGAGGATGTCAAGGCGTGAGGAATCGCGTGCGGGAGAACGGCTTCGCCGCCATTGCCGACTACGCCGTGGTGGGAGATGGCCGCAGTGTCGCGCTCCTCGCTGCCGACGGCAGGGTGGATTGGTGGCCCTGCCCGACCCTCGACGCGCCGCCGGTGTGCGCCTCGATCGTTGACGTCGACCGAGGTGGAGTTTTTGAGCTCTCTCCCGTCGGAGACTACGAGATTGATCGGCACTATCTCTGTCGCACAAACGTCTTGGAATCCATTTGTCGGACTTCGCACGGCCTGGTCGGCGTCACGCAGGGCTTCAACGTCGGTTCCTCGGGACGCTTGCCGTGGGTCGAGTTCGTACACCGCTGTGTCGTGCTGAGTGGCCAGGTGACGATGCACTGGGTGTGGCGACCGGGAGACCGCTTCGGTCAGGCCACCCCATGGATCACCAGCCATCACGGCATGCCGCTGAGCGTCGTCGGCGATCAGGTCATCGGGGTGCTCACCGAGGACGCGACCGAATGCAGCGTCGACCACGATCGGCGCGCCATGCGCGGGACCTTTACGATCGAGCGAGGGGAACGGCGGACCATCGCCCTCGTCGCAGCCGACAATGAGCCCCTCTTTCTCCCCGACCTCGACGCGGTGAATGAGCGCTTGGACCGGACCATGGCGTACTGGTGCCAATGGAGCGAACGACTGGCCCACGCCGGGGCCTGGGCCCCGGCGGTCGAACGTTCGGCCTTGGCGCTCAAGCTGCTCTTGGCCGAAGACACCGGCGCGATCGCCGCTGCAGCGACAACGTCGCTTCCAGAGCGCATCGGTGGAGATAAGAACTGGGACTACCGGTTCGCCTGGGTCCGCGATTCCTCGTTCACGCTCGACGCCCTGATCAACCTCGGACTCCACGAGGAAGTGCAGCGCTGTGTCTCTTGGCTGATCGACGCGATCAAACGAAACGGTCCTGGACTCCACGTCTTCTACACCTTGGAGGGCGAGATCACCAGCACCGAAGAGGACCTGAGCGCGACCGGCTACAAGAACAGCCAGCCGGTGCTTGCCGGCAACCGAGCGGCCGGCCAATGCCAGCTCGGGACCTACGGCGATCTCTTCGACACGGTGTTCCGGTACTGCGCGGAGGGTCACGTCCTCGATGTCCACACGGCCCGACTTCTTTCCGACTTGGCCGATCGGTGCTGTGACGACTGGCGCAAACCCGACGCGGGGATCTGGGAGCTGACTAGTCCCGAGCACTACACGATCTCGAAGATCGGGTGCTGGGTTGCACTGGATCGAGCCGCTCGTTTGGTGGATCTGGGACAGATCGCCGACCTTCGTGGAGCGCGTTGGCGCGAAGAGGCCGACAGCGTGCGATCGTGGATCGAGACGAACTGCTGGTCGGGCGCCAAACGCTCGTACACCTTCTACGCCGGCACCGAGGATCTCGACGCCGCCGTCTTGCTCGCCGCCCGCACCGGATTCGACCGCGGCCATCGGCTCAGAACCAGCATCAGGGCGATCCGCGACGAACTCGGCGTCGGACCTCTCCTCTATCGCTACAGCGGCGCGAAAGTCGAGGAGGGCGCTTTTGTTGCCTGTAGCTTCTGGGCCGTCGAAGCCCTCGCCCTCACCGGGCAATGCGAGGAGGCGACTGACCTGATGGACGAGGCGGTGAAGCTCGTTAACGACGTCGGCCTCCTTGCGGAAGAGATTGATGTGGAGTCACATGCCTTTCTCGGGAATTTTCCCCAGGGGCTGTCGCATTTGTCTCTGATCAATGCCGCGTTCACGCTCCACAACCGGACCAACGATCAAACGCCATGGACCCGGCGATCCACATGACGGAGGGAACCGCGCGTTCACCAGGCCCTACCCACTTACAAAGCGCGTATCAAAACAGAGCGGTCCAGGGTTTCGCGGTTGCCCGTTTCGGCTGGGGCATCGCACTTCTCAGCTTGCCAGCGAGCGTTGCCCTCTCCCTTTCGCTGCCTTCCGACCGGCGCACAATGAGAGTCGCCCGCGTCCTCGGGATCCGACACCTGCTGCAGGCCGCGTGCACCCAAAGCCGACCGTCGCGCCAAGTCGGTGTCGTGGTCGACATGGCGCACAGCGTCTCGATGCTGCTTTTGGCACTACTCGACGCCCGGAGGAGGAGGGTAGCGCTCGTCGACGCCGTAGTGGCGTGTGGATTCGCTCTCGGCGGCTTAGCCGCCCTAGCAGCGAATCACGGAGTTCACCGCGAGGTCATCGAAACAGGCTGTGGTTCCGTGGGCCACCTCACCCCACCAGATCGACTTCAATGTCACGAAAAGGACACGTGAATCTCACGGTCGTCTTAGGTTGTCGGACAGAACTAGAGGCATGCTTCCTCCGATTCTTGAATCCTGCCATGCAACGTGGCTCTTCGACGCAGAAAACATGCAGTTTCGCCGGATCGTCAAGGGTGTCGAACTCGAGGGCCATTGGGTCGCTACCCATTGGCATCTCTTGTTCGGGATCGAACTCGACGAGAAGTCCGAGGGGTTCACCGTCTTCCTCAATCAAGAGCACACCAAGATGATCCGGTCGTGGCGCCACGTTCAAGACTGCAAACAGTGCGGAGGCCATGTGACTGCCGAGTTGTCCCTTGAAGATCTCCAGGCGGCGCTCACCTAATAGGACAAAGAGGCGCTCCAGGAACCCATCGAGCACATCCGGCCGGCTTCCATCGCAAATCCCCAGGCTGTTGCCGAACTGTTCGACCGCCACCCCGGGGCAGCTACAACTGTGACACGACCCTCGCGTGAACGAGGGTCGTGTCGGACCGCCTCTTGGGGCGCGAGTCCGGGGAAAGAGCTCGCACTCAATGGCAGGTTGTCCGTACCGGCCACCGCAAGAAGCGTACTAGGACACGTACAAGTATGCAAGTGGTGGTCTCCATCCGGAACGGCGGGTTACTCGTCCATCGAGCGGAGCGGGCAAAACACCCCGGCGTCCACGCAGCTGAGAATCCTCCGACTGATGCCAAGAACCGCTGCAAGCCTCCGATCGATCAAAAGGCAGTGACCTCGCGTCTCAACGAGTCAACCACGACGGATGTCTAAATAGAGTGAGGGAATGCCCACTCGTTCTAGTGCGCCCCAGCGGAGATCCACTCGGACGGAAAAGAACGCCGGCCGACGCGCCACATGGGGGAGCTTGTCGCGAGAGCAGGTGATCGAGGTGGCACTGGAGAACGTCCGTGGCGGGCGTTTGGAAACGATGACGATTCGTAGCCTGGCTGCTGATCTGGGCGTTGCGCCCATGTCCCTCTATAGACATATCCGCAGCAAAGACGACTTGCTCGACGAGGTCGCCGAAGTTCTGCTCAAACACGCCTGGCGACCGCCGTCGAGGGGCAAGACGTGGAGGAACTGGATCGTCGAGGCCGCGAACGACCTCCGTCAGTTGTTGGTCGACGAATCGTGCGTTCTATACGTCTACCTGCGGCATCCCGTGGTGACCTCTACCGCGATTGAACGCATGGAGGCCATGATCGAAGTGCTTCGCTCGGCAGGCCTGACGCCGGCAAAGTCCCGAGATGCCTATGCCGCAATCCACACGTACACGGTGGGCTTTGCGGCACTTGAGGCGTCACGCGCGGGTTGGCACTCCGATTCGAATGATGAGTTGGCGAGCCAACTCGCCGGATTCGCCACTGCGAAGCAGTTCGATCGTGGCCTTGTGTATCTTCTCGACGGCATAGCAGCCGGCCTCTAATCGCTGCCCACGCTGGAGTGGGTTTCCCTCTGGAACCGGAGTCCGGCAGGTGGTGGGCCGACGGGCTGGCGGCGCTCGTCCTGGCCCCTTGCACAACGACCGAGTCCCTTCCGGACGCTGCGTCGAAGTACTTATTCGGAACCCTTCGAGAGGCAGAGCGGAAATTCATCGGACAGAAAGGCCGCTTATGCAGGAACTTCGTACAGCGACCCCTCGCCGCGCCGTCCCAAGGTCAACCCCCGATGATTAAGCGGGTCTCCAACGGGTATGAGGGGCATCGTGCCAGGGACACTTGTCACCTCGCGTGCATATCCGCCACCGGGGTGGCGGGTCTTTCTCCAAGGTTTGGCGGCGCCACGTGTCAGGAGAGGTGCTACGAGCGGTTTCTGGGCAGGTGCACGAGCACAACATAAGGCGCTCCTGGTAGCAACCCGGCACCGATCGGCTCCATAGACGCTGGACGAATGGGTCGGGTGGTGGCGGTGCTCTCGCGCAAGATCGACCTGAGCGGCGACGTCACAAGCTGCGCGCTCGCGCGGCAATTCGTCGAAGTTGCGCTCGACGGAGCGATCGAGGACCTGCGCCAACGGGCCTTCTTGCTCACCTCCGAGGTGGTGACCAACTCGGTCTTGCATGCTGGCGGCCCCGTGTCGATAGCGGTGCACCAGGCGGGCAACGCGTATCGCATCTGTGTTAGCGACCGCAGTAAGTCACCACCGGCCCAAAAGGAATACCAGCCCGACGACGCCACCGGCCGCGGGTTACACCTCTTGGACTGCCTTGCGGCTGCGTGGGGCTGGCACGAGACCCCGGAAGGCAAAGTTGTCTGGTTCGATCTTCCAGTTCCTTTGGCCCACCCTCTCACAGCCGCCGCGGTACGAGGCCCTCTCGAAGAACCGTACCCAGACGGTGCGCCCATCGCGTTGCTCTGTGCACCCGTCGCCGAGATGATCCGGACCGCTGCGCACTACGACGCCCTCTACCGCGAATTCCGGTTGATCCTCGAACTCGACCGATCACACCTCGATGCCGTGCCGGGCCGCCTGCTCGGCTTGATCGACGAGCTGGGGTCTTCCTTCTTGGGGTTCGGGAACTCCGTCGGAATGGAATGGGAGACGGCAGTGCGGGAACGCCGAGACTCCGTCGACTTGCATTTTCGCCTTCCCGTCGACTTCGCGCCGATCATCTCGAGGTACAACGATCTTCTCGACGAAGCAGACGACTATTGCCGAAGCGCCCAGCTCCTGACGGTTGCGCCGAGCGTGGAGGCGCTGGCGGTGCGGCGGTGGGTGTTTGGCCAAGTCGTCTGTCAGTGCCGCGGTCAGGCACCCAGGCCTTGGTCTCGCTCGGACTACTGAGGTACTCCGCACTGTTCGACCAGAGATGACAGGTGGAGAGTTAGGTTGCCCATCTGACGTCCTCGGACAGCCTCGCGTTTGGCCACTTTGACCACCAAAGCAAGTTTGCGCGGAATCCTCTTCCCGCGAGTAGCCGCCGTGTGTTTCTCGACATCTAGGTGAATCGCCCAGTCTCCCAGTCGAGAGTGGCATTCCGCGTTACTCGCATGTCGAGCTTGGTTCATTTTGCTACTGATCTGCACTGAAATGCGCAGACGATGATTCACTGAGAGTGAACCTGCGGACTCACCACCTGACTCCACCAGGCACCTTGCATTCTGAGAACCCCACTGGACGATTGGGCCCCGACTTTTAATCCCAAGGTGCCGGGATCGAGACCCGGGCGGCCCACCCGTCGTGCCGCGGGCTCCGTACAGCTGTTGGGAGCTGAGGGATCAGCCTGAAATGGCCACGACGAGGGCGTTGATGGGCTGGCCACCTCGGCTGCCCAAGAAGGGGGGGCCGTTGCTGGTCGGGAACGCGAAGACGCCGCCGTCGGCCGCCCCGAGGTAGTAGCCGTTGCCGACCAGATCCATGCCGACGATCGGCTTGTTCAGCTTGATTGACCCCGTAGAGCCGTAAAAGGGCGCCGCGCCAGAGGTTTCGGGACCGAAGCCTTCGGAGAACGGGTAGTTGAAGACGCCGCCGTCGGCGGCGACTTCGTAATAGCCGCCGTCGGAGGCGACGGCCATGCCGACCACCGGCTTGTTCAGCGTGAGGGAGCCGGTCGAGCCGTTGAAGGGCGGGCCACCGACGGTCGGGAAGGTGAAGATGCCACCGTCGGAGGCCACCTCGTAGTACCCGTTGCCGTTGGGGCTCGGCGCGATCCCGACGATCGGCTTGTTGAGCGTCTTGCCCCCCATGGACCCGTAGAACTGAGCGTCGCCGAAGGAGAACACCCCGCCGTCGGAGGCCACCAGCCAGTAACCCCCGCCGTCGGGGGTGACCGCGATGCCGACGATCGGCTTGTTGAGCGGCTGACCGCCCATGGAGCCGTAGAACTGAGCCGAGCCGAAGTTGAAGACCCCGCCGTCGGCTCCGACCAGGTAGTAGCCGTCACCGCCCGGCATGGTGGCCATGTCCACCACGGGCCAGTTCAACCTGATGCCGCCCATCGAACCCAAGAAAGGTGCGCCCGGCCCGTAGGTGTAGACCCCGCCGTCGGAGCCCACGAAGCGGTAGCCGGAGCGGGCGATGGGGGCCATGGCGAGCAGGGGTAGGTAGGTGGTGGGAGGGCTCGAGGTGAACTCTGAAGCTCCGGCTGCGACGCATGCCCAGTCGGTCAGGCAGTCAACGCCGAACAAGAAGGCGCTGGCCGATCCCGCGGCCCCTGTCGGAGGCGTGTCGTCTTGTGTCCACGACTGGCCGTTCCAGTTCAGCACCTCAGTGTTCGTCCCGCTGGCGCCGACGGCCGTGCAGCTGGTGGGACTGAAGCAGCTGATGCCGTAGAGCGTGCCAGCGCCCGCGACGTTCTGGGCTGGCGACCATGTAGACCCGTTCCAGAACACAACCTGGTTGACCTGCCCCGGGTTGCTTGCCGTAGCGGCGCAATAGTTCAGCCCGGCACACGACACGGAGTTGGGGTAGAAGAGCCCGCCGTTGGAAATCGAGCTCGCCGTCCAATTCGATCCGTTCCACGTGTACGCGAGTGGTGTCTCGTCCGAACCTTGGTCATAGCCGTAGCCAACAGCCGTGCAGAACGAGGGAGTGGTGCACGACGTGCTGACCAGACTGCCACTGGTGAGTTGGCCCGGAAGGCTGATCGTCTGTGCGGACCACGTTGAGCCGTTCCACTCTGCCGCGATGGGAGGCCCCGCCTGACTTCCGCCCGTGTCGCCGACGGCCTCGCAGAAAGTCACACTCAGGCAGGACACGGAGTACAACTGGGTTGCCTCCCCGATGCTTGTCGTGACGACGGTCCAATAGCGTCCGTTGAATTGTTCAACGAGGACGGCCGGTCCGCTCGTCTGACCCACGGCGACGCAGAACGAGATCGTGACGCAGGAGACTCCGATCAGAGTCGTCGACGCAGCGCCGGGAACACTCGGGAGGGTAAGGGCGATCCATCCAGTCCCCGTCCACTGCTCCATGTAGTCGTGTCCGCCCAAGCCGTAGCCCCCGAAGCCGGTGGCAGCCAAGCAGAACGCAGAAGTCACGCAGGAGACGGCACCGGCCGGGTAGTTCGTCTCGGCCACCACTTCACTCGCCATCGTGCTCCAGCTCGACGCGCTGACCGTGGCCGGCGTGGAGTAGACGGTGTCGGCCACCGACCCGCCGCCGCCGATGACCAATGGCAGAGCGAGAACGGTGAGAGCAAAGCTGAGGACACCGAAACGAAGCAGAGAGCGCACGGTGCCTCCAGTGGTTGGCCTGCTTGCAGTGCTGCTGACATTAGCGGCCGGATGCTGCGAGGCAAGGGGTGGTGCACTTGAAGCTGCCCAACCCAGACCGGCGTCCTGCCTCGCGAGAGTCAGGGCAACTGCAGCGCAAAATTCTGGTGATGTGGTCGGGCCCTTCGGGGACGTCTCGACCGCACTTTCATCCCAAGGTGCCGGGACGGATACCCGGGCGACCCACCATCACGTCGAGACGCTCGTCTCGTGCCCGGCCATCTCGGCGGCGACGCGGATCCCGGAGCGCAGCGCGCCCTCCATGTAGCCGTTCCATTCCGGAGACGTCTCGGTTCCGCACCAATGCACCCGGCCGCACGGCTCGCGAATGGCGTAGCACCACGTGGTCAGCACACCGGGCGCGAAATACGAGGAGTAACACCCAGTCGACCACTGTTCTGCCTGCCAGTCCTGCAGCAGCAACGCGGTCGGCGTGCGCGCAGGGCGGCCATAGAGCCGCTCGAGCGCGTCGATCACCTGGTGTTCTTGCGCCGTGCGATCGAGTGTCGCGAGGCGCCTCGCCTGGTCCGCCACCACGAGGGCTGTGATGACGCCTCGTGGATCCCCGCCGTGAGGGGAACTGTCGTAGGTGAGCGCGACGCACCCGTCGGAAGCCATGGCTTCGCCGTTCAGCCCGAGTTCCCGCCAGAAGGGCCGCTCGTAGACCGCCTGGACTTTGATCGACGACCCCAGCGGCAGGTGCTCGAGGAGTTGGACGCGCTCGCGGGGGAGCTCTGGGCGAAACGTCAGGGACAGCGCGAGCGGTGGCGGGACGGAGACGGCGACGCGCCGGCACCGGGTCTCGCTCGAAGGACCGTGCACCGTGACACCGTCGTCATCCTGGTCGATGGCGACCACGGGCTCGTGGACGATCTCACCACGCACCTGGCGTGCGAGCCGGACGGAGATCTCCTGCGTCCCCTCGGTCACCCGGTAATCCTCGGACGATTGCGACTCCTTCCAGCTGCCCGTGGCCGCCTGGTCGAACAGGAAGGCGAGCAGCGAGACCTCATTCATTTCGACGGCCAGATTCCCGGTCACCAGGATGCGCAAGATGTCCTTTGCCCGAGAGGTACGAAAGTGGCGGTCGGCCCAGCTCTCGAGGTCGATGCCGTCCCACTCGCCGGCGCGCCGAGCGCTCCAGGGAGCGCCTGGCGGTACGCGTCGCCGCATCGAGATCAGTTTCATCCCGTTGTAGAGCAGGTCGGCGAGGGCGAGCGGGGGAAGGGGAGGGATGCTGCCTTTGGCGTGTCGGATCTGGCCGTCGATCGCCCAGGCGGACTTGCCCGGATACGACGTCTCCTCGGTGTGGAGCCCGAGACGGCCCACGAGGTCCATGATCACGCGTTGGCCGGGCCCGATCCATTGGGCACCCATGTCCAGCGCGAGCCCCTCCGGCGCGCCCATCGACGACGTGCCCGTCAGGGTCCGGCCGCCGACCCGATCACGAGCCTCGTACACCGTGACGGTCGCACCGCGCTGTTCGAGGTCCAGCGCAGCCTTCAGGCCGGCGAGCCCGGCACCGACGACGGCGTAGTCCACCGAGGTCACACGCGGTCGCTCCGTGGTCGAAACCCCAGACGGGGCGTCATCACCATGATTGCGAACACTGTAGGACGACCGGAGATCAAAGGCGGTGGGCTCGAACGGGGGACTGGTCGATCTCACATGATCGACCCCGCCAACGCCGTCAGCTCGTGTCGATCGACTCCCTGTAGTACACGTACGCATCGCCGAGAGTCAGCACGTCCAGATTCTGATCCGGCGGGGCCGAGGCTCCGGCAAGTTGCTCGCTCAAGACGATGAGTTCGAACACGCCCAACGAATCCAGCCCGAGCGATTCGAGCGGCAACGCGGGCGAGAGGTCGGGGCGGGCGTCGATCTCGAGGCCCGTCACGATGCATCTGACATAGAGCTCGAAGGTGAGGGCATCGGACGGCACTGCCGACCGGGGATTCTCGGCCGGTCCGACTTCTTTGCATATGGTCATGCGACATTCCTAGGGGCCGGAGCTGCCAACCAGCTGAGCGACCCCTTGCGCTCGTCTAAGAGTGCGCGTGCCTAACCTTCGCTGATCCGGACCCGCGACGGTCCGATGGATGTCGAGCCAAGATCTCGGGCGTCCTGATTCCAGACCGGCCCAGATGCAGATGGGAGCCAAGCGTGCGACGTGATCAGCAGTTCGGTGGGGTCGTCGGCCGTTACCACGACGAGTCGACTCCGTGGTGGCCCGAGCCCGAGCGGGCACCGTCGGGTTCGCCCAATGTCGTGATCATCGTTCTGGACGACGTGGGATTCGCTCAGTTGGGTTGCTTCGGCTCCGACATCGCGACCCCTGCCTTCGACGCGCTTGCGGCCGGCGGGCTGCGGTACACGAACTTTCACACGACGGCGCTGTGCTCGCCGACGCGATCGTGTGTGCTCACGGGACGGAACCACCACGCCAACGGCATGGGACGCGTCATCGAGATCGCCAGCGGCTATCCCGGCTACAACGCCAAGATCCCGTTCGCCAACGGGTTCCTCTCGGAGATCCTGGTCGAGCAGGGCTACGCGACCTTTGCCGTCGGCAAGTGGCACCTCACGCCCGAGGACGAGCTCCACGCCGGGGCCAGCCGCGCGCGCTGGCCCTTGGGCCGGGGCTTCGAACGCTTCTACGGGTTCATGTCGGGAGAGACCCACCAGTTCGTCCCGAACCTGATCCACGACAACCATGCTGTCGACCCCCCGCGCGGCCCTGAGGAGGGATACCACCTGACCGCCGACCTGGCGGACCGGGCCATCGAGTGCGTCCGAGACCTCCGCGTGAGCGACCCCGACAAGCCCTTTTTCTTGTACTTCGCAACGGGCGCCTGCCATTCGCCCCATCAGTCACCGCGTGAGTGGATCGAGCGGTACCGCGGCGCGTTCGCAGACGGGTGGGACGTCTGGCGTGACGCAACGCTGCAGCGACAGATCTCGTCGGGCGTCCTGCCGGCGGGGACCGAGCTTTCTCCGCGGCCCGACTGGGTTCCGGCATGGGACTCGTTGTCGCCCGAGGAGCGCCGGCTGTACGCCCGCTACATGGAGGCGTTCGCAGGCTTCCTGAGCCATACGGACCACGAAATCGCCCGGGTCGTCGAGTTCCTGCGCTTCACGGGCGACCTCGACAACACACTGCTGTTCGTACTGTCTGACAACGGTGCGAGCTCCGAAGGCGGACCGACCGGTTCCATGAACGACGTCCGCGCGTGGAACGGCGTGCCGACGCCGATGGACGAGGCGCTGGCGCACATCGACGAGATTGGCGGTCCGCTGTGGCACAACAATTATCCATGGGGGTGGACGGTGGCCGGCAACACGCCGTTCCGCCGCTGGAAGCGGGAAGTCCACGAAGGCGGTGTCGCCGATCCGCTCATCGTCCATTGGCCGCGGCAGATCCCCGAACCGGGATTTCGACGTCAGTACGTGCACGCGATCGATTTCGTGCCCACCGTGCTCGAGGCCGTCGGACTGTCGGCGCCGGAGACGATCCACGGGTTGGCGCAGCGGCGTATCGACGGCACGAGCTTCTTTGCGACGCTCGGCAACCCGTCGGCACCCGATCGTCATACGACGCAGTACTACGAGATGTTCGGGTGCCGCGCGCTGTACCACGACGGCTGGAAGGCCGTCACCTATCACCCGATCATGCAGACAGAGCCGGGCATCGATGCCGACGCCTGGGAGCTCTACGACATGGAACGGGATCCGTCCGAGTGCCACGATCTCGCCGGCGAGGAGCCCGAGCGTCTGCGCAAGATGATCGACTTCTGGTGGATCGAGGCGGCTCAGAACCAGGTCCTCCCGCTGGACCCGCGGCCACTGCCCGCACTGGTCGGGGAGCGGAAACTGAGCGTGCCCGATCGTGCGCGCTACGTCTACTACCCGGGCGCCGCCCAAGTCCCCGAGCTCATGGCGGTCAACGTCAAGAACCGCAACCACCGCGTCGTCGCCCGGGTGCGCCTCGGCCCGGAAGGCGGGTCCGGCGTGCTGCTCTCACAGGGTTCGCGTCTCGGCGGGTGGTCGCTCCATGTCCAAGACGGCCGGCTGCACTACGTCCACAACAGGGCGGCGACAGAGCCCTATCGGTTGTCCGGCGAGGTCTCGGTCGAACCTGGTCCGCACGAGTGGACCTTCGAGTTCGCGAAGACCGGAGAGCACCGGGGGCAGATCCGCCTCGTGGCAGACGGGGCGGTCGTCGCCGAGGGGAGCATCAAGAGGTTCACGCCCGGGCGCTTTTCCTTGACGGGGGCCGGGATCACCTGCGGCTACGCCAATGGCCTCCCGGTTGCAGACGAGATCGACCCTGCGTCCCGGTTCACCGGCGCCATCGAATCGGTGGTCGTCGAGGTCGACGGCGCGCCCTTCATCGATCCCACAGAGGAGGCGGAGGCGGTCATCACGACGCAGTGAGGCTCACCGCTCGTCTTTGAGGTTCTCCTTCAACCAGGAACGCAGTTCCGCATCGTCTTGATGGCCGTGGACGGATACCGCGTGCTGGGCCGCGGCCATCACGACCTCGTCCTCTTCTCCTGCAATGGTCAACGTGCAGCCGACGTCGCTCGGGAAGTCGCGGCAGTCAGCGATCTTTCGGGTCATGGGTTTCTCCTTGTCGTGTCGACGTCTCACCCCTTCACATACGAGAACTTCTCGCTGATGCGGCCGTCCCTGATCGTGAAAAGGTCCACGCCGCGGACGTGGCCGTCGGCCCAGGTGTAGCGCCAGCGCTGCACCACCCGGTCGCCGGCACCAAAGGTCTCCTCTGGCTCGAAGATTGATGCCGCGTCATCGAAGATGGCCTTCCACGCGCGTCGGATCTCGGCCGCCCCCACGTGCTTCGTCCCGTCGGGTGCTGGGCCTGTGGCATCGAACACGCAGTCCGGCGTCAGGAACGACATGGCGGCGTCCAGATCGTGCGCCGCCCATGCAGTGCCGAATCCCTCGACGACGGCCAGCGGATCCGTCGTGCTAACGGGCATAGTTGCTCGCACCGAACCAGTCCACGGTGACGACCGGCTGGTCGCCGACGACCCACGCGTCGTGCCCGCTGGGCAAGGACGTCACGTCGCCGGGCTGGGCGACGAACTCGGTCCCGTCGTCCATCTTGATGGCCAGTCGGCCGGCGACGTGGTACTGGAAGTGCGGGGCCGTGCAGCTCTCGGTGCCAGCGATCGGCTTGACGTCGTTGGACCAGCGCCACCCGGGCTCGAAGACCAGTCGCCCGATCTCCGCGCCACCCACCTTGATGATCTCCGCGTGGCCGTTCGGGAACTCGCGACGTTCGTCGGGCTGCTCGAAGCTGCGATGCTCGGTGTCTTGACCCATGGGGCTCCTCTCCACTGAGACGTGCCGCCACCCGGGTAGTGGTCTTACCTACTAGTAGGTAGAGAGGCAAGGGCCGTCGCACGGGAGGGGCCACGACATGGCGAAGACGCGGGAGCGCAGCTCCGACACGGCAGCGGCGATCCTCGACATCGCCGAACGCCTCGTGCAGCGTCGCGGTTTCAACGGCTTCTCCTACGCCGACATCGCCGCCGAGATGGGGATGACCAAGGCCTCCCTCCACTACCACTTCGTCGGGAAAGCCGATCTCGGGGAGCGCCTCATCGCCCGCTACACGGATCGCTTCGACACCGCCCTCGTCGACATCGACGCAGGCGGCGGGTCTGCGGCGGACAAGCTCCGGGCCTACTGCGCCATCTACCGGGAGGTCCTCGTGGCAGGTCGGATGTGCCTGTGCGGGATGCTCGCCGCCGACTACGACACCCTGCCCGAGCCGATGCGTGACGCCGTCGTGACGTTCTTCGACCGGAACCAGGCCTGGCTCGTCGCCCTGCTCGAGGGTGGCCAACTGGACCGCAGCCTGACGTTCGGTGGGACGCCGGCCGCGGCCGCTCGCGAGATCGTCGCCGCGCTGGAGGGGGCGATCCTCGTCTCGCGGCCCTACGGCAGCACCGATGTGCTCGACGCCGTGGTTGACCGGCTGCTGGAGGAGTTCGCCGGTTCATAGGAGCCGGAGGCCTTGCGCGGAAATGCGTTTTGTGGGTAGGTAGGGACCCGGAGGAACCCGCGAAGGAGCCGCCATGACTGACACCGTCACCGAAGAAACCGGGCTCGACACAGTCGCTCAGCTGGCCGCGCAGCTCCGGGTCGACTCGATCCGCTGCTCGACGAGCGCCGGTTCCGGTCACCCGACCTCGAGCATGTCCGCTGCCGACCTGATCGCGGACCTGGTGGCGCGCCACCTCCGCTACGACTGGAACGATCCGCATTCGCCCCTCAACGACCATCTGGTGTTCTCGAAGGGGCACGCGTCCCCGCTCCTCTACTCCGTCTTCAAGGCGGTCGGCGTGGTCAGCGACGAAGAGCTGATGACCGGGTATCGCCGCTTCGGCCAGCGCCTGGAGGGACACCCGACTCCGATCCTTCCGTGGGTCGACGTGGCGACGGGCTCGCTGGGTCAGGGACTGCCCGACAGCGTGGGCATCGCGCTGGCCGGGCGGTATCTCGAGGAGCTGCCGTACCGGGTCTGGGTGCTCTGCGGCGACAGCGAGCTTGCCGAGGGGTCGATCTGGGAGGCGATCGACAAAGCGTCGTACTACCGCCTGTCGAACCTCGTCGTCATGGCGGACATCAACCGGCTGGGCCAGCGCGGTCCGACCGAGCTCCAATGGGAGCTCGGTCGCTATGAGCGCCGTTTCGAGGCGTTCGGCGCGCGCGTCATCGTGCTCGACGGTCACGACCTGGCGGCCGTGGACCAGGCCTTGGCCGATGCGGGCAACAACGCAGGGGACCAGCCGACGGTGATCGTGGCGAAGACGATCAAAGGCCGTGGCTTCTCCGAGATCGAGGACAAGAACGGCTGGCACGGAAAGCCGCTCCCGCCGGACATGGCCGAGCGCGCCATCGCCGAGCTGGGGGGCGAGCGGCATCTGGTGGTCAAGAGCCCGCTTCCCGACAAGGCGCTCAGCCGGCCGGCCCCCGCACCGGGCGACACGAAGACCGACCTCCCCCGCTACGACCTCGGTGACGCGGTCGCCACGCGCAAGGCCTATGGCGACGCCCTGGTGGCGGTCGGGGCGAGCGATCCCCAGGTCGTCGTCTTGGACGCCGAGGTGAGCAACTCCACGCATGCGGACGAGTTCACCCAGGCCTACCCGAACCGCTACTTCGAGATGTTCATCGCCGAGCAGCAGATGATCGCCGCCGCGACGGGCTTGAGCGCGCGTGGCTACAAGACGTTTGCGTCGACCTTCGCCGCGTTCATGACGCGGGCCTTCGACTTCATCCGGATGGGCGCAATCTCCGGTGTCGACTTGCGCCTGTCAGGATCGCACTGCGGTGTCGAGATCGGCGCGGACGGGCCCTCCCAGATGGGCCTCGAGGACATCGCCATGGTGCGTGCGGTGCACGGGTCCACCGTTTTGTACCCGAGCGACGCGACGAGCACCGTCGCCCTCGTCGCCGAGATGGCCCGGACGCCCGGCATCAGCTACATCCGGACCACCCGAGGCGCCTACCCGGTGCTCTACGAGGCGGGCGAGCCGTTCGTCGTGGGCGGTTCGAAGGTCGTCCGCCAGTCGGACCACGACCAGGTCACCTTGGTGGGGGCCGGCGTCACCCTGCACGAGTGCGTGAAAGCCGCGGATCTCCTCGCCGGCGACGGGATCGCGGCCCGCGTCCTCGACTGTTACTCGGTCAAGCCGATCGACGGTGCGACCCTGGCCGACGCGGCGGCCGCCACCTCCGGCCGGATCGTCGTCGCCGAAGACCACCACCCCGAAGGCGGGCTCGGCTCGGCCGTGACCGACAGCCTGCTCGCCCACGGTCCGGCGACCTTGCAGGTCACGCAGTGCGCGGTCACCGGCATGCCGGGTTCGGGCACGGGCGAGGAGCTCCTGGCATGGGCCGGGATCGACGCCCCGCACATCGCGGACGCCGCCCGGGCGCTCGTCCGCGGGGGCTGAGCATCGCTCGCCGCTTCCGGCTGCGGCGGGCGCCCTCGCCGTGGTTGCTTGCGTCAGTCGTCGGCGGCGAGCTCCGCCGGCACGACGACCATGTCGACGAGCGCCTCGTTGCGCAGCGCCGTGAGGGTCACTGGTTGTCCGATGGCGTCGGCCAGCATGAGCCGCTGCAGGCTCTGCGCACTCGTCACCGGCGCCCCGCCCGCGCTGAGCAGCAGGTCGCCCGCCCGGATCCCAGCCTTGGCCGCCGGCCCGTCGGCGACCACCTGGGCGACGCGCAGCCCGCTCCGCTGCCCGCGCTGATTCGCCAGCGCGGGGGGGAGCGGGACGGGACTGCCGGCCAGGCCCAGGTAGGCGCGGCGCACCCGGCCGTCCGCCATCAGCCCCGCGACGATCTGATGTGTCGTCGGGTTGATCGGGATCGCCAGGCCCAGGCCCGCCCCGGCGACGGCAGTGTTGATGCCGACGACCTCGCCGGTGGAGATCGCCAGCGCGCCGCCGGAGTTCCCCGGATTGAGCGCGGCGTCCGTCTGGATGACGTCGTCGATCACCCGCACCGTCTGGCCGGCGCGCGTCGGGAGCGAGCGTCCGAGACCGCTCACGACGCCGGCCGTCACGCTGCCGGCGAGACCCAGGGGATTGCCGACGGCGACCACCAGCTGTCCCACACGCAGTGCGGACGCCTCGCCCAGACGGACGGGCTCTGGCGTCACGCCGTCAGCCCGAATGACGGCCAGGTCGGACAGGGGGTCGGTGCCGACGACGTGAAAACTGACTGCGGTCCCGTCCGAGAACGCCAGGCGGCCGGCTTCGGCGTTCCCGACCACGTGGGCGTTGGTCAGCAAGAACCCGTCGTCGGTGAACACCACGGCGGAGCCCGCGCCCCCGGTCAGCTGTCCGTTCCGGCGGCGGTGGAAGACCTCGAGCGCCGCGACGCGGGGTGTCAGGTCGGCGGCGACCGTCGTCACCATCTGTGAATAGGCGTCGAGCGCCGGCGTATCGAGCTCGGACGCGTCTGTTGCTGCGTAAGTCATTGTGTTGCCTCTCAGTATCGAGGCAACCTTCAACGACATGGGGCACCTCGTTTATTCCGGCGCCTCGACTGCTCGCCGAAGAGGCGCCCGCGGGTTCACACCGTCTCGGTGCTCGCCTGCTTCTCGCGGTGCGGCAGCTTCCAGCCGGGCCGGACAAAGTGGCAGGTGTAGCCGTTGGGGTACTTCTCGAGGTAGTCCTGGTGCTCCGGCTCCGCTTCCCAGAAGTCGCCTACCGGCTCTACCTCGGTCACGACAGGCCCGGGCCACAGACCAGAGGCATTGACGTCGGCGATGGTGTCCTCGGCGACCCGGCGCTGCTCGTCGCTCGTGTAGAAGATGGCCGAGCGGTAGCTGGCGCCGATGTCGTTGCCCTGGCGGTTCTTCGTCGTCGGATCGTGGATCTGGAAGAAGAACTCCAAGAGGTCACGGAAGGAGAGGACTGCGGGGTCGAAGATGATCTCGAGCGCCTCGGCATGGGTGCCGTGGTTCCGGTAGGTCGCATTGGGGACGTCGCCCCCCGTGTAGCCCACTCGCGTCGAAAGCACGCCGGGGATCTTGCGCACCAGGTCCTGCACACCCCAGAAGCATCCGCCGGCCAGTACCGCCCGTTCTGTCTCTTGCGCCACGAATGGGCCTCCTTTCAAATCCCGGACCCTGTCGTCCAGCGACGGGAATCACCGGGTCCGTCCCTGCTGGGGCCACACGGTGTGGGCCCTCCCACGGGGATTACGTCGCAACCATCGTAGGGCGCCCGGACGAAATTCGTGCGGGGAGGCCCATGGATCCTGTCGTTGGGGACGCCGTCCCGGCCGGGATTCGCCTCCCCCGAAGTGGGTGGGACCGCGGACCTATCTCGGCCAACGGCGCCACAACAGGCGAAAGGTCGGTGGAGGCGCTCCGTTCACGCTTCGAGGGCACTCCTCGGGCCGCAGCACGAGGAGGCTCGATCCGAGCCTGACGGAGGTCCGGGGAAAGGCAGGGAGACGATGGAAAATCGGCGAGCGGTCCGTCAGACGGCCGGATGGAGCGGGTTCTGTCATATCGAGGGAGAGGGCGCCGCCGGGTGGCGGGACTGCCGGGTCCTCGACATCTCCCTCGGCGGGTTCAGCGTCAGGATGCAACACTCGCGGCCGTCCGACCTCATGGGCCGTCGTGTGTCGGTGGAAGCCCCCGCCGTCGGGGACGCCGTGAACCTCCGCTTCGAGGGCGAGATCAAGAACGTGTCGCGCGCGACGCTGCGCTCCGTGCGGATCGGCATCGAGTTCGTCCATCTCTCGACCACCGAGCGCGCGATCATCGAGGTCCTGAGCCGCGCCAGCGACGGCGACCGGGTGCTCGCGCTGGTCTAGCGCTCACCACACGCGCAGGCCCGACCGGTCGAGAGTGGTCGGGAGGTGCTCGAAGCGCGGGTTGAGCGCCAGGAGCGCGGCAACGAGCTCGTGCCGGGCCGCGGGACCGTCGCCGCTGAGAATCGTGATGCTGCCACCCTCGCCGCCCGCACCGTTGACCTTCCATCCGAGCGCGCCCGACGCGCGCGCCACCTCGATGGCAGCAGAGGCGTCGTCGCCGACGAGGCCGGGGTGCAGCGACGCTTGCGCGTCGGTGTTGCGGCGCATCGCCCGTCCGAGCGCCGGAAGGTCGGCCGCCAGCACGGCGTCACGGGACTCCTCGGCGGCGCCGCGCAGCTCGTCGAGGACGTGTTCGGCGTGCGCCGACTGCCTCCCGATCGCAGTGATCACCTGCTCGTGCATCTCCGAGGAGACGTGCGCCGCACCGAGATAGACGAGGAGCAGTTGCCCTTCGAGCGCGTTCCAGGCGCGGTCGGGCAGCTCGAGCTGCGAGACGCGGGCCTCCGGGTAGGGGGACACGTCGATGAAGTTGATCCCGCCGAAGGCGGCGCAGAGCTGGTCTTGCACGCCCGACTCGACGCCGAGTGCCTCGGTCTCGATGCGATGTGCCGCCGCGGCGACCGCGACGCGATCCATGCCTCCGGGCGTCAGCGCGTCCAGCCCGCCGAGCAGGGCGACCGCGACCGATGCCGAGGTCCCTGTCGAGCTCCCCGGTGGCGCGGCGGAGCGAACTACGACCTCGACGCAGGACTCGTCCGGCAGACCCACCGCGTCGATCACCGCCTCGAGCAGCGGGTGACGGCCTGGGAGCGAGCTGGGTCCGAACGCGTAGCGGTCCCGGTAGTTGGCGACGTCGAGCACGACGCGGTCGGGGAGCGCGCCGAGGGGATAGGCCCGGATCTCGACCTCGGCGCCTGGTGAGACGCCGATGTTGAAGACCTTCCCGTGGCGCGCGAACCAGGTGTCGGTCCAGCCGCCGTTGTCGCAGACGCGGATCGGTGCGGTGGCGCGGATGGTCCGCTGCGGACGGTGAGCGCTGGCCACGCGCCTCATCATGCCCGGGTGCCGCGCCGAGGACCGCACGGAAGGCTGCGCACAAAGCCCCGTGGAAGACTCCGCGCGCGCCACACTGGTCGCGTGGGCTCGGGGCTGTTTCGTATCGGGACGTGGTGCACGCGCCACCGGCGCGTGGTCGTCGGGGGCTGGGTGGTCGCCATCATTGTGCTGGCGGTCGTGGGGCTCGCCGTCAAGCAGCCGACCTCGAACGCGTTCAACATCCCGGGCACGGAGTCCCAGCAGGCACTGGACTTGCTGAACGAGAAGTTCCCCGGCACGGGTGGCGCGCAGGCACAGGTTGTCTTCTCGGTGCCGTCGCCGCGGACGCTCACCAGCGCGGAGAGCCGTCAGGCGGTCGAGTCCACCCTTGCCGAGCTGAAGAATTTGCCCCAGGTGGTGGGCGTGACCGACCCCTACGGGACGGGCACCGTGTCCAAAGACGGCAGGATCGCCTACGCCACCGTGGCGTACCCGGTGCCGGTCGCCAACGTGACCGCCGCCGCGCAGTCGGCGCTGTTGCACTCGGGCGCGCCGGCGAAGGCAGCCGGCATCGCAGTGAACTTCGGTGGTCAGGTCGCGCAAGCGAACACGACGACCGACACGGAGTTCGTCGGGCTGATCATCGCGTTCCTGGTGCTCCTCATCGGCTTCGGCTCGTTGTTCGCCGGGATCGTCCCGCTCGTCGCGGCGCTGGCCGGGGTGGCGGCCACGAACCTCGCACTGATGGCGCTCACGGCGGTCATCAACCAATCGAGCACCACGTCCATCCTCGCCACGATGATCGGCCTCGCCGTCGGGATCGACTACTCCCTGTTCGTCCTCAACCGCCACCGCCAGCAGTTGGTCGACGGTGCCGGCGTCGAGGAGTCGATCGGCCGCGCCGTGGCCACCTCGGGATCCGCGGTGTGCTTCGCCGGCACCACGGTCCTCATCGCCTTGGCCGCGCTCAGCATCGTCAACATCCCCTTCCTGACCGTGATGGGACTCGCCGCGGCGGGAGCCGTGGTCGTCGCCGTCCTGGCCGCCATCACGTTGGTTCCGGCGCTGCTGGGCTTCACGGGTACCCGCCTGCTCTCGAGCCATTGGGCGCGCCACAAGGTGGCGAAGGCGTCAGCACCCGGCTACGAGCCGTGGTCGTGGAAGTACGTGACGACGCTGAAGCGCGCGCCCATCTTGGTGGTGCTGGCCGGGATCATCGTGCTGTTGGTGGTTGCGACACCGTTCTTGCACATGCGACTCGGCTTGCCCGACGCGGGGTCACAGCCGACGAGCCAGACGACGCGCCGCGCCTACGACCTCATCTCGGAGGGCTTCGGTCCGGGTGCTAACGGGCCGTTGCTCGTCGTCGTCTACTCGCCGGGCGGCATCACGCCGCGGCAGAAGGAGGCGTTCACCTCCTTCTACGAGGAGCAGAAGGCCCATCTGCCCCCCGACGTCGCGTCGATCGGCCCGCCGATCCCGAACCCCGCCGGCAACGTCCTCCTGGTCGAGGTCATCCCCAAGACGGGTCCGAACAGCCCGGCCACGACGACGCTGATCGACAACATCCGCACGACCGTGGCGCGTGGCAAGAGCGAGTACGGCCTCGACACCTACGTGACGGGGCAGACCGCGCTCAACGTCGACATCTCGGCCAAGCTCTCTTCTGCGTTGCCGCTGTATCTGGGCGTCATCATCGCCTTGTGCCTGGTGCTGCTCGTCCTCGTCTTCCGCTCGCTGCTCGTCCCGGTGACCGCGGTGATCGGCTACGTGGTGAGCGTGCTCGCCGCGCTCGGTGCCGTCACCTGGGTCTTCCAGGAAGGGCACCTCAGCGGCCTCTTCGGCATCGCACGCCCCGGGCCGGTGCTCAGCTTCTTGCCGATCGTGCTCCTCGGGATCCTGTTCGGCTTGGCCATGGACTACGAGGTCTTCTTGGAGTCCCGGATGCGCGAGGAGTCGCTGCGCAAGGACGCCCGGACCGCGGTCACCGACGGCTATACGGGGAGCGCGAAAGTCGTGACGTCGGCCGCGGTCATCATGATCTCGGTCTTCGCGAGCTTCATCTTCTCGCCCGATCCGACCACGAAGTCCCTCGGTTTCGCGCTGGCCCTCGGCGTGCTGATCGACGCCTTCGTCATCCGCATGACGGTCGTCCCGGCGAGTATGTACATCTTCGGCACGTCGGCCTGGTGGTTGCCGCGCTGGTTGGCGCGGGTGTTGCCGGATCTCGACGTCGAAGGGCGCGCCGTCTCGGCTCCGGCTTCCTCCTCTCCCCCGTCACCCACACCGCCCCCGGCGGCGGGCGCGCCGGCCGCACCCGAGACCGTCTGATCGCCCAGGCCGGGGCGCGTCGGCAACGCACGATGCCGAGCCGGCACGGCGGACGAGCTTGCGAAACCGTGCACAAGCACCCGCGCGTGCGGCGGCCGGGGAACGCCCGAAGGGCCGGTAGCGTCGGGGCGGGGTCGCAGGGTCTCGGCCCGCTCGGCCCCGTTGCACGCACGGGAAGGAACAACGAGCCATGAGCACGGAGCACCCAGAGCGGCCTGCCACGACGACGGATGCGGGGATCCCGGTCGCCAGCCAGGAACACTCGCTCACGGTGGGGCCCGACGGCCCCGTCGTCCTGCAGGACTTCTACCTGATCGAGCAGATGGCGAACTTCAACCGCGAGCGGATCCCCGAGCGCCAGCCGCACGCCAAGGGTGGTGGCGCGTTCGGGACGTTCGTCGTGACCGACGACGTGTCGCGCTACACGAAGGCCGCCGTCTTCCAGCCCGGTGCCGAGACCGAGGTCCTGGCGCGCTTCTCGACCGTGGCCGGCGAGCGCGGCTCACCGGACACGTGGCGCGACCCTCGAGGTTTCGCGCTCAAGTTCTATACGACCGAAGGGAACTTCGACCTGGTGGGCAACAACACGCCGGTCTTCTTCATCCGGGACCCGCTCAAGTTCCAGAACTTCATCCGGTCCCAGAAGCGTCTGGCCGCGAACAACTTGCGCGACCCCGACATGCAGTGGGACTTCTGGACGCTCTCGCCCGAGTCGGCGCACCAGGTGACGTGGCTCATGGGCGACCGCGGTATCCCGCGCAACTGGCGTCACATGAACGGCTACTCGTCGCACACCTACATGTGGGTGAGCGCGGCGGGTGAGCGCTTCTGGGTCAAGTACCACTTCAAGACGGACCAGGGCATCGACTTCTTGACCCAGGAAGACGCGGACCGGATCGCCGGTCAGGACGGCGACTATCACCAGCGCGACCTCTACGAGGCGATCGAGGGAGGTGAGTTCCCGAGCTGGTCGCTCAAGATGCAGATCATGCCCTTCGACGAGGCGAAGGACTACCGCTTCAACCCCTTCGACTTGACCAAGGTGTGGCCGCACGGCGACTACCCGCTCGTCGACGTCGGCCGTCTCACGCTGAATCGCAACGTCACCGACTACCACGCGCAGATGGAGCAGGCGGCGTTCCAGCCGAACAACACCGTGCCCGGGACCGGGCTCTCGCCGGACAAGATGCTGCTCGCGCGCGGCTTCTCCTACGCCGACGCGCATCGGGCACGCCTCGGCGTGAACTACGCCCAGATCCCGGTCAACCGCCCCCGCGTCGAGGTGCGCAGCTACTCCAAGGACGGGGCCATGCGGATCGACAACGTGACCGACCCCGTGTACTACCCGAACTCGTTCCCCACCGCGCCGGCGGCTGACGAGCACAAGTACGCCGAGCAGGCTGTCTGGGCCGCCGACGGCGAGATGGTGCGGGCCGCCGCCACGCTGCACGCCGACGACGACGACTTCGGTCAGGCCCACACGCTCGTGACCGAGGTGATGGACGACCGGGCCCGGGACCGCCTCGTCGAGACGGTCTCCGGTCTCCTCGCCGGTCTTCGCCGCGAGGAGGTGCGCCAGCGCGCCTTCGACTACTGGCGCGCCATCGACAAGAACGTCGGCGACCGGATCGAGGCGGTCGCGATGGAGACGCGCCGCGGCTGACCTGTGCCCGGCGAGCTCTCGTCAGCTGGCCGGGAACTGCACCTGCTCGGCCATCGCCAACAACGTGGCGCGTTCGGACGAGAGCAGGTACCCCGCCGAGATGGCGTGGTCGAGCGCGGCGGTGTACTTGGCGATGTAGTTCGCCTTGGACCCGTAGAGGCTGGTCAGCATCTGCGCGCTGAACGGGGTGGTCGAGCCGAAGAGCGAGCAGATCACCGAGGTGCCCGCCGGCGCCGCCCCGCTCAGCGTCGAGACGGGGACCTCCACGGCGGGTGTGCGGACGCCGCCGACGACGTTGCCGTTCTTGTCCAGCGCCAGTGCCGCCGGCTTCTCGCTCTGGAGCTGGAAGGGCGGCGGTGAGGGCGGCGGCGTCCCGTGGACGACCCAGCGGACGAAGGCGGCGAAGGCCGCCTCGACGACGACGTGCTGCGGCCCGCTGTTGATGGCGCTCGAGCAGTGCAGCACGCTCGACGCGGGGCCGAGGAGGTAGGCGTCGGCGTGCGACGTGCCCGCCACCTCCCAGGTCCGGATGTCCTTGGTGTTGGGCTGTTGCGCGGGCGCGTAGCCGAGCTCGATCAGGTCGGTCTGCGTCTCGAACATGAACACCGGCACGCCGAGGTCGGTGCGGATGCGCTGGTCGGCCGGCGTCGAGCTCGAGTTCGAGGTGATGGAGCTGCCGTTCAACGGCGCGCCGGACCCGCCGCGGCTGTGAATGAAGATCCCGTCGAAGGTGTGCCCGTGCGGCTCGAGCGCGTTGGCGTACGTCGTCAGGTAGTAGGCGGACTGCGATTCGCCGACCGCCACGATGTGGTGGGGGTGCAGCGCGCCGAGCACGTGGGCGTCAGACGAGCGCAACCCGAGCCCGATCTGGTCGAAGATGTCGAGCGCGTACTGGTCCCCCGGGTGATGCAGGCTGCCGTAACGCTCGGGCTCCTGCTGGACGAGCCCCTGGCCCGCGCTCGTCCCGGCGATCGACCCGAGGATCGGCGTGCCCCCGTCGACACCGAGTGCCTGGGCGGAGACCGCGACGTAGGCGTCGCCTTCGTTCATGAGCTCGGGGTTGAGGTAGTCCCAGTCGGGCGCGGACTCGCCTTCGGACTCGTTCATCCACTCCACGACGACCGTGCCGCTGAAGTGCGCCGGGTTCGACGGCCGGCGCACGATGATCCTCGTCTTGTAGGCGGCTGACGTCGTCGGTGTGATCGACCAGTCACCGTTCGCGGGCGCCGCGGTCGCCGTGAAGGCGTGCGCCGTGCCCGCTGCGAAGTACTCCTGCTCGACGTAGTCGTGCGCGGCAAGGTCCGTCGGGAGCGCTGTCTCGGGTTCGATCAAGTGCCCGACCGTCACGGGACCGCTGAAGGTCGCGGACGCTCCGTACACCCCGCCGCCACCGCTCCCGCCACTGCTGCTCGCGGCGTCCGCGCTGGAGGCAGCCGCTGCCGCCGGGCTCGACGGCGCGCCTGCGGCCGCGGCCGCACCGCCCGCGAGCACGAGGCCACACGCGGCAGCGATGAAGCGTCGGGCCAAGCCCGTTGGGTGATGTCGCACGGCGTTCCTCCCCGGCATCTGGGTTGGCCGCAATGGCCAACCCCGTTCCCCCGAAAGCGAGGGGATCGTAGGCGCCTCCGACCGCCGTGTCTCGTCGGACGTGGCGACGGCACGCGCGCCCCGGTCCGAAAGGTGCGAGGGTGGGACAGGAGGTGCTTGCCATGCCATCGATCACCCCGAACCTCTGGTTCGACACCGACGGCCTCGATGCCGCCGAGTTCTACGTGTCCGTCTTCCCCAACTCGGAGATCACCGCAGTGAGCCACTACGGCGAAGGCGGGCCCCGTCCGGCCGGCAGCGTGATGACCGTCAACTTCGTGCTCGACGGGCATCCGTTCACCATCCTCAACGGCGGCCCCGACTTCACCCTCGACGAGTCCTTCTCCTTGCTGGTGTCGTGCGCCGGCCAGCAGGAGGTCGACCAGTACTGGTCGGCACTGTCGGCCGGGGGCGAGGTGGGACAGTGCGGCTGGTTGAAGGATCGCTTCGGCGTGTCGTGGCAGGTCGTCCCCGAGGAGCTCGGCTCCTTGCTGGGCGATCCGGACCCAGCGCGGGCCCAGCGGGCGCTGCAGGCCATGTTGGGCATGTCCAAGCTGGACCTCACCGTGCTGCGAGCAGCTGCCGACGGGAACTGAGGGGCTGACGGACCGCACCCCACGCGGGCGAGCCGGTAGCGTCTAGCGGGCGCGTCACGCCGCGCAGGAAACGGGGAGGCACTGTGCAGACCGAAGCCGCCATCTTGTGGGAACGACCTGGTGAGTGGAGCGTCGAGCCGATCGAGCTCGACGAGCCCAAAGAAGGGGAGGTCCTCGTGTCGCTGGCAGCGTCGGGGATGTGCCACTCCGACGAGCACTTGGTCACCGGCGACATGCCGGTGCCGCTGCCCATGATCGGCGGCCACGAGGGTGCAGGCGTGATCGAAGCCGTCGGTCCGGGTGTGCACGGTCTCGAGGTGGGCGACCACGTGGTGCTGGGGTTCGTGCCGGCCTGCGGGAAGTGCCCGTCGTGCGCGACGGGTCACTCCAACCTGTGCGACGTGGGCGGTGTGCTCATGCAGGGCCGGCAGATGGACGGCACGCTGCGCCACCACGCCCGGGACCACGACATCCCGACCATGGTCTGTCTGGGCACGTTCGCCAAGCACACGGTCGTGAACCAGGCATCATGCGTGAAGATCCTGCCGGACTACCCGCTCGACAAGGCGTGCCTCGTCGGCTGCGGCGTGACGACGGGGTGGGGCTCCGCCGTGTACGCGGCGGACGTGCGCCCGGGCGACTACGTCGCCGTCGTCGGCGTGGGTGGCATCGGCGCCTCGGCCATCCAGGGTGCGCGGCTGGCCGGTGCCGAGATGATCTTCGCCATCGACCCGGTGCCCCTCAAGCGAGAGCTGGCGCCGACCTTCGGCGCCACCCACGTGGCCAGCTCCGTCGAGGAGGCTGCAAGCCTCATCGGGCAGGAGACGTGGGGCCACATGTGCGACAAGGTCGTGTGCGCCATGGGCGTGGGCCAGGGCTCGATGATGGAGTCGATCCTCGGCCTGACCGCCAAGCGAGGCCGCGTCGTCGTGACCAACATCCACCCGATGACCGAGATGGAGGTCACGATGAACCTGATGCAGCTCACGATCCTCGAGAAGCAGGTCGTGGGGAGCATCTTCGGTTCGGCCAACATCCACTCCGACATTCCCAAGCTGCTCAAGCTCTACCGCGAGGGAAAGCTCGACCTCGACTCGATGATCACCACGACCTACAAGCTCGGTGACATCAACCAGGGTTACCAGGACATGCGCGATGGCAAGAACATCCGCGGCGTCCTCTTGTACGACACCTGACCCTTGAGACCCTGGGGCGACACGGTGCCCCGGGATCGCCCTCAGAAGACCTCTACGCGGCGACGCGCCGCCGCGGTGCCCAGATGTCCGCGCATTCCTCGCACACCGACTCGGGCACGATCCCGGCGCGCATCAACAGCGCGAACACCTTGCACCCGAGGCAGAGCCCGAAGGCAGACTCGAGGAAGGCCGCCACGCCGAGCAGCCCGAGGACGACCTCGGCCGCGGTCCACGCACCCGCTGCAGCGAGGACCAGGGCGGTCACGGAGAAGACCACACCCATGCCCTGGGCGAAGCGCTTGGGTGGCCCCGGGACGGGCCGTTCGGCCAGACCGAGCCGCGGTGTGATCACGCGGGTCACCAGCTGGCCGAGCGGGCTGAACCGGGGCCCGCTCAGCACCCGGGCGACGAAGCCGTAGGCGAGCACGATGGTCGCCCACCGCAGGTCGAACGCAATGGTGAGCACCACCATGACCACGACGCCGGCCGCCACCAGCCGGGCCGAGACCTCGTTCACCGGGTTGGGGAAGGAGAGCAGCCGCCGGGTTAGCGACGTGCGCCCTGCCGCCGCGCCACCGGTGCCAGAGCCCACCTCCTGCGTCGACTCGCCCATGTCAGACCCACTCCCGGCCGCGTGGCCACCAATGTCAATACGATATTCCTGATCAGAGTAGTCGGGATTTGGGGCGGCCCACCCCGTCCTGCGGATCCCGCGTCCGGCGAGGGGGGATCAGGCTGCGGGCGAAACCGGCTGCGGCGGCGGCGGGCCGACGTAGCGCGCCGCCGGCCGGATGAGCCGGTTGTGCGACGCCTGCTCCATGACGTGGGTGCTCCACCCGATGACCCGGCCCGCGGCGAAAGTCGGCGTGAACATCTCGCGCGGGATGCCGCAGGTGTGCATGACGACGCCGGCGTAGAACTCGACGTTGGTGTAGAGGTGGCGCCCGGGCTTCAGCTCGGCGAGGACGTCGACGGTCGTGCGCTCCACCGATTGGGAGAATGCCACCAGCGGCCCACCGAGCTCCTCGGCGACGCCGCGCAGCAGGAGGGAGCGCGGGTCGTCGGTCTTGTAGACGCGATGGCCGAAGCCCATGATGCGCTCGCCGTTGTCGAGGGCGCGCCGGACGTAGGCGTCGGCGCGCTCGGGTGTCCCGATGGCGTCGAGCATGTCGAGCGCGCGGCTGGGCGCGCCGCCGTGGAGCGGGCCGGACAACGCGCCGATCGCCGCCACGATCGCCGCCGCCAGGTCGGCGCCGGTGGACGTCACGACGCGCGCGGTGAAGGTGGAGGCGTTGAAGCCGTGGTCGATCGTGAGGATCATGTACTGCTCGATCGCACGTGCGTGCGGGGCGCTGGGCTCCTCGCCGGTCAGCATGTAGAGGTAGTTGGCCGCCGCGCCGAGATCCGGGTGGGGTTCGACCGGTTCTTCGCCCTGTCGGAGGCGATAGGCCGCCGCCAAGATCGTCGGCACCACCGCACACAACCCCACCGCCTCGTCGGCCAGCTCGTCGGCACCGATGTCGTGGGTCGGGCGCCAGCCCAGCTCGGCCCCGAGCAACGACACCGCCGTGCGCAACACGTCGAGCGGCGCTCCCCGGCGCGCCAGCGCGGGCAGCAGCGTGCTCAGGCCGGCCGGCATGGCGCGGCGCCGGCGCACCTCGGCCGAGAACGACGCCGCGGCGCCGGCGTCGGGCAGCTCGCCGCGGAAGAGCAGATACCAGACGTCCTCGAGCGAGCGCGTCTCGGCGAGCTCGACGGCGGAGTACTGGCGGTAGTGGTAGAAGCCCTGCTGCCCGCGCACGTCGCCGATCGTCGTCTCGGCGACGACGACGCCCTCGAGCCCGGCGGGGACGTCGCCGCTCGTCTCGGCGGCCGGCCGGATGCGGGCGACGCCCATGAGGTCGCGCAGGGAGACGACGCCGATGCAGCGGTCGCCCTCGACGACGGGCAGGTGGCGGTAGTGGTGCGACGTCAGGCTCGCCCACGCCGCGTCGACCCGTTCGTCGGGGCCGAGCACGTCGGGCCGGGCCGTCATCCACAGCCGCACGGTCTCGAGCCCGGGCTCGCCCGCCGCGGCAGCCGCCCGCAGCAGGTCGCGTTCGGTCAGGATCCCGACGACCTTGCCGTCGTCGGTGACGACCACGGAGCCGGTTTCGGCGCCTTGCATCGCTTGGGCCGCTACGGCGAGCGAATCGTCCGCGGCGCACGTCACCGCGGGTGAGGTCATGAGATCGCGCACAGTCGTTTCCATAAGTCCACTATGCACGCACTCATCCATCTCTGTAAACGTTGATCAAGTCAATGTAAGCTCCTCGCGCGTATGCAGCGGATGATCACCACCCCCGAAGCCGCTCGTCGCCTCGGCGTCAAGGTCCCGACCCTGTACGCCTACGTGAGCCGCGGCCTGCTCCAGTCGCACCCCGACCCCAGCCGCAGGGGCAGCCTCTTCGATCTCGACGACATCGAGGCGCTGGCGCGGCGCAGCCGTGGCGGCCGTGAGATCGCCACGCGGCTTGCGACTGTGACGACGGGGGTGACCCGCCTCGACCAGCGCGCCGGGCCGATCTACCGAGGCCGGCCCGCCACCGAGCTCGCCCAGGACCTTCTCTTCGAAGACGTGGCGGAGATGCTCTGGGGCAGCGAAGGGGGCGGCGACTGGCGCGCGCCCGATCTCGGGCCGTGCCCATTGGACAGCCCCTTGGAGCGGATGCGTTGGGCGCTCGTGCTCTGCGGCGCGACCGATCCGCTCCGTGCCGACACGCGGCCCGAGGCCGTCGCGGGCGCCGCCCGGCGCTGCGCGGCCGCGCTGACTGCCGTCGTGGGGCCGGCGCCGCCGGACGAGGACCCTGCCGCGCCGATCGCCGTGCGGCTCGCCGCCCGGCTTGCGCCACAGAGCGACACGCTGCTCGCGCCCGCCGTGAACACCGCGCTGGTCCTCCTGGCAGACCACGAGCTGGCGACCTCGACCCTCGCGGTCCGGGTCGCTGCCTCGGTGCGCGCCGACATCTACGACGCGCTCGCGGCCGGGCTGGCGACCTTGGCCGGCCCGCTGCACGGCGGCGCCAGCCAGATGGCCTACGAGCTCTTGGCGGCGGCCGAACGCGATGGCGCGGCCCGGGCCCTCAACGACGCGTTGCGCGAACAGGGCCGCCTGCCGGGCTTCGGCCACAGCGTGTACAAGTCGGGCGACCCGCGCTTCGAACCGCTGCTCGCGTTGGCCCGGCCGGCGCTGAGCGAGGACCGTCGTGCGCTCGTCCAAGAGGTGCTCGACCTGGCGGCCGCACACGACGTCCCGCTCGCCAACTGCGACCTCGCTCTCGCGGCGTTGAGCTGGGGGACGGGCATGCCGTCGGACACGGGTCGCACGGCCTTCGCCGTCGCACGGGTCGCAGGGTGGGCCGCGCACTACATGGAGGAGCTGGCCGAGCGGCCACTCCGCTTCCGCGCCCGCGCCGTCTACAGCACCTAGGACTGTCGCGACGCGACGCGGGCGTCTACCCCGCCCCGATGACGATCGCCGACGGATGGCCGCCGACACGGATCGGGGTGCCGACCGCGCCGGTGGCGAGGTTGACGCCCACGATCGAGCCGGCCTGCTGGGTGATCCACGCCATGGCGTCCGCGCCCAGCGCGATGCCCTGCGCCGCGCCGGGCAGGTGCACCGGGGTCGCGGCGACGAGCCCGAGGGTGGAGACCGGGACCATGCTCGCCCCACCGCAGACATAGAGCGTCGACCCCGACGGTGCGACGGCCATCCCCGTGGGGTTGAGGGGGATGGGCACCGCCGCGCCGGCCTTCAACGTGGTCGGGTTGATCGGCGTGAGGGTCTGGTTCGAGAAGTTCCCCACGACAATTTCGCCGTCGGCGACTGCGATGGTTTGGGGACCCGGGCCGACGACGATCGGGGAGCCCGGCTGCATCGTCCCCACGTCGATGGGGGTCACCGTGTTGCTGCCGAAGTTGGCGACGAACGCGGTCGGCGGACCCGTTGCCGGCACCGAGACCGCGATGGCAACAGGTTGGGCGCCGACGGGGACGGGGGTGCCCGCGTGCCACGTCCCGAGGTCCACGGGCGTGACCGTGCCGGAGTCGAGGTTGGCGACGAGTGCGATGCCGGCGCCGCCGGTGCCACCGGGCGCGACCGCCACCGCGTCCGGCTCGACCCCCACCGTCGCCGTGTGCTCCACGTCGTGGGTGGCGGTGTCGATCTCGTGCAGCGTGTCGTCGCCCTGGGTGACGACGAGCAGCCCCTTGTCGTCGGCGGTGTAGGCCAGTGCCGACGGCAGGCTGCCGACGTTGACGCCGGGCCGGACGTGACGGGTGGCGAGGTTGACTGGCGTCACGTCCATCCCGGGCAGCGTGACCGACGCGCCGGTCGCGACCCACGCCACGTCGCGCACCGAGGTGCTGCCGACCGGGTTGGAGCAGGCGGCGAGCAACGGGACCAGCGCCCCGAGTGCCAGCAGCGGGACGACGCGCCGCCTCACCTGCGGCGCGCGCCGGTCATCCTCGGGCACACGCAGCCCCGGCGGGACGATCGGTGGCGCGCCATCCACTGGCGTCGCCGTCGGGCCAGAAGTCGCCCGTCAGGGAATCCTGGACGTACCGCACCGGCGCCGGGTCCCCGTGCGCCACGACCCGAAGCGCGTCGAGCAGCGCGTCGACGTCCTCGGCGGTCGTGCCGAGGCCGCAGCTGGCTCGCACGGCGCCGGGGATCGAACCGCGTTCGCCGCGTCGCACCGCCGCGCGCGCCTGCTCGACACCCTCATGGCTGACGCCGAGCAGCCGCAGCAGGTACGGGTGCGCGCAGAAGCAGCCGTGGCGCACGCCGATTCCGAACTCCGCGCTCAGGCGGGCGGCGACGAGCGCGTGGTGCACGCCCTCCACGATGAAGGTGGCGACCGCGAGACCGTCCGAGTCCGAACCGGCGGCCGCCGCGCTGGCCCGCGGGCCCAACACCGAGATCCCGTCGATCGCGCGCAGCCCCCCGAGCAGCTGCTCGGCCAGCACCGCTTCGTGCGCCCGGATCGCGTCCCAGCCGATCCGCTCGAGCTCGTCCATCGCCGCCGCGAACGCGACGGCGCCGACCACGTTGGGCGAGCCGGCCTCCTCGCGCTCGGGCGGTTCGGTCCAGATCACCTCGTCGAGGTCGACCAGGTCGACCGCCCCACCGCCGGCGAGGAACGGGTCGCCGGTCTCGAAGGTGCGGCGCGGCCCGATCAGCGCACCGGCCCCGAACGGCGCGTAGAGCTTGTGGCCGCTGAACGCCATGTAGTCGGGCCCGGCGGGAAGCGGCCGGTGCGGTGCGAGCTGGGCGGCGTCGAGCACGACGGGGACGCCGCGTTCGTGGGCGGCGGCGCAGATCGCCTCGACCGGTGGGATCCACCCGGTCACGTTCGACGCGCCGGTGAGCGCGAGGAGCGCCGGGTGAGGGCCGTCGTCGAGCACGCGCACCACGTCGTCGGTGCCGAACGTGCCTTCGGGGGCGCATTCGACCCAGCGCAGCGAGGCCACGCGGGCCCACGGCAACAGGTTGGCGTGGTGCTCCACGACCGTGGTCACGACCACGTCGTCGGGGCCGAGCCGGAGACGGTAGGCGAGATGGTTGATCGCCTCGGTGGTGTTGCGCACGAGGACGACGACGTCGTCCCCTTCCGCGGGCCGCCCGGCGAAGCGGTGGACGGTGGCCCGCGCGCCCTCGTAGGCCTCGGTGGCGCGGCGCGACTTGTAGCCCGCACCCCGGTGCACGCTTGAGTACCAGGGCAGGAACGACGCGACCTGCTCGGCCACCGGGACGAGCGCAGGCGTCGACGCCGCGCAGTCGAGGTCGCGGTAGGGACGCTCGGTGCCGTCGAGACACGGGACCGGCACATGGGCGCCGACGAGCGGCGCGAGTGCGGCGGCGGTCTCGGTGGTCACGCCGTCACATTACGGAGCGCGCCGGGCGGCCCGTGAGCACGGTGCCTCCCGGACGACCCGGGACGACCAGCCCGACGACCCCCTCGACCCCCCGACCCGGCGTCAGCGGGTGGGGACGTCCAGCCGGCGCCGGCGTGCCGTGAGGACGACGATGTCGTCGGAGCGGCGCTCGTCCGCCGTCATCGCCTGGATGACGTCGTCCGCGATGCGCCCCGGCTCGGTGCTCGGCGACGTGCGCAGCGTCGACTCGAGCAGCGTGAGGCGTTCGTCGAGGTGCGCGCTGCGCCGCTCGACCAGGCCGTCGGTGAACATCACCATGCATCCGTCACCGAGTTCGAATTCGTGGTCCTTGTAATGGCACGGCTGGACGCCGAGCGGCGGGCCTGGGGGCACCGGCAGCTCGAGCGCTTGTTCCGAGCGGACCCGCACGGGGGAGTGGTGTCCGGCCGACGACAGCGTGATGCGGCCGCTCGCAGTGTCGAGGACCCCGACGAGCGCGGTGGCGAGCCGGTCGTCCGCTCCCGCCAGCGAGATCTGGTTCAGCCGCTCCAGTGCCGATCCCGGGGCGCGCTCTTCGAGCACGAGCATGCCGAGCGAGTGCCGCAGGCGGCTCATGATCTTCGCCGCGCCGAGGTCGTGACCCTCGACGTCGCCGACGACGAACGCGACCAGCCCGGAGGGGAGCGGGATGACGTCGTACCAGTCCCCGCCGACCTCGTACCCGACGGCAGCCGGCAGGTACCGCGCCGCCACCTCCCAGCCCGGGATGGCGGGGATCGCGTCGGGCAGCAGGTTGCGCTGGAGCTCGTGGGAGATCCTGCGCTCGCGGTCGAACGCTCGGGCGCGGATCACGACAGAGCTGACCTGCTTGGCCAGCTGCTCGGCGAGGCCGAGGTCCTTCTCCGAGAACCGGCGACCCGAGCCCGCCGACACCAGGGTCACGGTGCCGAGCACCTGTTCCCCGCGCAGGCGCAGCGGCACGGTCATGTAGGACGTGAAGCCGAGCAGCTTGAGGATCGAGTAGTGGCGCTCGTCCCGGCTGGTGGCGTGGAGGAATTGGTCGGGCATCGACGCGCTCCACATCGACTTCCCGCTCCGCATCACCGCCATCGTCGGGTGGTCGCCTGCGGGATCGGGCGGGTAGCGCGTGCGCAGCTCCTCGGTCAGCGAGCGCTTCGAGGGGTCGGCGTGCCAGGCGGCCATGCGCCGCATCTGCCCGTCCTCGTCGGCGATGTCGATCAGGCAGAGGTCGGCCAGCACGGGCACCGAGACCTGGGCGAGCCGCTCGACCATCTCCTTGTAGTCGACGACCTCGGAGAGCACCTGGCTGGCGAGGAGGAGGAACTCGTTGCGGCGCCGCGCCTCGAGCAGCTCGTCGAGCAGGTGCTCGCGCTCGGCCGCTTGCGTCGACGCGTGCAGGAGCTCGCCCAGGTGGCCGCCGACCGCGTCCATGAGCTCGACAACCGCGGGGTCGCGCTCGCGCTGGTGGCGGCTGAGCATCTTGACGACACCGATGCACGCCCCGCGGTAACGGATGGGGAACGCGTAGGCGCTGCGCAGGCCGTCCTTCGAGAGCGCGTCGGTGGCGAAACGCCGGTCGCTCCGGAGGTCGGGCGCCCACAGTGGCTCGCCGTGCTCGATCACCCAGCGCGGCAGTCCCTCGCGACCGCTCGTCGGGTCGGCCGCCTTCTCCTCGGTGAACGCGGGCGCGGTGTCGGGGGTGCGTGTCCAGACGTGGCGGCACACGAGTTCGTGGTCGGCCGAGAGCGCCCACAGCGTCGTGACGTCCCAGTCCAGTCGCCGGCCGAGGGTGGAGAGGAGTCGCTCTGCGGGCGCCTCGTCGATCGGTGCGTCGACGAGGATCTCGAGCAGCTCGCTGGTCAGCTCCGACCACCGCTGGAGCTTGCGGTCGTCGCGGGGGCGGAAGATGCCCACTACGACCGTGTCGCCCTCGGACTGCTCGAAGATGCTCAGCACCAGCTCGGTGTCGACCTCGGAGCCGTCCGCACAGCGGATCAGCGTGGACAGCTTGCGCCCGACCAGCTCTTCGGCTTGCCCGTGCACGAAGCGGGCGAACCCGCCCTCGAAGGCCCCGCTCAGCGACGCCGGCACGAGGTCGAGGGCCGACCGGCCGACGAGGCTCCCGTGCCGCCACCCCATGAGCGTTTCCGCGGCCGTGTTCACGTAGTGGATCTCGCCGAACTCGTCGGTGGCCACCACGGCGTCGCGCAGGCCGTCGAGGACGGCGCGCACGCTGGGCGAGGGCCACTCGGTCGGCGCCATGGCCATCTCGGCCCGTTCCGCAGCGGCGCCGCTCGTCTGCGCCACGCTCGCCAGTCTTAGCCCGCCCGCTGCGTGCGCCCCCGCTCCATGCGCCCCGCCCGCCTGCGTCACCGTCACGTCGGCCGTGAGCGGCGCGGGCTCCAGCGGCGCGGTGAACCAGACCGTCTTGCCAGGCTCGTCGCGGCGCATCTCGATACCCCACGCCTCGGCCAGCGTGCGCACGATGTGCAGGCCGCGTCCGTGTGGCGCGTCGGCGTCGGTCTCCTGCGGCGCCGGGTAGCCGCCCGCCCCGTCGCTCACCTCGACACGCACGTGCGACTCGTCGTCGCCGAGCGCGACCGTCACCTCGAAGGGCGTGACCGCGTGCAGGACGGCGTTGGTCGCCAGCTCCGAGAGCATCAAGACGACGGCATCGGCCGCCGCGACCCGGTCCGCCGGGAGCGACGCCAGGAGGAAGCGGCGCGCCTGCCCGACCGAAGCGGTGACGGGTGGGAACAGGCGTGTCACCGACGCGCCCCCGCGCAAGGCGGCACTGGGCTCGAGCCCTTGGAGAACGGGACTTTGCATACCGGTTGCGCTAACTACTGCCCCCCGACGTGGGCGCCTAAACGATTGGGGGCACCCTTTGGCGGCTTTGCCACCGGCTCGCCACCCGCGTTGAACCCGCTGCCCACGCGGCCCCGAACGCCAGGCACGCCGGGCAGCCCGCCCCGAAGGCCCCGCCCCGCCGCGTCCCGGCGCTACCCTGCCGTTCGTGGAGGAGCGCTACGAGACAGAGCTGGCACGGTCGGCAACTGTCCTCGATGACGTCGACCGGGCCCTCGAACGCCTGAGCGAGGGGACCTACGGGCAGTGCGAGACCTGTGGCTCCCCGATCCTCGAGGCCGACCTCGAGCGTCACCCGACGCGCCGGCTCTGCGAGCAGCACCAGACGTCGGGCTAGCGGCCCGTCAGGCCGCGCCCGCTAGCCGGCGAGCTTGAGCCCCCGGGCCGCGTCCAGGCGCGCCGCCACGTCGGACCAGTTCACGACGTTCCACAGCGCGGCGAAGAAGTCGGCCTTCACGTTCTTGTACTGCAGGTAGTAGGCGTGCTCCCAGGCGTCGAAGACGAGGAGCGGCACCGAGCTCTGGCCGACGTTGCCCTGGTGGTCGTAGATCTGCTCGATGAGCAGCTTGCCCGCCAACGGCTCGTACACCAGCGCGCCCCACGCCGAGCCCTGGCCCGTCGAGGTCGCCTGCGTGAACTGCGCCTTGAACTTGTCGAAGGACCCGAAGTTCTCGTCGATGGCCGAGGCGAGCGCGCCGTCGGGCTTGTCACCCCCGTCGGGGCTCAGGTTCTTCCAGAAGATCGAGTGCAGCACGTGGCCCGAGAGGTTGAAGGCCAGCGTCTTTTCGAGGCCGACGATGCCGCCGAAGTCGTCGTTGTCGCGCGCGCTGGCGATCTTCTCGAGCGTCGTGTTGGCGCCGGTGACGTACGCCGCGTGGTGCTTGTCGTGGTGCAGCTCCATGATCTGTCCCGACACGTGGGGCTCGAGGGCCGCGTAGTCGTAGGGCAGGTCGGGGAGGGAATAGTCGGCCATGGCGGTCTCCTCAGTGTGCTCGTGTCCCTGGAACGGGGTCGCTGTCGTAGCGGTGCTGCGGGCTGGACCATACCCGACTGCGCCGCGATTGGAACCAGGCTCAACCGCCATGCGAACAGGGCGCGACGCTGCGCGAGCGGCCCGCGCGCGCCGTGTCCTGTCGCGCGTCGTCGCGCCTTTCGTCGGGGTCACCGCCCGCGTCCCCCGCACCCCGGCGCGGCGGCGGCAACCCCGGCGTGCCCCGGCCGGCGGTACGCTTGCAAGAGTGAGCACGGACCCGAAGGACCGCTGGCACGACCTCGGTTCCTTCATCCGGGAGCAGCGGGCCTCGGCCCGGCTCTCGCTCCGGCGGCTCTCCGAGCTCGCCGGCATCTCCAACCCGTATCTGAGCCAGATCGAGCGCGGGCTGCGGCGCCCGTCGGCGGAGATCCTCCAGCAGATCGCCAAGGCGTTGCGCATCTCGGCCGAGACGCTCTATGTCCAGGCGGGCATCCTCGAGGCGCCGACGGGGACGCCCGACCTGACGCGCGCCATCCTGGCCGACCAGGCGATCAGCGAGGAGCAGAAGCAGGCGCTCGTCCGTATCTACCTGTCGTTCCGGCGCGAGTACGAGGACGAGCGCACCGAGCGGGACGCGGAGGGGGGGGAGCCCGGCCACACCGCCACGCCTGCCGCGCTCGCCACTCCCACCAGCGCTTCCGCGCCCGGGGGCCCGGCCGCCCCGGAGGGCGAGGTCGCCACGGGCTGAGCACGATCCGGAGCGAAATTCCTCGTCACCGGTAGGCTTTTGCCGTCATGCGCCGGCTCGCCGTCCTCTCCCTGCACACCTCGCCGCTGGCGCAGCCGGGCACCGGGGACGGCGGCGGCATGAACGTCTACGTGCGTGAGCTCAGCGCCGCGCTGGCCCGTTCCGGGGTGGCCTGCGACGTCTTCACCAGGGCCTGGTCGCCCGAGTTGCCGGCGGTGATCGACGTGGAGCCCGGGGTCCGGGTCCACCACGTCCCCGCCGGCCCGCTCGGCGCGCTGCCCAAGGAGTCGCTGCCCTCGGTGGTGGACGAGTTCACCGCCTCGGTGCTCGCGCGCATGGCCGCCGACGAGGGGCACGGCGGTCCCGGCGGCGAGCACCTGCCCTACACCTCGGTCCACGCCAACTATTGGCTGTCCGGGCTCTCGGGCCACGTGATCAAGCACGAGCTGAACCTGCCGCTCGTCTGTACCTTCCACACCCTCGACCGGGTGAAGGCCGAGTCGATGCCCGAAGAGGTGGAGGCGGACATGCCGCACCGGCGCGCCGAGGCGGAGGCCTCCATCATCGACTGCTCCGACGCCGTCCTCGCGTCGTGCAGCGTCGAGGCCGAGCAGATCGCCTCCCTCTACGGCGGCGAGCCGGGACGGATCCGCATCGTCCCGCCCGGCGTCGACCACGCGTTCTTCGGGCCCGGGCACCGGCCCCAGGCGCGCCGCGCGCTCGGGCTGCCGCTCGACGGGCGGCTCCTCCTCTTCGTGGGCCGGATCCAGCCGCTCAAGCGCGCGGACGTGGCCATCGAGACGCTGGCCGAGCTGCTCCGGTCCGGGGACGACCCGTACCGGCTCGTCGTGGTCGGTGGCCCGAGCGGCCCGCACGGCGAGAAGTCCCTCCAGGGTCTGCACGACATCGCGGACGCGCACGGGGTGCGCGAGCACGTCCACTTCATCGACCCGCAGCCCCACGAGCTCTTGTCGTCGTACTACCGCGCTGCCGACGTGTGCCTGGTCCCGAGCCGCTCGGAGTCCTTCGGCCTCGTCGCACTCGAGGCCGCCGCGTGCGGCACCCCGGTCGTTGCCTCCGCGGTGGGCGGGCTGACGACGCTCGTCGAGCACGGCCGCACCGGCTTCCTGGTCGAGGACCCCGACCCGCGCTCGTACGCGGCGGCCGTGCGCCGCGTCTTCGAAGAGCCGCTGGTGGCCGAGCGCCTGTCGACGGCGTCGGTCCTGATGGCGCGGCGCTACACCTGGCGGGCCGCGGCCACGGCGCTGGTGGACCTGCACGACGAGTTGGCCTCGGGCCGCCTCGTCGAATGCGGCTGAAGGTGGCGGCGTCGGCGCCCGCGCGCCGTCAGTCCGTCTGATGCCGATCGTCGACCTTCCCGAGGAAGAGGAGATGGCGGCCGCCGTGGCGTGTATCGACGCCTGGGCCGAGCGCGAGCTCGCCGCCGGCGGGTTCCTCGTCGCGGCGGAGCGCCAAGACGTGACCGACCGGACCGCGTCACACCGCTGGTACCTGCGTTTCAAGGGTGAGGAGAAGGACTACATCACGGTCTGGCTCACCCTCAAGCAGCGCACCCTGCACCACGAGGCCCAGTTCATGCCGGTTCCCGAGGCCAACCAGGCCGACGTCTACACCTACTTGCTCCGCCGCAACGCGCACCTCTTCGGGATGTGGTTCGCGCTCGGGCCCGAGGACGCCGTCTACCTGGTCGGCCGGGTGCCGGCCCGGCTCGTCGACGACGACGAGCTCGACCGCATCGCCGGCTCTTCGGTCGTCTACACCGACGAGCACTTCCCGACCGCGATGACGCTCGCCCATCCCTCGACGTACCGCCGCCGCCCCCGGCGCTGAGCCCCCGGGCCCCGGGGCGCCCGCGTCGGGCCAACCTCGTGGACGCGACCCCTGGCCAGGGTCAGTATCGTCGGCGGCGTGTCGAGCCTGCTGATCGTCGGCGGCGGGAAGATGGGGGGCGCCCTGTTGGGCGGGCTCCTCGGGACCGGCGCGCTCGCGCCGGCGGACGTCACCGTGGTCGAGCCCGTGGCCGAGCGGCGCGACGAGCTCGAGGCGCTCTACCCGGGCCTGCGCACGCTGCACGCGCCCGAGGCCGACGTGCTCGAGCCCCGCGGCGACCGGCTGCCCGGCGTCCTGTTGGCCGTGAAGCCCGATGCGGCGGAGGCGGCCTGCCGCGCCCTCGCCGTGTCGCGGGCGGGGGTCACCCGCCTCCTCTCCATCGTCGCCGGCGTGCCGTGCCAGCGCCTCGAGATGGCCCTCGGGGGCGAGCCCGCCGTGATCCGCGCCATGCCCAACGTGGCCGCGCTGGTCGGCACGGGCGTCGCCGCCATGTCGGGCGGCTCGTTCGCGACCTCCCAGGACCTCGCGTGGGCCGAAGACGTCCTGTCGTCGGTCGGCACCGTCGTCCGGCTGCCCGAGCAGCAGCTCGACGCCGTGACCGGGCTCTCGGGCTCGGGCCCGGCCTACTTCTTCTTGATGGCCGAGGCGCTCATCGAGGCGGGGGTGCAGATGGGTCTGACCCGGGCGGTGAGCCGCACCCTCGTGGTCGAGACCATGCGCGGATCGGGGGCGCTGCTGGCGGAGACGGGGCGCGACCCCGAGTCGCTGCGCGCCGAGGTGACGTCGCCAGCGGGGACGACTGCCGCCGGGGTGCGGGCGCTCGAGGCACGGGCGGTGCGCTCCGCGTTCATGGAGGCGGTGGCGGCCGCCACCGAACGGTCTCGGCACTTGCAGCGCTGAGCGAGGCGAGCCCGAGGTCGTGTCCCGTCAGCCCGTTCGGACCGTCTTCTTCCTCTCCGACTTCGGGACCCAGGACGAGTTCGTCGGCGTCGTCCACGCGGTGATCGCCGCCCGCGCCCCGGGGACCACCGTCATCGACCTCACGCACCACATCCCGCCCTTCGACGTGCGCGCCGGGAGCCACACCTTGATGCGCGCCGTGCCGCACCTCGGCCCCGGCGTGATCCTCGGCGTCGTCGACCCCGGCGTCGGCACGGACCGGCGCGGCATCGGCCTCGCCGTCGCGCCGGCGAGCGGCGGGACGATGTACTTCGTCGGGCCCGACAACGGCTTGCTCGTGGCCGCGGCCGAGCTGGTGGCGGAGGCACCCGTCGTCACCGCCGTCGAGTTGGACCGCGACCCCTCGCCGCCCGACCGCGGTGCGACCTTCGACGGGCGCGACCTCTTCGGGCCGGCGGCAGCCGCGCTCTGCGCCGGCACCGCGCTCGAGCAACTCGGTGACCCGATCGATCCCGTCTCCTTGGTCCGGCTCGTGGGCGGCGTCGTCGAGCAGGGCCGGCTGCAGGACGGCCGGACGAGCTTGCGGGCCGAGGTGACCTGGGTCGACCGCTTCGGCAACGTGCAGCTCGCCGCGACGGTGGCGGACGCGCGCGTCGCCGGCATCCCGGCCGGCGGTCGCATCCAGCTGGTGGCGCGCGTCGAGAGCGGCCGTCCCTCCCTCGACGGCTTCCCCCACTCGCTGGTGCCCGAGGGGATCGAGCTGCGCTGTGTCGACGCGTTCGGCGAGCTGCAGCAGGGAGAGTTCGGTGTGTTGGTGGACTCGAACGGGCACCTGGCCGTCGTGGCGGGCGAGGCCTCGGCCGCGCACTGGCTGAACGTCGCGGCGGGGGAGCTTCTCGTCCTGGCCTGGTAGCGCGTGGACGGTTTGGAACCGTCGGGAGCCCCCTCGGTACCATCCGGCAATGAGCGACCGGCCATCTTCCTCGCCGACATCGCGCGCGGCCGCCGACGACGAGGCGGTGGTGGCTGCTGCGGCGGCGCAGAAGCGCATCCCCGAGGCCACGGTGTTGCGGCTGCCGATCTACCAGCGCATCCTGGCCGAGCTGGTGCGCGCCGGGGAGCGCACGGTGTCCTCGGAACGGCTGGCGGCGCTGGCGCGGGTGAACGCGGCCAAGGTCCGCAAGGACCTCTCGCTCCTCGGCTCCTTCGGGACGCGGGGCTCCGGCTACGACCCCGACTTCTTGATCGCGCAGATCGACCGCGCGCTCGGCGTCGACGAGAACTGGAGCGTCGGGATCGTCGGCATCGGGAACCTGGGCCGCGCGCTCACCAACTCCGCCGGCTTCGCGTCACGCGGCTGCCAGGTCACGTCGCTCTTCGACGTGGACCCGGCGGTCGTGGGCGAAGAGATCCGCGGCATCAAGGTGCGCCACATGGACGAGCTGGGGCGCCTGCGCCCGGTGGAGCGGCCCGACATCGGGGTCATCACGACTCCGGGCTGGGCCGCGCAGGGCGTAGCCGACCTGTTGGTCCGCGCGGGCGTCACGTCGATCCTCAACTTCGCGCCGCGCGTCCTGACCGTGCCGCCGGGGATCCAGCTGCGCTACGTCGACCTGTCGATCGAGCTCCAGGTGCTCGGTTTCTACCGGGCGCGCCAGGACGCCCTCGAGCGCAGCGGCGAGCCCGACGGCACCCGCCCCGAGGACGAGGCCCCGCTGATGCGCTCGGTCGGGCTCTCGCCCGGCTCCGAGCTGGCCTGAGCACGCGGCGCCGGATCGGGCGAGCCCGATCGGGCGGGGCTGATCGCCCGGAAAGGGGCGCCGAGGTGGGCGAGTGGCACGTCCGGTGCTCTGACCGGCACAATTATCCTCCGACCCAGGAGGAAACCGAGTGTCCGTCGTCGTCGTAGGTCTCCAGCACACGCAGGCACCCTTGCCGCTGCTCGAGGCGACCGCGGTCGGCGACGAGGACCTGCACAAGGTGCTCTCGGCCCTCAGCCACCGCCGGAACCTCCAAGAGACCGTCGTCCTCTCGACCTGCCTGCGCACCGAGGTCTACGCCGTGGTCGACCGCTTCCACGACGCGGTGGCCGAGATCTACGACGTCGTGTCGGAGCACTCGGGCCGCCCGGTCGAAGAACTGTCCGCGCACGCCGTCATCCGCTTCGACGACGACGTCACGTCGCACCTCTTCGCGGTGACCTCGGGCCTCGAGTCGGTGGTGACCGGCGAGACCGAAGTCGTGGGCCAGGTACGCCGGGCCTTCGAGCGCGCGCAGGAAGAGGGTGCGTGCGGTCCCGTCCTCTCCGCCCTGTTCCGCCACGCGTTGCAGACAGGCAAGCGCGTCCGCACCGAGACGGCGATCAGCAAGGGCACGACCTCGTTCTCCTACGCCGCCGTCGCCGTCGCCCGCGGCGAGGACCCGGCCGGTCTGCGCGGCGCGCGTGTGGTCGTGGTCGGCGCCGGCGAGATGGGGCTCGGCGTGTGCCGCGCGTTGGCGGACATCCCCCCCGACGACGGCCCCCGCCGCGTCGTCGTGGTGAACCGCTCCGAGCGCCGGGCCCGCGAGCTCGTCCAGGCCGGTGCGGGCGCCCCGTTCGAACTGCGCGCGGCCAAACTCGACGACGTCGCCACCGAGCTGGCCGACGCCGATGTCGTCCTCACGGCCGTCGCCGCCGAAGCCCACGTCCTCGGCGAGCAGGACTTCGAGCAGGTGCCCGGGCCGCTGCTGGTCATCGACCTCGGGGTGCCGCGCAACGTCGACCCCGCCGTCGGCGATCACCCCGGCATCACCCTGCTCGACATGGACACGCTGAGTGCCCGCGTCGCACAGGCGCTCGGGGACCGCGCCGAGGAGTCCATCGCGGCGCGTGCGATCGTCGACGCCGAGGTGGAGCGGTTCCGTACCGCCAGCCGCCAGCGCGGCGCGGCTCCCGTGGTCGCCGCGCTGCGGGCGCGCCTCGAGTCGCTGCGCGTGGCCGAGCTCGAGCGCCATCGCGCGCAACTGGCCGACCTCACCGAGGAGGAGTGGGAGCAGGTGGACCAGACGACCCGCGCCACGCTGGCCAAGATGCTGCACGAGCCCACCGTGTTGTTGAAGGAGACCGCCGGGACGCCGCGTGGCGAGCGGCTCGTCGAGGCGTTGCGGATCCTCTTCGACCTCTAGTCGCGGCCATGGGATAGTCACGGCCGTGGAACACCTCCGCCTGGCTACCCGGGGCTCGCCGCTCGCGCTGCGCCAGGCGGACATCGTCGCCGCCTTGTTGCGCGACGCGCACCCCGGGCTCGACGTCGAAGCCGTGGTCGTGCGCACCCGGGGCGACCGCGAGGCGAAGGCCTCGTTGGACCGCATCGGCGGCCAGGGCGTGTTCGTGGCGGAAGTCGAGGCTGCGGTCACCGACGGCCGCGCCGATGCCGCGGTGCACTCGGCCAAGGACATGAGCTCGACCATGCCCGCGCATCTCGTGCTCGCTGCGGTTCCCGAGCGCGCCGACCCGCGCGACGGGCTCGTCGGGTGCACGCTCGCCGGCCTCGCACCGGGCGCGCTCGTGGCCACGGGGTCGGCCCGGCGCCGGGCCCAGCTGGCCCATCTCCGACCCGACCTGGTCTTCACCGACCTGCGCGGCAACATGGCTCGCCGCGTCGCGGTGGCCGAGGACAGCGACGTCGCCGCCGTCGTGGTGGCGGTCGCGGCCATGGTGCGGCTCGGCTGGGAGGAGCGGCTGCGTGACGTGGTGGACCCGGTCGACCTGCTGCCGCAGGCAGGGCAGGGCGCCATCGCCGTCCAGTGCCGCCGTGACGACGACGCGACGCGTGCGCTGGTGCAGCACATCGACCACGCGCCCAGCCACCGGGCCCTGCGCGCCGAGCGCGCCGTCTTGGCCGCGCTGGGCGCGAACTGCGCCTTGCCCGTCGCCGCGTTCGCCGAAGCCGACGAGGACAGTGCCGGTGAGGGTGGCGGTGGCGGAACCGGGCTCCGCGTGACCGGACTGCTCGCGAGCGGCGACGGGCGACGGCTCGTCCGGGTCCGACGCGCGGGGTCGGATCCGGAGGTCGTCGGGACCGCAGTCGCACGCGCACTCGAAAAGGGCGGCGCCCGCGCCATCGACGGGTTCGCCGCGTTCGAGGTGGGTACGGGCCTGTGACGGTGTACCTCGTCGGGGCCGGGCCCGGCGACCCGGGGCTCCTGACTCGTCGCGGCGCCGCGCTGTTGCGACGGGCCGACGTCGTCCTGTACGACCGCTTGGTCAGCCCGGCGCTGCTCGACCTGGTCCGCACCGACGCGACGGTGATCGACGTCGGCAAGGATCCCGATGGCGCCGAGAGCGGCGCGGCGCGCCAAGGAGAGATTGCGCGGTTGCTCGTCGAGCACGGACGCAGCGGCGCCATCGTGGTCCGCCTCAAGGGCGGGGATCCCTTCCTCTTCGGTCGCGGCGGCGAGGAGGTCGTCGCGCTGCGCGACGCCGGCATCGCCTGGGAGGTGGTGCCGGGCGTGACCTCTGCGTTCGGCGTGCCCGCTGCCGCCGGCATCCCCGTCACCCAGCGGGGCCTCGCCTCGTCGGTGACCGTGGTCACGGGCCGGGTCGGTGATCCCGGCTCCAGCGACGGCGCCAGCGGGACCGGCGGAACCGGCGGGACCGACGCGCCCGACTGGGATGCGCTCGCCCGCACCGGTGGCACGCTCGTGATCCTCATGGGCATGGCGACGCGTGGAGCCATTGCGGACGCGCTCGTGCGCGGCGGCCGGTCCCCCGACACCCCGGTCGCGGTGATCTCGCGCGGCACGACCCCGGCGCAACGCGTCGCTCGCACGACCCTGTCCGGCCTGGCGGCAGTGGACCTCGGATCACCGGCCGTGATCGTCGTGGGCCCGGTCGCCGCCTTGGGCGACGACGCCGTCCACGCCGCCGCGGGCACCGCGCCGTTGACCGGGCGGACGGTCGTCGTGACGCGCTCGGGCCGGCGGGCCGAAGGGTTGCTCGGCGCGCTCGAGCGCGCCGGCGCGCACACGGTCGAACTCGCGCTGACCCGACAGATCGACCCCGCTGACGGCGGTGCGGCGCTCCGCCGGGCGGCCGCTGCAGCGCGTGACGCCGTTTGGGTCGTCTTCACCTCCGTCAACGCGGTCGACCGGTTCATGGCCGAGCTGCGCGACGCCCGGGCGCTGGGCACGGCCCTGGTCGCCGCCGTCGGGCCGGCGACCGCCGACGCGCTGCGCGCGGAGGGCGTCGAGCCTGACCTGGTGCCGGCCGAGCACAGCGCGCGCGGGTTGGTCGACGTGTTCCCCGAGCCGAGCGGGCCGCGCCAGATCGTCATGTTCCCGAGCGCCGACATCGCGCCCGAGACGATCGACGACGGGTTGCGCGAGAAGGGCTGGGAGGTCTGGCGTCTCGAGGCGTACCGGACGGTGGCGCGGCACGCGCCGATGCCCGAGGTCCTCGAACTCGTCGCGGCGGCCGACGCCCTCACCTTCACGGCGACCTCGTCGGTACAGGCGTTCATGGCGTTGCGGACGCCTGGCGGAGCGCCCCTGCATGCGCCCGCGCACGTGGTGTGCATCGGGCCGACGACTGCGGCCGCGGCCCGCGCCGCGGGCCTGCCGGGCGTGCACGAAGCGTGGGGTGCGTCCGCCGAAGGCATCGTCGCCGAGCTGGTCGACCACTTCGGTCAGCCCGGGAGCGGGGCCTCGTAGGCTGGTCCCATGGCCACGGGTACCGCAGGCACCCCCGACGCAGCGTTCCCCGAGCGGCGGCTGCGCCGTCTGCGCCGCACCCCGGCGTTGCGGCAGCTCGTCGCCGAGGCCCGTCTCAGCGTGGACGATCTCGTGGCGCCCCTCTTCGTCCGCGAGGGGGCGGACGCGCCCGAGCCGGTCGCGTCGATGCCGGGCGTGGCGCAGCACTCCGTCGACTCGCTGGTCGTGGAGGCGAAGCGCCTGGTCTCACTGGGCATCCCGGGGCTCATCCTCTTCGGTGTCCCTTCGGTCAAGGATGCAGAGGGGAGCGGCGCCTGGGACCCCGATGGCGTGGTCCAGGTCGCGCTCCGCGCGCTGCGGGCAGCTGTCGGCGACGAGATCGTCCTCATGGCCGACCTGTGTCTGGACGAGTACACCGACCACGGGCACTGCGGGATGCTCGGGCCGTCGGGCGAGGTGCTGAACGACGAGACGCTCGAGCTGTACCGGCGGGTGGCACAGGCGCAGGCCGCCGCCGGGGCGGATGTCGTCGCCCCGAGCGGGATGATGGACGGACAGGTGGCGGCGATCCGCGCCGCGCTCGACGCAGGCGGCCACGCGGAGGTGGCGATCCTCGCCTACGCGGCCAAGTACGCGTCCGCGCTCTACGGCCCGTTCCGCGACGCCGTCGACGTCACGATCGCGGGTGGGGGCGACCGGCGGGCCTACCAGCAGGATCCGCGCAACGCCCGGGAAGCCTTGGCGGAGATCGAACTCGACGTCGCCGAGGGCGCCGACATGATCATGGTCAAGCCGGCCATGACGTCGCTCGACATCCTGGCGGCGGTGCGCGCACGCGTGCCGGTGCCGTTGGCCGCCTACCACGTGAGCGGTGAGTACGCGATGGTCAAGGCGGCCGACGCCGCGGGGTGGATCGACGGCGCCGCGGTCGCGTGCGAGCAGCTGACCGTGTTGAAGCGCGCGGGCGCCGACTTCATCCTCACCTACTTCGCAGCAGAGGTGGCCGAGGCCCTCGGTGGCTGAACGAGGGGACGCCACCAACGCGGCGTGGTTCGCGCGGGCGCGCGCGGTCATCCCCGGCGGCGTCGATTCGCCCGTGCGCTCCTTCGCCTCCGTGGGCGGCACGCCCTACACGGTGGTGGCGGGTGAAGGCCCCTACGTCCTCGACGTCGAGGGCACCCGCTACATCGACCTCGTGCAGTCCTACGGCGCCGTGCTGCTCGGCCACGCGCATCCGGTCGTCACGGCCGCCATCGCCGAGGAGTCGGCCCGCGGGACGACGTTCGGCGCGCCGACGCCGGGCGAGGTCCTCTTGGCCGAGGCGATCTGCGCCCGCGTGCCCGGCTGTGAGCAGGTCCGCCTCGTGTCCTCGGGCACCGAGGCCGCCATGAGCGCGGTCCGCGTGGCGCGCGGCGTGACCGGGCGCGACCGGATCGTGAAGTTCGACGGCTGCTACCACGGGCACTCCGACGGGTTGCTCGCCGGCGGCGGCAGCGGTGTCGCCATGCTCGGACTGCCCGGCTCCGCCGGCGTGCCCGCGGCTGCCGTGGCCGAGACCGAGGTCGTCCCGTACAACGTGGTGCCCGCGCTCGATGAGCGTGTGGCCTGCGTCATCGTCGAAGCGGTCGCCGCCAACATGAACCTGGTCGCGCCGGCCCCGGGGTTCTTGGAGGGGCTGCGCGCGGCGTGCGACGCGAGTGGCACGCTGCTGATCTTCGACGAGGTCATCACCGGCTTTCGCATCGGCCCGGGCGGTGCCACCGCGTGGTCGGGCGTCACGCCGGACCTGTGGTGCTTCGGGAAGGTGATCGGCGGCGGCCTCCCGGTGGGGGCCTTCGGTGGGTCGGCGGCGTTGCTGGCCGAGCTCGCACCCGGCGGGCCGGTGTACCAGGCGGGCACGCTGTCGGGGAACCCGCTCGCCACGGCAGCGGGGCTGGCCGTGCTGAACGAGGTGACCGAGGCCGACTACGAGGGTCTCGCGGCGCGCGTGGGCATCTTCGCCAAGGAGCTCGAGGCCGCGCTCACCAGCAGCGGGCTGTGGGCGTCGGTGCCGGTGGTGGGACCACTGGCCGGCTTGTTCCTGGCGCGCGCGTCGGAGCCGCCGCTCGCCTTGCCGCCCGACTACGTGGCGGTGCGCGAGCTGGTCGGCAACGGCCTCTACCGGCGGTTCTTCCACGCCATGCTGGCGCGCGGCGTAGCGCTGGCGCCTGGGCCCTACGAGATCATGTTTCCCGGTCTCGCCCACGACGACGGCGTGCTCGCCCGCGTCGTCGAGGCAGCGGGCGACGCGGCGGCCGAGGTGGCGGCGGGCACCGACTGAGGGCGCGGCGGCGACCCTCTGCGAGACTGACGCAGTGGCGCCGTCGCACGAGTGGCCCGAGAACTTCGACGCGCTCCGGCGCGGTGAAGGCTGCCCGATGTGCAGCGCGGGTGCAGACGAGACCGAGCACGGTGTGCGCATCTACGCCGGACGCTGGGCCGACGGTTACCTGGGCCGCTATCCGGCGCGGCCCGGCTACGCCTACGTGATCTGGAACGGCAGGCACGTCGCGGAGCCGACCGAGCTGGCGGCCGACGAGGCGGCCGGCTTCTGGTCCGAGGTGGGCCGCGTGGCGCGCGCCGTCGACGAGCGGTACCACCCGGCGAAGATGAACTGGCTCAGCCTCGGCAACGGCGTGCCACACCTGCACGTGCACCTCGTGCCGCGACCCGAAGGCGACGCGTGGGCGGGCGGCCCGCTCGAGCCCGAGGCGTTCGAGCGTGCGCTGATCCCGCCCGTCGACGACGCAGAGCTGCGCGCCGAGGCGGCCGCCTTGCGCGCGAGCCTCGGTGCCTGAACGCGCCGCGGACATGGCGCTCCTCGCCGAGGGACGCATGGCGGAGGTGTTCGAGTACGGCGAGGGCCGGGTCCTCAAGCTCGACCGTCCGGAATGGACCGGGCTCGCGTCCTTCGAGGGCGACGTGCTCGAACGTCTCGCCGCGGCCGGCCTGCCGGTGGCGCGGCCGCGCGGCACCGTCACCGTCGACGGCCGGACGGGACTGGTGCTCGACCGCGTCGACGGGCCCTCATTGCTTGCGGTGATCCAGGGCCCGGGGGCCGACGACGCCGAGCGGCGCGCGCTGGTGCCCCGGTTTGCGGCGCTCCAGGAGCAGATCAACGCGACGACGGTCGCCGGCCTGCCCGATCTCGTGCCGCGCCTGCGCAACGAGCTCGAGACGTCGGTGAGCGACCCCGGGTTGCGCGACGAGCTCGTGGCTCTGCTGGCGGCCCTCGACGACGGCGGGCACGGCGTGTGCCACTTCGACTTCCACCCCCTGAACGTGCTGGTCGGATCGCGTGCATGGGTGGTGATCGACTGGCTGACGGTGGCCGCCGGACCACCGACGGCGGATCTCGCGCGCACGCTGGTGTTGTGGTCGATGCGGCCGCGTGACCGCGTCACCGAGTTCCTGCGGGAGGTCCGACGCGAGAGCGTGGAGCGGCGAGGCATCGACGACGCGACGCTCGACGGCTGGGTGCGCGTCCTCGCCGCGGCCCGGATCGCCGAGGGGTTCGGTGGCGAGGAGGCCGAGTGGCTGATGCGCGTCGCGGGCGGCGCGCAGCGCCTCTTCGTCTGAGCGGGCGGAAAACGTCCTGGCGAATGGGCCCGGCGCGGCGCTCAGGCCGCGGGCGCCTCGGCCGACGCTGCGGTGTGGTTGCCGTTCCCGTTGGCGGCGACGGAACGGGCGTCGCCGTCGGCGTCGGGCAGCATGCGCGCGATGAGCTCCATCGCGCGGTAGCTCAGCTCGGCGGGCCCGGTTGCGTCGGGGCGCATCAGGTTGGCCATGATGCGGAGCAACTGGTTCATGACCAGCTCCGAGCGCATGCCCACGCTGACGCACAGCCGCATCGCCTCGGGGTGCGAGATGAGGTGGACGAAGGCGCGTGCGACGCGGAAGTACGGCCCGTACGCCGCGTCGAGCTCACGGTCGTACCCGGCCAGGGCGGCCTCCCCGTCGCCGCGCAGCGCATGGCCGAGGGCGGCGGCGGCCAGGCGTCCCGTCTCGTAGCCGTAGGCGATGCCCTCGCCGTTGAACGGGTTGATGGCGCCGCTCGCGTCGCCGGCGATGACCACGTTGGCCCCCGCCCGCGGGCTGACGGAGAGTCCCATCGGCAGCTTCCCGCCGGTCGGCGGGCCGAGGCTGGTCTCGGGCCGCAGCCCCCAGGACTCGGGCGCATACGCGACGAACGTGTCCATGAGGGTGGACGTGTTGCTGCCCTTCCAGCGCTGGTCGGTGGAGAGCAGGCCGACACCGACGTTGACGCGTCCGTCGCCCATCGGGAAGATCCAGCCGTAGCCGGGGACCACGTTGCCCTCGGCGTCGCGGATGTCGAGATGCGACTCGATATAGGGGTCGTCGTGGCGGTCCGAGCTGTAGTACCCGCGCAGGGCCATGCCGAGCGGGAGCTCGCGGCGGCGGGCGGTGCCGAGCATGCGGCCCACCCGTGAGTTCGAGCCGTCGGCCACGACGACATAGCGCGCCAAGATGGTGCGCGTCGCGTCCTGACCCTTCTCCTTGACCGTGACGCCGCGCAACGCCGGCAGGGGGGGCGTGTCGGCCCCGGGCACCGGGGCGGCGGTCTCGTCGAGGAGGGGGGCCGTGACCTCCGTCCCCTGGAGCAGCGTGGCGCCGGCCGACGCCGCGTGCTCGGCCACTATCCCGTCGAGGTCGTGACGCGTGATGGTGTAGCCGTAGCCGGGGAAGTTGGGGTGCGACGGCCACGGCATCTCGATGCTCTGGCCGAACCCGAAGGCGCGCAGGCCGCCGTAGCGATGGGAGCCGGCGAGGGCACCTTCGAGGTCCATGTCGGCCAGCTGGCGCACCGCTCGGGGGGTCAGCCCGTCGCCGCACGTCTTCTCCCGCGGGAACTCCTTCTTCTCCACGACGACGACGTCCCAGCCGGCGTCGGCCAGCCAGTACGCGCAGGAGGCTCCAGCCGGCCCGGCACCGACCACGACGACGTCGTGCACGCGTCCGTCGGGACGGGCTCGCGCATGAGTCGCCGGCGCCGTTCTGGGCCCGGCCTCCGCCGCCGCCTGTTCCGAGGGGGGCTGCTTCGAAGGGGGGTGTTTCGAAGGAGCCTTCTCCGCGCCGGCCTTCGCAGCCGCCGCCTTCTTCCCGGCCGCTTTCCCAGCCTTCTGCGCTGCCGCCTTCTTCGCGGGAGCCTTCTTCGCCGGCGCCCGCTTCGCCGGGGGCTTCCCCGCCGGAGCCTTCCTCGCTGGGGCCTTCTCGGCAGCCGGACCGCCGCCCGGAGCTGCCTTCGCCGCCGGTTGCGCCGACGGGGCGGAGGGGGTGCGTCCCGCCGGTTTCGGCCGGACCGGAGCCGGGGCGGCGGCCTGGTCCGCAGCCTCCTTCGCCGGTCCGGCCTCCTCCTCGGAACCGCCGGTCGGGCGGGTGTCGTCGGCAGGCGTCACGAAGGCATCGTAGGTCCGGCGGCGGGGCCTCTGACCAGCGACGCGGATGTGCTTGCG
>DATJTU010000177.1:0-10999 GCA_035503015.1 Acidimicrobiales bacterium | reverse complement strand
CCCGCCACCATGCGCACCTCGTTGGTGCGGTCGAGCTGATCGCGCGAGAGGTTCAACAAGACGGCGGCGCTCGCCGCGGTGGCGGTGAGCACGCGCGGTACGTACGCCTCGTCGACCTCGAGCACCGCGCGCGGCGCGTCCGTTCCCGCCAGCGCGGCCACGTGGCCGGGCGGCATGTTCGATCCCGTCTCGTTGCTGACGACGGCGTCGCCGCCCGCGCCGAGGCCGACCGTCAACAAACGCGTCGTCGTGGTCTTCCCGTTGGTCCCGCTGACCAAGACCACTTGGCGCCCCGCACTCAGATGCTCGAGCAACCGCGGGTCGACGCGCAGGCCGGCACGCCCGCCGGCCACCGTGCCGTGGCCGCGGTGGAGCCGCCGTGATGCTGCGTTGACCGCGCGGGTGGTCGCGCTCGCGAGCTGCGCCCTCACCGAGGGGGCTTCGTGCGCGCCAGCTCCTCGGGAGTGGGCTCGTGCCGCTGGCGCGACTCGGCCGGCAGCAGTGCGCTGATGGCGTCCATGATCGTCTCGGTGTCGGCCTTGGCGTCGGTCAGGGACAGCGGCACCGGCTTGCCGATGCGCACCCGCACCGTCGGGGGATGGCGCACGAGGGTGACGTCGGGCATGCGGGCCGCGCGCGGCCACACCGCTTCGGTGCCCCAAAGCCCGACCGGCACGACGGTGGCGCCGGTCGCCGCCGCGAGCCGGGCCGTCCCGGTCTTGCCGTGCAGCACCGGGTCGAAGAAGTCATAGCCGCGCGGAATGGTGCCCTGGGGCAGGACGATGACCACTTCGCCCGCTTTCAGCGCGGCCTCGGCTTCGCGCAGCGGCTGGCTCGACCCGCTCCCCCGGTCGACCGCGATGCCGCCGATGGCGCGGGCGATCGTCCCCACCACCGGGGCGTCGAAGATCTCCTTCTTCCCGAGGAAGCGCACCGGCCGTCCGATCTCGCGGGCCACCAACGCGAGGGCGGCGACGTCGAAGTAGCTCCGGTGGTTCGCCGCCAGGAGCACCGGTCCCCGTACGGGCACGTTCTCGACGCCCGCGATGTCGAAACGGGCATAGGGGAAGGACAGTTTGCGCACGAACGGCCGCAACAGGTGGTACGGCTCGAACCCGATGACGCTCGGCACCCCCGGCGGGCGGTCCCAGTGCTCGATCGACCAGCACCGGGCCGTGGCCACGACCGTCAGCGACGGGTCGGGGTTGACGGCATGGGCCGTGCCGACACTCGAAAGCAGCGGGACGTCGAAAATGCTGTCGCTGCAGGCGTGGCACTCGGCCAGGTCGACCGAGTCGGCGTCCGCCCAGCGCCGGACGGCTCGGAGCTTGCCCGTCCCCCACACGAAGCCCTCGTAGAGTCGGCCGGTGTAGCGCCCGTCCTTGACCTCGTACGCCGTCGCGATCACGTCGTCGAAGCCGTAGGCCTCGGCGAAGGGGGCGATCATGTCCACGGGCGTCGTCGTGGTCAGGACCAGGCGGTGCCCTTCGGCCCGGAAGGCGGCCAAGCGCTGGGGCGCGAACGGCGCCACCAGCTCGCTCAGGGCGGACACGGCCCGGCGCCCGGCGGCCTGGACCTGGTCCTGACGCCAGCCCCGGGCGACGCGTGCGGCGGCCCGGACCAGGCTCATGGACAGGAGGTTCTCGCCCAGGCGGTCATTGACCGCGTAGAGGAGCCTGTCGCCGGGCAGCGAGCGGCCCTCGGGGATCACGCCCTCGGCGACGAGGGCCCGGTTCAGCACCTGGCCCGAGGCGTGGCACAGCAAGGTGCGGTCGAGGTCGATGAAGACGGCGCTGGCACTCCCGCTGGTCGCCACGGCTAGGCAGCCTAAAGCAGTTCCATCGCAGGACCGAGGGGGCGATTCGGCCGGACGAGCGGTGCGGACGCGCTCGCACGCGGCAGGCCCGTGCGGCGCCCGCCGGCACAAGAACGAGGAGAAAAGCCGCCAGAATTGGGAGAAGGGATCGCCGGGGGGGAGGGCGATCCCTTCTCGAGACTCATCAGGGCTAGGAGGGGGGGCTTCCGATTCCCTGCGGTCTGTCGTTCATTTTGGCGGCACATCGGCAATCAGTCAAGCAGCTTTAGCAGATACTTTATATCAGTTATACTGATGGGTAATGATACTCGGGCTAGCGATCCTTGCGGAGGTCTGGGGATGGAACTGAAACATCTGCAAGCACTGCTGGGGATCGCCGACACCGGCAGCTTCTCGGCGGCCGCCGCCTCCATCGGCACCGTGCAGTCGAACGTCTCCGCGCACGTCGCTCGTCTCGAGCGCGAGCTCGACGTCCAGCTCGTCGACCGCTCGTCGGGGCGGCTGACCGAGGAGGGTGACGTGGTGATCGAGCGGGCTCGGCGCGTGATGAACGAGCTCGAAGCAATGGTGGCCGACGTCACCGCCCTGCGCGAGGAGGTCGTCGGCACGGTCCGCCTCGGCATGATCGGGACGACCGGACGGTGGCTGGTCCCCCAGCTCTTCGACCTCCTGCGCGTGCGCCACCCGCACATCCACCTCAACGTCGCCGAAGGATCGAGCGTGCAGCTCGAACAGCAGTTGGCCTCCGGCCAGCTCGACCTTGCCGTCGTGACCTTCCCGCTCAGCGGCGACGAGATCATGGCCGCGCAGCTCTTCGACGAGGACCTGGTGCTGGTCCTCCCTCCCGACCATCCCCTCAGCGCGGAGACCGCCGTCGACCTCGAACGGCTCTCGGACCTCGAGCTCCTGCTCCCCGCGCCAGGGACGGCGCTGCGGGCCGAGATCGACAGCGCCACCGTGCCGGCCCGCATCGCTCTGCGCCCCGCCATGGAGCTCGACGGTGTGCGCCTCATCGCCGCGCTGGCCTTCGACGGCTACGGGCCGGCCATCCTTCCCGCCACCGCGGTCCCGGGGCACCTGCGCGGACGCTTCTCGGTGTTGCCCGTATCCGGCCTGCCACGACGCCAGGTCGGCGTGGCGCAGCGCCGCCGCGGCCTCCCGTCGGCGCCGGCACGGGCGGTCATCGACGTCCTCGGCCTCGTCGTCAACGACACGTTGTCGATGCCCGAGGGCATCCACCCCACCTGAAAGCCAGGAGCCTCTGGCGGCAGCACGCTCTTCAGGCCGCCAGGGGTTGCGGTTCGCGCCACATCGTCCAGAGCGTCGGCCCGCCGGGGACCCGTACTTCCTTCACGACCGCGAAGCCGTGGCGGCGGTAGAAGGGCACATTGCGCTCCTTGGACGACTCGAGGTAGCAGGGCACGCCTTCGGCGTCGCAGTGGCCGAGGACCGGCTGCATGAGAGCGGTCCCAATTCCCTTGCCCTGTTCCTCGACGGCCGTCCCGAGGCTCGCCAGGTACCAGTGCGGCTGGCGCGGGTGCTCGGACTCGACCAGGTTGAGGAGGCGGAGCGTCGCCATGATGTTGGTCGCGACATAGGGGAACACCGGGACCATGGTCATGAGCCCCCGCAACCCCGTCAGCAACGGCTTGCCGGCGGGCGCCCAGATGGCCGAGCCCACGTACCCCTCCGCGACGTAGCACCCGCCGAAGGGGAGGTAGTCCCCCCGCATCTGCGTGCCGAAGAACGCGCGGAGCCCGGCCTCCCGGCGCGCCTCTTTCGGAAAGACGTACGCGGCCACGGGGTCGTCCCAGAACGTCCGCGCCAGCTGCACCGCCATCGCATCGACGTCGGTGGTGGTGGCTCGGCGGATCACTGGCAGGGCAGGCTCGTGAACCATGTCGGCGTCGATGGTGGCAGAGGGCCCGTCCAGGCGCCACCTGGATCCGCGCCGGCGTGCGACCGGCCGAGCGCCGCCAGCTCCGGCGCGAGTCTGAGCCCGACGAAGATCCCGCCCGACTGCGTGAAGTGGACGCCGTCGGCGCAGCGCACGTTGACCGCGCCGACCGTCGGCGAGTACTTGCCTTGCGGTGACACGAGCGCGTTGAGGTCGAAGACGTAGACGCGGCCACCGTCCGCGCCCGCCGGCGCCGCGGCCGCCACGGCGCGCATGGCCGCGTTGTCGGTCTCGACGCGGGCGGGATCGTCTTCGGGCCAGGGGGTCCCGGTGGGCGACGTGCCGCTGTCGTAGTACGGCGTGGTGGCGAGGACGACCGCCGCGCCCTTCGACCCCAGCACCGAGATCGCTTGGCGGTACCGGCTCTCGAGGTAGCTGTCGAAGGACGCCTCGCCGAGGTTCTGCCACTGGCCGGCGACCTCCTGGTCGAAGGTCTCACCCCGGGCGACGTAGACCACGACGTCGGGGTTGTACGCGTCGACCCAGCTGCGCCAGGTGTTCAGCAGGGAGTCCGGGTCTTCGTGCACGTCACAGGGCGCGTCGGGCGTCACCGTGTAGAAGAGCACCTTGATCTCGCTCTGCATCGAGAGCGAGCAGCCCGGCGTGCCTTCGTTGGCGATCTGGACGTCGTACTGCTTCGCCTCCTGCGCGAGGCCCACGCCGAGCGAGCCCGCGATCGAGTCTCCGACCAGCAGCACCTTGACAGGCTTGGCTCCGGTGCCCGGGCCGGCGCTCGCCGACGCCGGCACCGCCGGCGCGAAGTACGACGGCAGCGTCGTGGCGGTCGTCGGGTCGCCGTGCGCACCCGCCGCGGCGGTGGGCGATCCGGTCGTCGCAGCCGCGGTCGACGGCACGGCCGCCGACGCGGAGCCGGGCGCGCTCGAGGTCGTGGTCGGCGCCTGCACGCTCAGCTGGGAGCCTTGGAGCTCGGTCGCCCCGACCGGCATGAGCGTGCTCACGAAGACGGCGCTGATCGCAGCGACCGCGCCGATGGGTGCCGCGATCCAGGACCGCCAGCGCCGCAGCGCGCCGCGACGGATCGGCATTTCGACCAGGTCGTAGCTGAGCGCAGCGATGGCGACGGTGATGCCGACCCGGGCCAAGAAGAGCGGATACACGCCCCAGTGGAGCCGCTGCCCGGTGAGGACGAGCAACACGGGCCAGTACCAGAGGTACACCCCGTAGGAGATGCGGCCCCACTGCGGGAGCGGGGGCAGCTCGAGGAGCCGCACCACCAAAGAACGCGGGGCCACGGCGCACCCGAGCACCACCGCGCCGGCGAGGAGGCTGGCGACGAGGAACCCGCCGCTGAAGGCGAAGGTCGTCGTCTCCGCGGTCGTGCACCACAGCGCGGCGGTGCCCGCCACGCCGACGATGGCCAGGACCGAGGCGGAGCGGGTGAACCAGCGGCGCCTGCTGCCGTCCTTCCACAGCGTGAGGCCGATGGCGATTGCGGCCCCGACCAAGAGCGCCTGGGCGCGGGTGTCGGTGCCGTAGTACGCGCGCGTGGTGTAGCCGTTGGGTGCGAGGAACGCCATCAAGATGGCCGACGCGAGCGATCCGAAGCAGGCGAGCGCGAACAACACGTGCAGACGGCGGCGGCGTGTCCACTCGCGGTCATGCCCGTCCGGCGAGCCGACGACGAGGCGACCGCCACCGAGCACCTCGACGGTCTGCTCGCGGCCGGGGGCGGACGCGGGCGCGGGAGCCCGCCGGGCCCGGCGCGTCCGCCCGGAGGTGCCGACCTTCAACACGGCGAGCACGACGAGCGGCCAGACCAGATAGAACTGCTCCTCGATCGCCAAGGACCACGTGTGCAGGAGCGGCGACGGCTGGCTCGACAGCGAGAAGTACGTCACGCCGCCGTGGATCGAATACCAGTTCGAGAAGTAGAAGATCGTCGAGACGGCGTCGCCCACGATGTGCGGGGTCTGCAGGACGCGCGGCAGCACGGCGAGGACGACGCCGATGGCGGCCACGAGCACGAAGAGGGCGGGCAGGAGCCGGCGGGCACGCCCCGCCCAGAAGCGCCGGAGGCGGATGGTGCCGCTGCTCCCCCACTCCTTGAGGAGCAGGGAGGTGATCAAGAAGCCCGAGAGGACGAAGAAGGAGTCGACGCCGTAGAACCCGCCCGGGACCGAATTGAGCCCGGTGTGGAACGCGATGATCGCCAGCACCGACAGGGCCCGGATCCCGTCGAGCCCGCGGATGTGTCCCAGCGTCGGCCGGCCCGCGCGTGCGTTAGCGTCCGTGCTCATGTCGCGCCAGACCTGCCCGCCCTCCCCGGCGGGTTCCTCCGTCCCATACAGGGGAAACGTGTGGCGCAGGCCCGTCCTACTACTGGAGCCCGGTCCCCCCGGCCCGATGACTGCGTGCTGAGGATCGGCATCTTGGGGGCGGCCCGCATCGCCCCCACGGCCCTGGTGAAGCCCGCCCGCCGGACCGGACGCGCCGTCGTGACCGGCGTCGCCGCCCGCGAGCGGCCCCGCGCCGAGGAATTCGCCCGCAAGCAGGGAATTCCCCGCGTGCTGGACTCCTACGCCGCCCTGATCGCCGACCCCGACATCGACGCCGTCTACAACCCCCTCCCCAACGGGTTGCACGGACACTGGACCATCGCCGCCCTGCGGGCGGGCAAGCACGTGCTGTGCGAGAAGCCCTTCACGGCGAACGCCGACGAGGCCCGTTCCGTGGCCGAAGTGGTGAACGGCAACCCAGGGTTGGTGGTGATGGAGGCCTTCCACTACCAGTACCACCCCTTCGCCAAGCGCCTGGTCGAGATCGTGCGCTCGGGCGAGCTGGGCAACATCACGAGCATCGATGTGGCGTTCTCGGCGCCCCTGTGGAAGAAGGGCGACATCCGGTATCAACTGGCGCTGGCCGGCGGCGCCACCATGGACATGGGGTGCTACCCGGTGAGCCTGCTGCGCCTCCTGGCGCCGGGCCCGCGCGTCACCAGCGCCGAAGCGAAGCTGTCCTCCCCCGGGGTGGACCGCGCCATGGACGCCCACTTCTCGCTGCCCGACGGCGGCCGCGCGCACATCGGCTGCTCGATGTTCTCGTCCTCGGTCCTGCGCCTCCACGCCGAGGTCACCGGCGACGACGGCAAGGTCTCTGTCTTCAACCCGTTCAGCCCCCAGCACGGGCACCGCATGAAGGTCACCACCGCGCTCGGCACCCGCAAGGAGCGTTTCAGCCGACGCCCGACCTACGACTACCAACTCGAGGCGTTCGTCGCCGCCGTCGAGGACGGCGCACCCTTCCCGACCACCGCGGCGGACGCGATCCGTACGATGGAGCTCATCGACGCCATCTACACCGCCGCCGGCTTGCCCGTCCGCCAGCCGACGCCTGTCTCCTGATGCCACTCGCGGCCGACGAGCTCGCCGCCCTCGGGGACGCCGCGCTCGACGCTGCCGCGGGCTGCCAGGCGGCCGAGCTGCGCGTCGAGCGCATCCGCAGCCAGATGGTGCGGCTCCACGACGCCCACCCCGAGACGACAGCGGACGACACTGAATTCGGCATGGGTGTCCGCGTCGTCGTCAACGGCGCCGTGGGGTTCGCCGCCTCGGTCGACGTCCGGCCGGAGGAGGCGGCCGGCCTCGTCGCACGCGCCAAGGAGATGGCGAACGTCACGGGCCGGGCCGGCGGCGGCCACGTCGAGCTGGCACCCGAGCCCTCCCACGGCGAGGTCACCTGGTCGAGCGCGTTCGAGGTCGACCCCACGACGGTGCCGATGGCCGACAAGGTCGCGCTGCTCGCCGAGTGGAGCGAACGCCTGGCACGCCACGACGTCGTGTCGCACACGAGCGCCTCGCATCTCGCGGTGTCCGAGCAGAGCTACCTGGCCGACCTCAACGGGACGCGCGCCACCCAGCACCGGGTGCGCCTCCAGACGCAACTCGAGGCCCTCGCCGTGTCCGAGTCGGGTTTCGAGACGATGCGCACGCTCGCGCCCCCGGTGGGACGCGGTTGGGAGTTCTTGACCGGGCCGGCGCGCGACGGGAACTGGGACTGGGACGCCGAACTCGCCCACCTGCCCGAGCTCTTGGCCGAGAAGCTGCGCGCCCCGTCGGTCGAGGCGGGCACCTACGACCTCGTGATCGACCCGTCGAACCTGTGGCTGACGATCCACGAGTCGATCGGGCACGCCACCGAGCTGGACCGCGCCATGGGCTACGAGGCGGCATACGCCGGGACCTCGTTCGCCACCTTCGACAAGTTGGGCACGCTCGCGTACGGCTCGCCCGTCATGCACGTCACCGGCGACCGCACCGTCGAGCACGGGCTCGCGACCGTCGGCATCGACAGCGAGGGCGTGGCGGCGCAGTCCTTCGACCTGGTGCGCGACGGGACGCTGGTCGGGTACCAGCTGGACCGTTCCATCGCCGCGGCCATGGGGTTCGAGCGCTCCAACGGGTGCGCGTTCGCAGACTCGCCGATGCACGTGCCCATTCAGCGCATGGCCAACGTGTCGCTGGCCCACGCCGGCGCGCGCGGGCCGAGCACCGAGGACCTCATCGCCGGCGTCGACCATGGCATCTTCATCGCCGGTGACAAGAGCTGGTCCATCGACATGCAGCGCTACAACTTCCAGTTCACCGGGCAACGCTTCTACGCCATCGAAGGCGGGCGCCTGGCCGGACAGCTCAAGGACGTGGCGTACCAGGCGACGACCACCGACTTCTGGGGCGCCATGGAGGCCGTGGGCGGGGAGTCGACCTGGGTGCTCGGCGGCGCGTTCAACTGCGGGAAGGGCCAGCCCGGCCAAGTGGCGCCGGTGTCGCACGGGTGCCCCTCGGCTCTCGTGCGCGGTGTCCGCGTCCTCAATGCGCGCGAGGAGTCGGGGCGCTGAGCGCGACCGTGCAAGCGGCGGCGCACGGCGGCGGGATGCGTCGGTGACCCGGTGATCCCGGCACAGGACCTGGTCGAGGACGGCCTGACCCGGGCCGGCGCCGCCGGCGCCGACGGCTGTGTCGTGCTGGTCGAAGAGGGAAGCCACGTCGACGTGCGCTTCGCGCTCAACACGACCACCACCAACGGCGAGCAGCGCAACCGGGCGGTCAGCGTGGTCGTCTTCGCCGGAGACTCCGCGGGCACGGCGCGCCGGACCGGCGTCGTGGGCTCAGACGGCGTGCGTGACATGGTGGACGCCGCGTTGCGCGACGCCAGGGCCGCGCCGCCAGCACAAGACGCCTTCGCGTCGGTCGAGCCGGCCGACGCGCCGACCGGAGGCCGCGCCTTCTCGGCGCCGCCCGAGGAGACGAACCCCGACGCGCTCGAGACGGTCTTGTCCTCTCTCTCCGGGGCCTTCGAGCGGGCCCGGGCACGCGACGCGGTGCTGGCGGGGTTTGCCGAGCTCGACGTCGACACGGTGTATCTCGGCAGCTCGACAGGCGTCCGGCTCTCCCACGCGCAGCCGACCGGCGCGGTCAGCCTCGTCGGTCGCACGGCGGACGGCACGAGCTCGGCCTGGGTCGCGGCCCCGACCATCACCCCGTCGCTGCGCGAGATGGAAGACGAGGTCTGGCGCCGCCTGGACTGGGCCACGCGCAAGATCGCCCTCGAGGCGGGGCGCTACGAGGTCATCCTGCCGCCCTCGGGGACCGCGGACATGATGGCCATGCTGGCCTACGACGCCCTCGGGGGGCAGGACGCCGAGGACGGCCGCACCGTCTTCTCCAAGGAGGGTGGCGGCACGCGCGCCGGCGAGGGAATCGCGACACTCCCGTTCACGCTGTCGAGCGACCCCGCCGAGCCCGGGGTCGAGTGCATGCCCTTCGTGGCCACCGGCGCGAGCAGCTCGGACGTATCGGTGTTCGACAACGGGCTGGCGATCGGCCGCGTCGACTGGCTGCGCGACGGCTTCCTCTCCCGGTTGCGCTACCACCGCGCCGGTGCCGCGCGCTCGGGGGTCGAGATGGGGCCCTACGTCGACAACCTCGTGCTGCGCTGTGGCGACCTCGACGGCGGCTCCACCGACGACATGGTGGCGCGGACCGAGCGCGGGCTGCTGCTCACGTGCCTGTGGTACATCCGCGAGGTCGACCCGTCGACGTTGCTCTTGACCGGGCTGACTCGCGACGGCGTCTACGTCATCGAGAACGGCGCCATCGTCGGGGCGGCCAACAACTTCCGCTTCAACGAGAGCCCGGTCGACCTGCTGGCGCGCGCCACCGAGGTCGGCACACCGGTGCGCTCGCTCGGGCGCGAGTTCGGGGAATACCTCAACCGCACGATCACGCCCCCGCTGCGCATCCCCGACTACAACATGAGCTCGGTCAGCCAAGCCAGCTGAACTCAGCGCAGCCGGCGCGCCTCGACGAGCATGCGCCGGGCGGTCGAGACGAACACCCCGTCACGCTCGATCGACGCGTGCATGCGGCGCAACGGTTCCGCGAACGCCTCCGGGGAGAACCCGGGCACGGTCCAGGGCACCTTGCGCAAGAAGTACACGACCGCGGCCACGTCGAAGAACTCGACGCGCAGCGCGCACTCGTGCAACCGCATCAGGTCGAGGCCGGCCGCCGCCGCGGCGGCGCGGGCGCTCGCCGCGCTGCGCTGCTCGTTGACCGGCCCGGGACCCAGCATGAACTCGGTGAGCTCGCGGTTCGTGCCCGCGCCGATCTGCTGCGACAGATAGACGCCGCCCGGCTCGAGGACGCGCGCGATCTCCTCCCACACCACGACGACGGGGTGCCGGCTCACCACCAGGTCGAACGAGCCGGCGCGGAAGGGAAGCGCCGGCGCGTCGGCCACGGCGACCACGTGGGCGCCGAGCGGCCCCAGGTGCTCCCGTGCCACCACGACGTTCGGCCACCACGACTCGGTCGCGACGAGCAGGCGCGGGGTCGCACCCGTCCGGACCGCCGCGCTCGCCGCGCCCGCGAACACCTCGCCGCCGCCGGTCTCCACGTCGAGGAGGCGCCGCGCGGTCGCCACGCGCGCCGCGACGAGGCCGGCGTAGCCCCACGGCGGCCGTTCCTCGGTGGCGCGGCCCTCGAACCACGAGAAGTCCCAGCCCTCGACAGGGACGCCTGCGCCCTCCGCCACGAGCTCCTCGAAGGAGGCCACGGCGGCCGGGCTCAGTCCGGCGAGGTCGACGGGCCCGGCGGCTGCAGGTACGACGTGTTGTGGTGATGGTGGTTGCCGAAGACGACGTTCTGCGTCACGTTCTGGCCCACGAAGATGACCGAGCCCCAGACGATGGCGAAGATCATCCAGCC
>DATJTU010000176.1:0-10911 GCA_035503015.1 Acidimicrobiales bacterium | reverse complement strand
CCGGCGACGTTCACGCTGCGGAGCAGGGCGGCGTAGCGAGGCACCTGGCCACCGTAGTTGGACGAGGTCGATCGTCCTGCGGCCGGTAGCGCCCCGACCTACGCACCGTCCCGGGTCACTGGCGCGCCAGGCGGAACCGAGTGAGGTCGACAGCGGGTCGGGTTCCCTCGGCGAGATCCGCGAGCAGCTCGCCCAGCAGGGGCCCGAACTTGAAACCGTGGCCGCTCGTGCCACATCCGATGACCACGTTGCCGACGCGGTCGAGGATGAAGTCGCTGTCGATCGAGTTGTCGTAGACGCAGCGCTCGGCAGCCACCGGCTCAGGGTCGAGCGCCGGGAGGAGGCGACGCACTGCGCGCACCAGGCTGGCCAGCAGCGCCGGATCGTCAGGGAACGGTGTCGTCCCGGAGGGGTCGTATTGCTCCAGCGCCGGGCCGGGCGCGTGATGCGACACCTTGACCACGTCTCGCGTGCCGGGCACCGGCAGGCCGTAGATCATCTCGTCGCCCCACTCGATGAAGACCGGGATCTCGCAGGGCTGGTTGGCGGCACAACGGAAGTACGCCACCTGAGGCAGCGTGGGTGTCTGTGCCGCCACTCGCGGCGCGGCGGGGCCGAGCAGGCCGATGGTGTCTGGCCCCGCGCACGCGACGACGATGTCGGCGCGGAGTTCGCCGTCGCCGGTTGTGACCCGCACGCCGTCTCCGGCGTCGTCGAGCCCTGTCACCCGCGTGCCGGTGCGCACCTCGGCGTCCGCAGTGACGTACAGCGCGCGGAGGGCTTCGTCGGCGGCCAGCACGGCCGAGTCCGGTTCGACGAGCGCGGCAGCCGTGGCGGCAATGCCGGGGTAGCGCGTCCGCGCCTCCTCCGCGGTCAGCTCGTCACACCGTGCGCCGTGGGCGGTGAGCGCGTTGCGGATCGCGGCCAAGGCGGCGTCGTCGCCGAGCGTGAGCTGACCCGTCTCGTGCAAGAGCCGCTGCCCGCTCTCGTGTTCGAGGGTCCGCCACAGATCGCGTGCGGCGAGCGCCATCTCGACGTAGAGCGGATCTGGGTAGCCGAGGCGAAAGATGCGAGCTGTCCCCTTCGAGCCGGCGCGCGAGTGACCGATCCCGCCCGCCGCCTCGAGCACGCACACGGACCACCCGCGCCGGGAGAGCGATCGCGCCGCCGACAGGCCGAGCAGTCCCGCGCCGACGACGACGCAGCGGCGAATGTCGGGCACGTGTCGATCCTATGAACACCGCCGCAACGCGGGATTGACCGGATGCATCAGCGTCCCGGTCCACGAAGGACGCCGCAGTACGCTCGGCGCCAGTGACGAGCGGGATGGACGTGTCGACGCACCCGGCGGACGGCGTGCTCGGCCCCACACTCGAGGCGGATTCGGCGGACAAGGGGGAAGGGCCCCCTGAGCGCGCGGGCGCTCGTCTGGCGTCCGAAGGCGATCCGCCGGCGCCCCCAGTCCGAAACCAGTCGGTTCGTGTGCTCCGCACCTTCGGGTTCCACCTTGTCGCCATCGCGGGGTTCACGGTGCCCGCGGTCGTCCTCTGGTGGCACGTCTGGACAGGCCACCCGGCCTCGAGCCTGACCTGTGGGTGCGGCGACCCGGGTCAGCAGGTGTGGTTCACCGAATGGCCGGCCTGGGCAATCGCGCACCTGCACACCTTGTTCTTCTCCGGCGTCGTGAACGTGCCGAAGGGTGCGAACCTGCTCTCCAACACCTCGGGGCTCCTGGTGGGCGTCGTCCTCGCTCCGGTCACGTGGCTGTTCGGACCGGTCGCGGCGACGAATGTCGCGCTAACCCTGGCGCCCGCGCTTAGTGCCTGGGGGTGTTTCGTCGCCATCAGGCCGCTGGTCTCGTGGAAGCCCATTGCCATCCCCGCCGGCCTGTTCTACGGCTATTCGGCGGCCATGATCACGTCGCTGGTCTTCGGCCATGTGTCGGTGACGGTGCTGGTGATCCCGCCGCTGCTCTTCACGACCCTGCACGAGATCGTCGTCCGCCAGGAGCACTCGGTCACGCGCGACGCGCTCGTGTTGGCTGCGTTGTTGATCGTCCAGTTCTTCATCTCCCCGGAGATCTTCGTGTTGTGTCTGCTCTTCGGTACGGTGGGTCTCGTCGCCGTGGTCGCGGCGGGCTGGCGTCAGCTGCGGCCCCGGGCTGGACATGCCGCACCGGCACTCGGCTTGGCCGCGGGCGTGGTCGTGGTGGTCCTGGCCTATCCGGCCTGGTACGGGTTGGCGGGGCCGCAGGCGGTAGGCGGCGTGCTCTTCGTGCTCGCACCGCTGACCGGTGTTCCTTTCTCCGGGCTGGTGCATCCTGGGAACTATTCGGCCTTCGCCTCGAACTACATCCGTTTCGGTGGCTATCTCGGGCGTAACGGGCCCCCGCCGGACTACGTCGGCGGCGGTGCGGCTGTGGTGGCGGTGGCGTCGGTGATCGTCGGGCGCCGCCGACCCCTCACCTGGCTCCTCGCGTTACTCGTTGTGGTGAGCATCTGGCTTTCCCTCGGCGCCCGCCTGATCAGCGGCCCGCAATGGCTTTCGCACGTACCAATGCCCTGGGCGCACCTGTCGAAGCTGCCGGTCCTCAAGGAGATCCTCCCGGATCAGATCGCTCCGTTCATCTTTCTCTTCGGCGCGTTCCTGATTGCGGTCGGTGTCGACGCGTGGGTTGTCGCTCGCCGCCCGGCGGACTCGTGGTTGGCCGTGCACCGACGAGCCGTCGGGGTCGGCGTCACCGTGCTGGTCGCGGCTGTGGCGTTGGTGCCGATGTTCGTGACCTTCAATCCGCCCTTGCGCGTCGTGCCGCTGCAAATCCCTCCGTACATCCGCGACGTGGCGGGCACGGATGCGTCGAGCACCGTGCTCTTGACGGTGCCCTTTGCCGTGTCGGGGTCCTCGACGCCCATGTTCTGGCAAGCCGTCACCGGCATGCCGTTCCGGCTCGCAGGCGCCGCGTTGAAGACGCCCGACGCCACCGGCGGGCCCGTCGGCAGCGGCAGTCCCGGGTCGCCGCGCCGGATCCTGACCAACTTGACCATCATCGGCGCTCCCGAGCCGACCGGCACGACGGCAGAGATCACCGCGGTGCGTGCTGCCTTGATCCGGTGGCAGGTGAACCAGGTCGTGATCGCCGGGGCGAGCCGCGATCCGGTGTATGCGTCCGGGTTCTTCACCATGGTGATCGGGAGCGCGCCCGCCTACGTGCACCGGGCGTGGGTCTGGACGATCCCATCGGGCGGGCCGGCAACGACACCTGCCACCGGCGCGTCGCTCGCGACCTGTCGTGCGGCCGCCGCCGCATCTGCCGCGCAGTCGACGCCACTGTTCATGGCCGACTGCGTGTTGCTGGGCGCCGGCAGGTCGTCCTGAGCGCGTCGTGCCGTGACCAGCTGTCTCTGGCGCGCTTCTGACGCACGGCGACGGGTGCTGCGGGTTGGCGGTCCTAGGCTGACGCAGTGCGGCCGATCCTCCACCTCTCCATCCCGGTGCGCGACATAGACGAGGCGCGCGCCTTCTACGTCGATGTGCTCGGCTGCACCGCGGCTCGGAAGCGGCCCGATTTCACCGACATCTGGTTCTACGGCATGCAGATCACGCTGCAGCACAGACCCGAGGAGGTCGTGGCGACAGGGGAGCGGGGATGCCGCCACTTCGGCGTCACGCTCGGGCGCGAGGAGTTCGATGCGCTGGTGGCCCGGCTGAACGAAAATGAGGCCAACTGGGTGAGCGAGGTTGCGACGGACGACGCGGGCATGACCACCGAGCAGACCAAGGGCAAGGTTGCGGACCCCAGTGGCAACGTGATCGAGCTGAAGACCTATCGCGACGTCGGCGCCGCGCTCGAGACACCACCCGCCGCGGACTGAGCGCCCTCCGACATCGGCTTCGACACAGCCTTTCCCACGGCGGCCGAGTGGTCGCCTACGGTGTCCGAGAGAAGCCGGGTGCGACAAAGCTCCGGTCACGGTCGAGTGGAAGAAGGCAAGATGAGTGTGGACCCGCGTGTGGCACGGCAGGACGGGCGCGCCTTCGACGAGCTGCGGCCGGTCACGTTCGAGCGCGATTACACCGTGATGGCGCTGGGGTCGGTGCTGGTGACCTTCGGGCGCACCAAAGTGTTGTGCACGGCGTCGGTCGAAGAACGCGTACCGCCGTGGATGCGGGGCACCGGGCGGGGCTGGGTCACGGCCGAGTACTCGATGCTCCCGGGATCGACGCCCGAACGCGCCTCCCGCGAGGCGGCGAAGGGGAAGCAGTCCGGGCGAACCCAGGAGATCCAGCGGCTCATCGCCCGTTCCCTGCGCGCCGTGACCGATCTCGTGGCGCTCGGCGAAGTCCAGATCACCGTCGACTGCGACGCGTTGCAGGCGGACGGCGGCACTCGGACCGCGTCGATCTGCGGCGCGTACGTGGCGTTGCACGACGCGTGCACACGTCTCGTCGACGCCGGGACGATCAGCGCACAGCCGCTGACCGACTCGGTGGCCGCGGTGTCTGTCGGCATCGTCGAGGGCGTCCCGGTGCTCGATCTCCCCTACGTGGAGGATTCCACGGCCGAGGTCGACATGAACGTCGTCATGACCGGGGCGGGCCGCTTCGTCGAGGTGCAGGGCACCGCCGAGGGGATGGCCTTCACCCGAGGAGAGCTCGACAGCATGCTCGCCTTAGCCGAAGCGGGGATCAAGGAGTTGACCGGGATGCAGGCGTCGGTACTGGCCGACCCACCAGGACGGCGGTGAGCGACCCGGCGGTCCCACTGCGACTGGTGGTCGCGTCGGCAAACCCGGACAAGGTCAAAGAGATCGTGGCCGTGCTCTCGTCCGCGGTCCCGGTCGAGCTCGTGCCGCGGCCACCCGAGGTGCCTGACGTCGTGGAGGACGGTGACACCCTGCTTGACAACGCCCGCCTGAAGGCGCGGGCGCTGGTGGAAGCGACCGGCCTGGCCGCGGTGGCAGATGACACGGGCCTGGAGGTCGAGGCCCTCGGAGGTGCTCCCGGCGTGTTCTCCGCGCGCTACGCGGGCGACGACGCCACCTACGCCGACAACGTGACGAAGCTTCTCGGCGCCCTGGCCGCGCTCGGCGACGACGGCGGCGCCCGCCGCGCCCAGTTCAAGACCGTCGCACTCGTCGCCTTTCCCGACGGATCGGAGCTGTGGACCGAGGGTGTCGTCGATGGCTCTATCGCCCGGGCCGAGCGTGGTGCGAACGGCTTCGGCTACGACCCCGTGTTCGTGCCCGATGACAGCGAGGGCGGCGACGGGCGGACGTTCGCCGAGATGGGGGCGCAGGAGAAGGACGCGCTCTCGCACCGCGGCCGGGCGTTTCGTGCGCTCGGCCTCAGTCTGGCCGAGGCCGCGCCGACGCGCTGACCGCGCCGGACCAGCAGGGACCCATCCGTAGGTGATGGGGAAGCGGCACGGTAATGAGAGATCGTGAGCGTTCGACGGGCAGGAGCCGTTCGTTCGTGCCTGCGACGCTGCGTCTCCCTCAAGCGTTGAGCAGAGGTGTCGATACCTGAGGTGACTCCGAGCGAGGGGGGCACGGGTGTCGACATGCAGGGCAGGAAGTGGGCCGCCGCGTCGCGGGCCCGCACGCCGGGTCTCGAAGTTGCGCGCGCTCTGCGGAGTGCTCGTGCGCGGGGTGCTCTGCCTCCCGATTGCGATCGTGCTCGCACTCTTCGTCGCCTCGCCGGCCGGTGCTCCCGGGGCGTGGACCTCTGCCGGTTCCGTGACGGCGAGCCTTCCCGCAGCACACCTGGCGGACGCCCAGCGCGTCGACGCGTCGGCGGCTCGCTCGGGGACGGGGACTGCCACGGACGACGGCACTAGTCCGGACTGCGCGGTTGTCACGATGCCGCTCAGCACCGACACGCAGCTGCCGGCCGGGGCACAAGGCGTCGGACCGGGCACGTGTCTCCCTCCCGCGCGCCGTTCGCTGGGGGTGTCGACCGCGGGGACGCTCGCGATGCCGGGGGAGGGCGACAGCTCGAGCGCCACCATCGCCGGCGCCGGGAGCGCGTCCGTGTCACAGACGATCGGTATCACGATCTCGCCGGGGCCGTCCCTGCCCTAGACGACAGGCGCTCGCTGTCGCTCAGTCGAAGAGAGCACCCGCGAGCTCGCGGTACTGCTCGAGCGGGAAATGCTGATGGTCTGCGATCACCTGCACGCACACGTGGTCCGCACCCGCGTCGAGATGGCCGCGCACCCGAAGAGCCACGGTCGCGGTATCTCCCCACGGGATGACTGCGTCGATCAAGCGGTCGCTCCCACCCCCCACGATGTCCGCGTCGTCGAAGCCGAAGTCCCGTAGGTTCTGCGTGTAGTTGGGGAGGTCGAGGTAGATGCTGGCGTAGCGGCGGGCGAGATGCCGGGCCGTGTCGGGATCCGTTTCGAGGACCACCGCCACCTCGGGGGCGAGCAACGCCATGGGGCCGATGACCTCGCGTGCTTTGGCCGTGTGCTCGACCGGGACGAAGTACGGGTGCGCCCCTGCCGCGCGTGTGGCGGCCAGCTCGAGCATGCGCGGCCGGAGGGCGGCCAGGACGCGATGTTCTGCCGGAACGGGCTGGACCGCGGAGTCGAGCCCGTCGAGAAAGGCGACCATCTTGGAATACGGCTGGTCGTAGTCGCCGGTCAGCACCGAATGGCTGGCTCCGAGCCCGAGCACGAAGCGGCCGGGGTAGGACGCCTCGAGGGCGGCCACTGCCGGCGCGAGGTCGTCGGGGGTCGTGGCCCAGATGCTGACGATGCCGCTCGCCACGTGGACCTGGCGCGTCGACGCGAGCAACCGCTCGAAATGCGGTGACAGACCCGGTTCGAACCCGCCCGAGGACCACAGGGTGCCGAACCCGAGCGACTCGAGCACCGAGGGCACGTCGACCGCCGGGTCGTCCTCGACGTGCCACGATCCGCTCCACCACACACCGAAGCGACCGAGGTCCACGGGGCCCGACCGTAGCGGGATCCAGCGCGGCTGGGACGCGGTGCGCGCAGCCTCAAGCGAGGCGAAGGAGGCGCGCCGCCGTCCCACCGAGGTAGGCCTCGGTTGCCGCGTCGGAGAGGGGAAGATCCCGTGCCGCGGCCACGGCCCTCTCCATGGGGAGGAAGGGGTGGTCCGACGCGAAGAGCACGCGGCCGAAACCTCGCTTCGAGTCCATGAACGACACCAGAGCGGGGTCCATGTACTTGGCGAGGTAGGCCGAGTTGGACAGGTAGAGGTCCGGCCATTTGAGCATGTACTGCATCAGCAGCGCCTCGTAGGGGTGACCCATGTGCGCGCCGATGACGGTCAGCCCTTTGAAGTCGATGAGCACGTCCTCGAGCAGCTCGGGATGCTGGCAGGCCGAGCGCACCCGGGGTCCGGGGATGCCGACGTTGATCGACACCGGGAGGCCAAGCTCGGCGCACGTCTCGTAGACGGGGTAATAGAGCTTGTGGTTCAACGGGTACTGATCGACCAGCGGGGTGACGCGGACGAGGGCGGCGGCGGGGTGGTCGGCCAGTGCGCGCAGGCGGGTGCACTGGCGGACAGGCCGATCTGGCCGGTCGACGACGAGCGCAGCCCGGAGGCGGTCGGAGTGCTCGGCGATCGCTGCCAGCATGTCGTCGGTCTCGGCGGCGGAGAGGCCGAGGGCCACGATGCCGATGTCGACGCCACACGCATCCATCGTCGCGAGCAGCTGGGTGAGCGTGGACGAAGCCGAGACGTCGCCGCCGAGCAGATCGGGAATGCCTTCGTTGCCCGCCCGGCCCAAGAACGCCTCAGCCGCCTCGCCACTGAGCGCGTTGACCCAGAGGTCGACGACCGTCACGCGGGTTCAGTCGAACCGGACCCCGGCGAGGCGGGTGCCGTGTCAGCGGCCTTCGCCGCCGCTTTCGCCTTGGCGGCGCGCAAGAGCCGTACGCCTGTTTCGAGCGATTGCTTGATCAGCCGGTCGTTGTCCTTGGAGATGAAGGCGTGCACGCGCTTTTCGAGAAGGGCGCGCAGGACCGGATTGAAAGCCAGGTACGTCTCGCTGAAGTGGACGCGGGTCGTGCCGTTGCCGAGGTCCTCGAGGCGCGTGTGACCCTCCGCCTCAGAGAACAGCGGGCGCCCGACGGCGTTGTACTTCCAGGACTCCTTCGGCTTCACTTCGGTGAGCCACTCCCAAGACTGGCCCTTGCCGCCCGTCAACAGATAGCGGGGCACCCGGAAGGTGCAGTGGCGGACGAGACCCTCGCCGATCTCGTCGCCCGGATGAAGGATGTCGATCGTCACGTCGCCGGACTTGGTGTGCGGGATGCGGGCCCAGAAGAGTTGCCACAGCTCGTCCACCGTGCCATCGATATCGACGTAGTAGTGGTGCTCCTGCATCGGCTCACCATATCCCCGAACCTGACACCGGTGTCAGGTGAACGGGCCGGCACGGGCCGGCACCGGTCGCCCGGTCAGCCGGGCGGAAAGAGGTTGCCGTAGCGGTCGAGGTGGGTCTTCTCCGACACCGGGTCTCGCCTCGGGGGTCCCAATGGCTTGGGGATGTATCCGATCGGGATCACCGCCAGCGGGACCACCTCGCCCGGGAGCTCGAGCATGATCGAGAGCTCGTCGCCGGCGACGACGGGCAAGGTGGTCAGCGTCGAACCCAGACCGAGCGCGTGCGCGGCGAGCAGCAGGTTCTGCACGGCTGGGAACACCGAGGCGTCCAAGGCCGGGGCGAAGCAGAGCCGGGTGTCACCGCAGACCACGATCAAGACCGGCGCGCCGGCGACGCCCCCCATGGCACCCCGGTCCACGTCGCGCAAGAAGCCGGGGGAGAGCCGGCCTTCTTCGATCGCCTTGGCGCCGCCCTGCCACAGGCGCGCCGTGAGCTCGCCGATGGTCTCGCGGATCTCCGGATCCCGCACCACGACGAAGACGAATGGTTGGGAGTTCTCGGCACTCGGGGCGTGCGTGGCAGCTCGGAGGATGCGCGTCACGGTGTCGTTGTCGACGTCGTCGGCGAGGAAGGAACGAGCAGCCCGCTGGGTGTGGACCACCTCGAAGAAGTCAGGCACGGCGCACGGCAGTTTCGGGCTGGGACACGGGGGTCGATGGTACTGATCAGACGACGATGTCGCCGTGTGCCCAGGTGCCGAGTCGGTGCGGTTATGGATTGGGCGGGGCCGAGGCGACTTGGCTACCGTTGGCGCCGCATCGGCCGGGAGCCGATGCCGGCCGTGACGACGTGGTCCGGACGGACGGGGGGACACAGGAGGCTGAAGGTGGCAGACGGTGCCGCATCGCAGGACGAGTTGCTCAAGGGAGCCATTGGGCAACCCATCGGAAAGTCGAAAGTGGTCGTGGAGCGGGCCCCGGTGCAGCACTTCGCCGATGCGGTCCTGAGCAGCAGTCCGATCTATCACGACCCAGCGGCCGCGCGGCAGGCTGGCTTCGACGAGATCCCGGCGCCGCCCACGTTCCCCTTTGCCATGGAGTTCTCGGGCAAGTTCGACGAGCTGCAGCCGTTCGACGGTGTGGTGGACAACCCGCTCGGCAAGGTCGTCGGCCCGCTCATGGCCAAAGGCGGACTCATCTTGCACGGCGAGCAGGAGTTCATCTACCACCGGCCTGTGATGGTCGGCGACGTCTTGGTGAGCGAGGGCAAGATCGTCGACGCGTACCAGAAGGAATCCAAGGGCCGAACCATGACGTTCATCATCCAGGAGACGAACTGGACCGACGACAAGACCGGCGAACCAGTGGTGACGACCCGATTCAACCTGATTCACCGCGCCTAGGCCGGACGGGGGGAGATCAGATGACGTTGGCGACGAGTTCGACGACCTGGCTGACGGCAGCCGAGTGGCTGGCGGTGCTGCGGATCGGCCTCGGTTTGTGGTGGTTCGAGAGCTTTCGGCACAAGGACAAGGCCGCGTGGTTCAAGCGGGGTGCCGGCATCTCATGGGGCCAGTCAGTGGCCGAGAAGCACAAATGGGTCTTCGTGAAGAAGGGGTTCGACGTCATCGTCGTCCCGCGCCCCAAGGCGATGGCCTACGTCGTCGTCTTCGGCGAACTCGCGATCGGCTTGGGGTTGATCTTTGGATTCCTGACCCCCATCGCGGCGTTCGCGGGGATCCTGCTCAACGTCACGTACTTCATCTTGATGATCTCGGACTGGGCTGAGCAGGGGCAGAACTTCATGATGATCCTCGCTTCGGTCGTCGTGCTCGGTGCTCACGCGTGGAACACGTGGTCCATCGACCACTGGCTGCACCTCTTCGGCGCGTGAGCAGAGGGTCTTCGAGCATGGCCGGGCCGTCAATGCGGACATGCACAGCGAAAGGGTGAGCGATGAACCAGGGTTCGACGGGAGGTCGTGAGAATGGGTGAGACGAAGTTGCAGTTCGATGACGTCAAGGTCGGGGACGAGGCACCCGTGCTCTCACACAAGCTGACGCGCACCGACCTGGTCCGCTACGCGGGAGCGTCGGGTGACTTCAACCCCATGCACCACGACGAGGTCCAGGCGCAGGCAGCGGGCCAGCCCAGCGTGTTCGGCCACGGCATGTTCTCGATGGGTCTGCTGGGGTCGGCCATCACCGACTATGTCGGTGTCGGAAACCTTCAGCGCTACCAGGTGCGGTTCGCCCGCCAGACCTGGCCGGACGAAGTGCTCAGCACCCGGATCGTCGTAACCGCGAAGCGCGAGGAGGGCGGCCAGAAGTTGGTCGACCTCGACGTCAGCCTGGCCAACGGTGAGGGCGAGGACAAGGTCGTCGGGGTCGCAACTGCGGTGCTGGCCTAGAGCATTCGCCTGCCTGCAAATCCCCGGTCTCGGACCAGTCCGGCGAGCGAGTTCACCGGTATCACAGCCTTCCGACGCGCGCGCAGTTAGCGAAGGATATTGGTCGATCTTTCGTTAATTGAGTGGCGGTTTTGGAAG
>DATJTU010000175.1:0-3080 GCA_035503015.1 Acidimicrobiales bacterium | reverse complement strand
CAGGTCCTCCACCTTCTCGGCGACGAACCCGCGGTGCCCGACCACGCGGCCGCGGCGGACGCGGAAGATCTGGACAGAAGCCTCGAGCGGGTCCTCGGCCAGGCCGACGACGTCGAAGTCCTCGGCGCGGTCCGAGACCATCTGCTGCGTCTCCGCCGCCTTGTGCACGGCGGTGATCCGGTCGCGCAGCCGGGCGGCCCGCTCGAACTGGAGCTCGTCGGAGGCGGTGAGCATCTCCGCCTCGAGGCTCGCCAGCACCGGCTCGGTGTCGCCGGAGAGGAAGCGCATCAGGTCGTTGACGTAGCCGTTGTACGCCTCGTGGTCGACCGCGCCGACGCACGGGCCCGAGCAGCGGTCGATGTCGAAGAGCAGGCACGGGCGCCCGAGCCGCTGGTGCCGCTTGAACTTCGTTTCCGAGCACGTCCGCACCGGGAAGCTGCGCACGAGGAGGTCGAGGGTGGCGCGGATGGCGCCCGCGTTGCCGTAGGGACCGAAGTAGCGCACGCCTTTGCGCTTGCGTCCCCGGACGACGGCGGGCCGCGGCCACTCTTCGTTGAGCGTGACGGCGAGCCACGGGTAGCTCTTGTCGTCCTTGAGGCGGACGTTGTAGCGCGGCAGGTGGGCCTGGATCAGCGAGTGCTCGAGGATGAGCGCGTCGACCTCGCTGTCCACGACCACCCACTCGACATGGTCCGCCTGCGCCACCATCTGGGCGGTACGCGGCGGCAGCTTGGCCGAGTCCTGCCAGTAGTTCGGCAGCCGGTGGCGCAGCGACTTCGCCTTGCCCACGTACAGGACACGCCCTTCGGCGTCGAGGAATTGGTAGACGCCGGGGGCGTCCGGAATCGAGCCGGTCGGCGGCCGGTACTGCATCACGCCCACTCTCGCGCAGGGCTGGGACGTCGGCGGTACACTGGCTGTGCCGGCCTGGTATCCGGCAGACAACCTCGCATCGAGGCCGACATACCCGCGGATGGGCGACCAGGCTGTCCCCGCCGGCCAGATCGATGCTCTCCCATCAAGGGGGCAGACGACATGCTCAGGCTTCAGGCGCCGCTACCAGAGCGGTACACCGACGCGTCCGACGACGAGCTGGCCGCCATGATCGGCGCGGCCAAGACCGCGCTCGGGTCACGCGTCTTCATCCTCGGACACCACTACCAGCGCGACGACGTCATGCGGTGGGCCGACGCGCGCGGCGACTCCTTCGGCCTCTCCCGGATCGCCGCCGGCCAATCCGAAGCCGAGTTCATCGTGTTCTGCGGGGTGCACTTCATGGCCGAATCGGCCGACGTGCTGACCGGCGACCATCAGCACGTCGTGCTGCCCGACCTCAACGCCGGCTGCTCCATGGCCGACATGGCGGACATCGACCAGGTGGAGGAGGCCTGGGATGACCTGGCCCGGGTCATCGACGTGGACCGCTTGATCCCGGTCACCTACATGAACTCCGCCGCTGCGCTGAAAGCGTTCGTCGGTCGTCACGGCGGGGCCGTGTGCACCTCGTCGAACGCCCGGGCCGTGCTCACCTGGGCGCTCGAGCGGGGCGAACGGGTGCTCTTCTTCCCCGACCAGCACCTCGGTCGTAACACCGGCTACGAGCTCGGCTACGGCGCCGACGACATGCGTGTCTGGAACCCGCGCCAGGCGCTGGGCGGCCTGAGCGACCGCGAGGTGAAGGAGTCGACGCTGCTGCTGTGGAAGGGACACTGCTCGGTGCATCAGCGCTTCCGCCCCGAGCACGTCGAAGCGTTTCGGGCCGAGCACCCCGACGGAATCGTGATGGTGCACCCGGAGTGCGCGCACGAGGTCGTCGGGCTCGGGGACATCACCGGCTCCACCGACGCCATCATCCGCGCCGTCGATGCCGCGCCGGCCGGCTCGGTCATCGGGGTCGCGACCGAGATCCACCTCGTGAAGCGGCTCGACGACGAGTCGCCCGACAAGACGGTGGTGTGCCTCGACCCGCTGGTCTGCCCGTGCTCCACGATGTCGCGCATCGACCCCCAGCACTTGGCCTGGGTCCTCGAAGGCTTGACCGAAGGCGAGGTCCGTAACCGGATCGTGGTCGACCCCGACACGACCGAGTGGGCCAAGGTGGCCCTCGAGAGGATGCTCGCGATCACCTGACGCCACAGCGCGCGACGACACGTCGTCGCGGCGCGCGGGCGGTCGCGCACGCGCCGGTAGGGTGCGATCGATATCGGCCCGCACCCGCATCGACCGCTCTGGAGGCCACCGGTGACCGACTACCCCGCTCCGCCCGTCGAGGCCAACCACGTCGAGCCGGTGCCGCGCCGCATCCGCGCCTACCTGGGCGGGCAGGCCGTACTCGACACGACCAACGCGCGCTACGTCTGGGAGTGGCCCGCCTACCCCCAGTACTACGTACCGCTGGCCGACATCCTCGATGGCGTCCTGGTCGACGAGGGCACGACGGAGGAGACACCGCGGGGCGACGTCCGGATCCACGGCGTGCGCGTCGGCGACCTCGAGCGGCCGCATGCCGCGCAGGTGCTCGGCGTCTCCAAGGTTCCGGGACTCGACGAGACGGTGAAGCTCGAATGGTCGGCGTTCGACGCCTGGTTCGAGGAGGACGAACAGGTCTTCGTCCACCCGCGCAATCCCTACACCCGCGTCGACTCCCTCCGATCCACCCGTACCGTGCGCGTGGAGAGCCACGGCGTCGTGCTGGCGGAGTCCTCCTCCCCCGTCCTGTGCTTCGAGACCGGGCTCCCGACCCGCTACTACCTCAACCGCACCGACGTGGACTTCACCCACCTGGTTCCGTCTGACACTGAGACGTCCTGCCCGTACAAAGGGAGGACGACCGGCTACTGGTCGGCGGTGGTCGACGGCCGCACCCACCCCGACATCGCCTGGGCCTACGACTTCCCCATGCTCGACCTGCAACCGATCGCCGGCCTGGTCGCCTTCTACAACGAGAAGGTCGACATCTTCGTGGACGGGGTCGAGCTCGAGCGGCCCCGCACCCTCTTCAGCCGTTCGGGGACGTAGCGGTCGGGCGCCGGCGCGGCGCGTTACTTCCCCGTCCCGAGCACGGGCTTGAGCACCTCGCC
>DATJTU010000174.1:0-4997 GCA_035503015.1 Acidimicrobiales bacterium | reverse complement strand
GGTCGAAGCCACGCGCGTTCGTACGTCCGTGCGGCGGCGATCCCTGGGATCCACCTGGATATCGACATGGCGCGCTTGGCCATCCGTCCCCCTTGCGACCGCATCGGTGCCCGGCGGGGTCTGAACTTACAATGCCCGTGTGCACGAGACGGGGGTGATGTGGGGTCCCGGTCGACTGACCTGACCCGGACACGCCGGTCGCGGCACGGGCGGGTGTGGGCGATCGTCGCGCTGGCTGCCGCCGTCGCGCTCGCAGCGGTCTTGGTGCTCTTCCTGCTGCGCAACGGCGTCTACCTCGTGATCGGGCTCGTGGGCTTCGTCGTCGCCGTCTGGGGCGGGTGGTGGCTGGTCACCCAGCGCATGCCTCGTCGCCTGGTGGGCGTCGTGGCGCTGGTTCTCGGTGCCGCGTTGCTGGTCGTGTCGATCCTCCGGGCGGGAAACGAGGACCTCTTGTCGCTGGTGCTCTTCGCTGCCGCCCTCGTCCTCCTCGCGGTCACCGTCGTGGCGGCGCAGGCCGCGCTCGCCGACTATCTGCGCACGACGGCGCTGGCGACGCCGCAGCACGTGGCCCCGCCGCACCGTGCGGTCCTCTTGTGCAATCCGTGGTCGGGCGGCGGCAAGGTGCAGAAGTTCGGTCTCGTGGCGGGCGCGCAGGCGCTCGGGGTCGAGACGATCAGCCTCGAGCACGGGCTCGACCTCGAGGACCTGGCCCGCGGTGCCGTCGCGGAGGGCGCCGACTGTCTCGGCATGGCCGGCGGCGACGGGTCACAGGCACTCGTCGCTTCCATCGCGGTCGAGCAGCGCCTCCCGTTCGTCTGCGTGTCGGCGGGGACGCGCAACCACTTCGCGCTCGACCTGGGGCTCGATCGCAAGGATCCCCGCAAGAGCCTCCGGGCCTTCACCGACGCGGTGGAGCGCCGGGTCGACTACGCGACGGTGAACGGCCGCTTCTTCGTGAACAACGTGTCGCTGGGCGTTTACGCGTCCATCGTCCAGCAGCAGGGCTACCGCGACGCCAAGAGGGAGACGACGCGGCGGATGCTGCCCGAGATGCTCGGGGACCACGAGCAGCCGTTCGATCTTCAGTTCGTGACCCCGGATGGCCAGGAGGTCGACGGGAGCTTCTTGATCATGGTCTCGAACAACCCCTACGTGCTCGGCCCTTCGCTCGACGTCTCACAGCGTCGCCGCCTCGACACGGGCCGGCTCGGCGTCTTCGCCGTGAGCGCCACGACCGGCGGCCAGGCGGCCGACGTCGTCACGTCGGCGTTGGCCGGCAGGACGTCGCCCAACGGCTCGAGCTTCCGGTTCGAATGCGAGACGTTCGAGGTCAGATCGCGTTCGGGAAAGGCCTACGCCGGGATTGACGGCGAGGCGCTGGAGCTCGAGACCCCACTCGTCTTCGAGATACACCCGGCCGGCCTGCGCATGCTCGTCCCGGACGGCAACATCGAGGCCGCGATCAGGCGCGGTGCCCGGGACGTGCGCGCCCGCGACCTCATCTCGCTGGCGAGGACCGGCAGGGCCACCGTCGCCACGGAGGAGGGCTGAGCGCGGAGACCTGGTGCCGCGGCGAACGCTGTCAGCCGGCGAAGTCCCAGCTCTCGCCCTTCTCGTAGTGGTGGAGGACGTTCTTTGCGATGAGGATGCGGTGGACCTCGTCGGGCCCGTCGGCGAGACGCAGCGTGCGCGCGCCGAGGTACATCTGGGCCAGCGGGAGCTCGGAAGTCACGCCGGCGGCACCCCAGACCTGGATGGCCCGGTCGACCACCCTGCTGTAGGCGGCGGGGACGAACACCTTGATGGCGCTGATCTCCGTGCGCGCCTGGGGGTCGCCGGCGTCGACCTTCTCGGCGGCGTGGATGGTCATGAGACGCGCCGACTCGAGGTCCATGTAGCTGTCGGCCACGAAGCCCTGCATGAACTGCTTGTCCTTGAGGAGGCCGCCGTGCACTTCGCGCGTGAGCAAGCGCTCGACCATCATGTCGAAGGCGCGCCACATCTGGCCGACCGAGTTCATGCAGTGGAAGATCCGACCCGCCCCGAGCCGGTCCTGCGCGGCACGGTGTCCGTCGCCCACCTGGCCCAGCGCGTTGTCGAGCGGGACGTGCACGTTGTCGTAGCGCACCTCGCAGTGGTCAGACACGGCGGCGCCCCAGATGCCGATCCCGCGCTCGATGATCACACCGGGCGTCGACGTCGGCACGATGATCTGGACCATCCGGCCCGGGCTCTCGTCGTCCTTGGAGTCCTTGGCCCGGCACATGACGATGAAGAAGTCGGCGGCGAGGCCGTTCGACGTGAACCACTTGTGCCCGTTGATGACCCACTCGTCGCCCTCGCGGATGGCCGTGGTCTGGATCGAGCGGGGATCGGACCCGGCGTGCTCGGGCTCGGTCATGGAGAAGCCGGACTGCATCGTGCCTTCGACGAGGGGCAGCAACCACTGGCGCTTCTGCTCCTCGGTCCCGTACTTGACCAGGATGGTCTGGTTCCCCGAGTTCGGCGCCACCACGCCGAAGAGTGCGGCGGCCCCGACGGCGTAGGCCAGGATCTCGTTCATGTAGGCGTGGGCCATGAAGTCGATGCCCATGCCCCCGTACTCGGGCGGCAGGTGGGGTGCCCAGAGGCCTTCGCGCTTGACCGTCTCTTGGACCTCGTGGCGAAGCGCCTTGCCCTCCGCCCGCTCCTCCTCGGTCGCACCGGTCCGTCGTCCCCGCCACAGGAGGGTCTCGTTGGGCAGGATCATCTCGTTGACGATGCGGGCCGTTCGCAGCCTGATGTCGTTGATGTGGTCGCTCAGCCCCGCATTGGGAGTCACGTTGATGGGCATGCCACGAACCTTAGGTCCCGGGCCCGCTGCCCAGCGCAGGAACGAAGGCCTGCTCGGGAGCAGGCAGGTCGAACGCGACGGAACCCTCGCTGCTCGAGCTCGCTACGGCTCCGGGTCGTCCGACACCGGTGGCACGCCTCCCTCCGCCGTCGAGGTGTCGACCGTTCCCCGGTCCGGTGCGAAGTAGCCGGGCTTGACGTCTGCCGCGACGTACTTCTGGCGGACATACCAACGCGTCCCCATGTAGGGCCGGTACGCGAAGACGTAGACGCGGAGCACGGGGGCCGTGCCGGCTCCGAGGAGCGCGTCGAGGGTCAGCTCGTGGCGCCGGCACGCCTCCTTGATCTCCTCGGGGAACTCGCGCAGGTCGCGCACGTCGCATCGTTCCGGCATGAGCCAGATGTGCACGCGGTCACCGAGCGAGGGGAGCCATTCGGGATGCACGGGGATCTCGACGATCTTCTCGTAGTTCTGGAAGCGGCCCACCCCGCTGACCGCCACCCGCGCGCCGAAACTGGCGTCGATCGGGTTGCGGCGGTTCGTGAACAGCAGGCGGCGGGGCCGGTGCAGCTTCACCCGGTAGAGCGCCCGGCCGCTCGGGTGCCCGACGGTCCGGCTGATGTCGTGGGACCACGAGTAGCGGACCGGCCACAGCTGCAGGAGCAAGATGGTCGCGATGGCAGCGCCGATCCCGACGACCAGCGACAGCACGATTGTCACGGGGAGGACTCAAGCAGCTTTGGGCCGTCGTTGCCTGCGGGCCACCCAGGGCCCGGTCAGCGCGCGTTCGTAGCGGCCCCGGCCGACGAAGCTGACGGTCCAGCGGGCCAGCGCCCCGAGGCGGTTCTTGAACCCGGTCAGGAAGGTGATGTGGACCACCAGCCACAGCACCCAGCCGACGAAGCCCCCGACCTGGATCGGGCCGATCTTGGCCACGGCGCGGAACCGCGAGATCGTGGCAAGGGTGCCGAGGTCGCGGTAGTGGAAGTCCTTGGGTTGCTTGCCTTCCTGGCGGCGCACGATGGTGTGCGCGGCGTGCACGCCCGACTGGATCGCCACCTCGGCCAGGCCCGGCAGGTCGTCCAGTGCCATGAGGTCACCCACGACGAACACCTCGGGGTGCCCGGGGAGGGAGCAGTCGGGGTTGACGACGAGCCGGCCCACCTTGTCCATGTCCGCGCCGGCGTCCCGCGCCAGTGTCGAGCCGAGGCTGGCGCCGCGGGTGCCGGCCGCCCAGATCTTCGTCGCAGCCAGGATGCGCTCGGTCGAGTCGTCGGCGTGGGTGATCTGGACCCCGTCCTCGTCCATGTCGGTCACCATCGCACTGAGGTGGACCTCGACGCCCATGCGGGTGAGATCGCGCTCGGTCATCTTCGAGAGCCGCCTGCCCATGAAGTTGACCAGGTGGTCGGTCCCCTCGACGAGCACGACCCGCGTGTCACGCGGGTCGATCCGGCGGTAGTTGTTGCGCAAGGCCCGGCGTGACAGCTCCTTGAGCTGCCCGGCCATCTCGACCCCGGTCGGCCCGCCGCCGACGACCACGAACGTCATCAGGCGCTCGCGCTCGTCCGCGTCGCGCGACGCCTCCGCCAGCTCGAAGGAGCCGAAGATGTCGCCGCGCAGCGCGAGCGCGTCATCGAGGGACTTCATGGCGCACGACCAGTCTCGGAACTCGTCGTGTCCGAAGTACGACGACGTCGCACCCCCGGCGATGATCAGGCTGTCGTACCCGATGTCCAGGGACTCGCCGAACTCGTCGGCGTGCACGACCTTCGTCTGCAGGTCGATGCGTTCCACTTCTGCCAGCAGGACCCGCAGGTGGCGGTGCTTGCGCAGGACGTCACGTGTCGGCGGTGCGATCTGGCCTTCCGACAAGATGCCCGTCGCCACCTGATAGAGCAACGGCTGGAAGAGATGGTGGTTGGTCCGGTCGATCAAGGTGACCCTGACCGGCGCCCGCTTCAGCGCGCGGGCGGCGAAGAGCCCGCCGAAGCCCGACCCGATGATGACGACGTGGTGCCGTTCGTCGGGCGACGCGCTCGCGCTCGTGCTCACGGCAGGTGCTTCAGGACGGTGGTGACGTAGTGCGCGAGCGGCAGGGTGCGGAGCTCGTCGGGCGAGAACCAGTCCACGGCGTCGGTGGTGCCGTTCGCCTCGGGCCGCA
>DATJTU010000173.1:0-9173 GCA_035503015.1 Acidimicrobiales bacterium | reverse complement strand
CAGCTTGAGGTCGAGGTGCTTGGGGCCCTCGGACGTCGCCGTGATGAACGGCAGGTTGATCTGGGTGTCCTGCACCGAGGACAGCTCGATCTTGGCCTTCTCCGCGGCCTCCTTCAGCCGCTGCATGGCCATCTTGTCCTGGGACAGGTCGACGCCCTCGGTGTTCTTGAACTCGGTCACCAGCCACTCGATGACCTTGTCGTCCCAGTCGTCGCCGCCGAGCTTCGTGTTCCCCGAGGTGGACTTGACCTCGAAGACGCCCTCGCCGATCTCGAGCACCGAGACGTCGAAGGTCCCGCCGCCCAGGTCGAAGACGAGCACGGTCTGGTCCGTCTCCTCCTTGTCCAGCCCGTAGGCCAGCGCGGCGGCCGTCGGCTCGTTGATGATGCGCAGGACCTCGAGCCCCGCGATGGCGCCGGCCTCCTTGGTGGCCGTGCGCTGCGCGTCGTCGAAGTACGCGGGCACGGTGATGACCGCCTGGGTCACGGTGTCACCGAGATACGACTCGGCGTCCCTCTTCAGCTTGCCCAGGATGCGCGCCGAGATCTCCTGCGCCTTGTAGGCCTTCCCGTCGATGTCGATCGTCCAGTTGGTGCCCATGTGGCGCTTCACGGAGCGGATGGTGCGGTCGGGGTTCGTGATCGCCTGGCGCTTGGCCACCTCGCCGACGAGCACCTCTCCCGTCTTGGAGAAGCCCACCACCGACGGGGTCGTCCTGCTCCCCTCGGCGTTGGGGATCACGGTGGGCTCGCCCGCCTCCAGCACGCTGACCACCGAGTTGGTGGTTCCCAGGTCGATTCCTACGGCCTTGGCCATTTGTCTGTGTCCTTCCCTGTGTCTTCCTCTGCCGACGCCTCTGCGTCTACCAGTCGTCCTCGTTGTGCAGTGCAGTCATGCTAACAAAGTTGAGTGCACTAGTGTCAAGATTTCTGCTATTTGTTCCAACGACGCAGCGAGCGGGTTCATTCCCCGCCGTCCCGAATCCCTGTTTCTTCACGTCGTCCCAGGTCAGAGCGTTCCTGCCGCCTGAGATTCGCATGCCGGTCCTGCCCGCCGCGCCCCGCCCGCCGGGCCCCGAGGAGGCGGATTACCGCCCTCCCGCCGGGCCCACATACGATCGGAGACGTGCTCGACCTGGTCCTGCTGCGCCACGGCCAGTCGACCTGGAACGCCGAGAACCTGTTCACGGGCTGGGTCGACGTGGACCTCAGCGAGGCCGGCGAGGCCGAGGCCCGCAGCGCGGGGGACCTCCTGGCCGAGGCGGCCCTGGCGCCTGACGCCGGGGCGCTCGACCCCACGTCCCGCCCGCTCGACCTGCGGGTCCTCTACACCTCGGTGCTCACCCGTGCCATCCGGACGGCCGAGATCGCGCTCGCCGCGGCGGGGCGGGGCTGGCTGCCGGTCCGGCGTGACTGGCGCCTGAACGAGCGCCACTACGGGGACCTGCAGGGCAAGAACAAGGCGCAGATCAAGCAGGAGTTCGGCGAGCGCCAGTTCATGCTCTGGCGTCGCAGCTACGACACGCCTCCCCCGCCGCTCGCCGCCGACAACCAGTTCGACACCTCGAGCGATCCCCGCTACCGCGAGGTCGACCCGGCGGTGCTCCCGAGCACCGAGTGCCTGAAGGACGTGGTCGCCCGGGTCGTGCCCTACTGGGCCGACGTCATCGTGCCCGACCTGCGGGCGGCGGCTGCCGACGGCGGTGCCGTCCTCGTCGCCGCGCACGGAAACTCCATCCGTGCGCTGCGCAAGCACCTCGAGGCCATCGACGACGACGTCATCACCGAGCTCGAGATCCCGACCGGGATCCCGTTCCGCATGCTCCTCGACGACGAGCTCACCGTGCGCTCGGCCGAGTACCTGGGCGACCCCGACGCGGCCGCAGCCGCGGCGGCGGCGGTCGCCCGCCAGGGGGACCGGCCCGCCCCCTGAGCGCGGGCCGGTAGTCCGCCCGCCCACACGGCGCGCCGTGCCACCTCCACCCACGCACGTTCCACCCGACGACGGCAGGCCGGGGCGCCTCGCCGCGCCCCGGCCCTACCGACCGTCGACGGAACCGACCTGCGCCTAGAGCGCGTCGCTCCCGCGTTCTCCGGTGCGCACGCGCACCACGGTGTCGACCGGGATGACCCACACCTTGCCGTCACCGATCTTGCCGGTGGCCGCTGCACCGACGATGGCGTCGACCACGTCGTCGACCTGCGCGTCGTCGACGAGCACTTCGATGCGCAGCTTCGGCACGAAGTCCACCTCGTACTCGGCGCCGCGGTACACCTCGGTGTGCCCGCGCTGGCGGCCGAAGCCCTGTGCCTCGGTCAGGGTCATGCCCTGGACGCCGTGGGTCTTCAGGACCTCTTTGACGTCATCGAGTTTGAACGGCTTGATGACTGCCACGATCAGCTTCATTGTCGATCTCCTTTCGTCCTGATTGATCCGGGCCTAGGAACCGACTCCGCCGGGCGGCGACTCATCGGGATCGGGCGCTCGTCCGCCGCCGCCGGTGTCGAGGCCGGCCATGGCGAACGCGCTGTCCGTGCGCATGGCGAGCGTCTCCTCCGGGAAGGCTTCCTCACCGTGGATGGCGAGGTCTCCGACTTCGAGCACCTCGTTCTTGTAGCGGGCGCCTCGTAGCACCAGGCCGATCAGCTTCATGAGGATGAACGTCACCAGGGCCGACCAGAAGATCACCCAGATGGCAGCCCGGAACTGTTCCCACAACTGGTGCGCCGAGCCCGTGTACATGAGCCCGTTGACGCCGAAGGGCACGCAGGTCTTGCTCGACGTCAGGTAGGTCAGCTGGCTCGTCGCCACGACCTGCCCGCTCGCATTGAGGTGCCCGCACCCGTACTCGATCATGTTCGGGTCGCCGAAGATGCCGAGCAGCATGCCGCCCACGAAGCCGGCGATGCCGTGGGTGTAGACCACGCCGAGCGCGTCGTCGACTTTCGAGAACGGCGGCACCTTGGAGAGGTAGTTCCAGGCGAACCACACGATGGCGCAGGCGATGGCGCCGACGGCGATGGCGCCCCACCCGTTGACCCACCCGGCACACGGTGTGATGCCGACCAGGCCGCAGATCATGCCGTTGACACCGCCGAGGAAGGTCGGTTTCTTCTCTTTGGTCAGCCACGCGTCGAGCAACATCCACACGAGCACGCCCGTCGCCGTGGCGATGTTCGTGTTGATCACGGCCGACGCCGCGCTCGCTCCTGCGTAGTAGGGGTCGCCACCGTTGAAGCCGTTCCAGCCGAGCCACAGGATGCCGGCACCGACCGCCGCCATGACCAGATTGTTGGGCAAGGCGTGCTGTCTATCTCGGAGCAGTCTCGGCCCGAGGACCCAGGCCGCGACGAAGCCGGACACGCCGGCAGACATGTGGATGACGTACCCACCGGAGAAGTCGAGCGCACCCTCCTGGGCGAAGTAGCCGCCGCCCCACAGCATGAAGGCGTCCACGCAGTAGACGAACGTCGACCACAGCGGCACGAGCAGGCACCAGGCCGTGAACTTGATGCGGCCGAGCACGCTGCCGAGGAAGAGGAGCGGCGTGATGGCAGCGAACACGAACTGGAAGTACGCCAAGCTCGCCGTCGGGAAGTGGAACGGGATGATGGTGTTGGCGCCCGACATCGCCTGGCCCTGTTCCTGGATGCTGTTGGTCGTCGTCCCCGGTTTCCCGATGAAGTTCTCGAAGAAGTGCGTGAACGTCGCCGTCATTCCGGAGTTCTGCGTCGCAGTCACGACCCCGTGGACGACTCGGACACCACCTCCCCACGAGGTCGAGCCGAAGGCCAACTGGTACTCCCACACGAACCATCCCACGAGGACGAGCGAGAACCCGGCGAACATCATCGCCAGTACGTTCACCGCCCACTTCTTCGGGACGATCGATGCGTAGAGCACCGCCAGGGCGGGGAGGCTCATCAAGCCGACGAACGTGGCGGCGGTCAACTGCCACGTGTTGTCGGCCGGATTGAGCCAACTGGGATACGGCACCGGTACTGATGCCGCTAACAGATGGATCACTCAGCTCTCCTTCACTGTCATGCCTCGCCGCCACCTTCCCTGCGCACAGGTCGCCTCGGTGTCCGGGTACGGCAAGTCCTCTTCAGACGGTTCTCCCCGCCGTGGAAAGGATGCAGTTCAGGAGTTTCCGCATCGTCACGCCTGTGTTTCCAGCGCGTTAATCCCGTCACGCGGTGGCGGCGCTGCCGATGGACGTGTGAACGCGCGTCGAAGCGACCGCTACGATCGCCCGATCACGACGACATCCACCCCACCCGCGCGCACCTCGTCCGCGCCCGCGCCCGCGGACGCCGATGCAGAGGCTCCGCCGAACGCCGCCCCCGGCGCGCCGGACGCGGACAGGATCGGCTCACTGCGCGGTGCGAGCGTGCAGTTCGACCGTCGCCGCGTGGGCCAGTTCGTCATCGGCATCGTCGCCTGCACGCTCGTCGTCCTGATCGCGGTCTTCACCGTGTCGGGTGTGCACTCGAACAACCAGATCGACACGCTGCACGAGCACGGTGTCCCGGTGACGGTGACCGTCACCGGTTGCCTCGGCCTCCTCGGGGGCAGCGGGAGCAACGCCGCCGGTTATTCCTGCCGCGGCACCTACGTCCTCGACGGCCACCGCTACGCGGAATCACTCCCGGGCACGTCGTTCCACCGGCCCGGCGCACGGGTCCCGTCCCTCGCCGTGCCGGGCGACCCTGCGCTGGTGTCCCCCGACAGCGTCATCGACGCCCAGCACTCGTCGTCCGGCGTGTTCGTCCTGCCTGCGGCGCTGACCGGACTCCTCGTGGTCCTGCTCGCCGTGATCGGATGGCGCCACCGCGCTGGTCGTCGCGGCCCGCACGCCGCGGCTGCCGAGACTCGCTGAGGCGCACGGGCACAGCTCGGGGCGGACGCACCCGCGCACCCGGACACGACTTCCCGGACACGACTCCCCGGAGTGGCGCGTGAACGCGTCCGCCTGAGGTTCGGTCCCCTCGGGTCCGGCTACGTCGGCGGGGTGTAGCGCTTGCTGGCGCGTGGGCGCGGGGAGGGAGCCGACTGCACGGCACGCTGGCGGCCGCCGCCGTCGCCCTCGGCCCGCTTCAGCGCCTGCTGCAGACGGTAGGAACGCACCATGTACCAGGCCCCGGCCAAGACGAACGGCGCGGCGAACCCGACATAGGTGTACTTCAGCTGGAACACCGCGACGCCGAAGAGCGCGAGGGTGATCCCTTGGAACAGCCGCTTGCGAAGCAGCGATGCGACGAGGATCAGGACCGCAAGGCCGAGCAGCACGTACGTGAGCTCGTCGTAGACGTGGACGTTCTGGTGGTGCGTCTTCGCATAACTGATGGAGGCTGTGCTGATGGCGATGCCGACGATGGCGGCCACGGGGGCGGCGACCAAGCCGATCGCGCGCTCCTTGTCGTCCGAGCGGTGGATCGCCGCGCGGAGCTCGTCGGCGCTCCGGTCGTCGGACGCGGCCTTCTTCGTCGGCTCGTCGTCGGGCCGGACCAGGGTGTACTTGACCCGCTCCCAGAACGTGAGCGCGGGCATGTCGCCGTCCCCGGGTTGGGCGAGGTCTCTACTCGAGGGCACCGTCGAAGGCTATCCCTCGGGTTTGAACGGCCCATTTCTTCCACATTTCCGGAATGTTTCTTTCTCCGGTCCCGACCGAACCCCCGCCCATCAGGGGAAACGCCAGGCCACCGGTATCGTTATCGTGCCCGATGGGGGTTGGCACGCCGATGTGCCCGCCTCGACGATCGCGAGGGAGCACCGAGATGAAGCTCGTGGTGGCAGTCGTCAAACCCTTCAAGCTCGACGACGTCAAGAACGTCCTCAAGAACATGGGGATCCAGGGCATGACGCTCACCGAGGCACAGGGCTTCGGGCGCCAGAGGGGCCACACGGAGAACTACCGAGGGGCCGAGTACCAGGTCGACTTCGTGCCCAAGCTGCGCGTCGAGGTGCTCGTCGAAGACGACCGGGCCGAAGCCGTCGTCGACGCCATCGTCTCCTCGGCCGCGACGGGCAAGATCGGTGACGGCAAGGTGTGGGTCGTGCCGGCCGAGACGGTGGTCCGGGTCCGCACCGGTGAGCGAGGAGCCGACGCCGTCTAGCGCAGCGAGGACGGACCGGAGCATGCGGCGGGCGCGCGCCCGCTCGGCCTGCTTCGCCTCGCTTCGCCCCGCCGATCCGGACGCGCACGACTCGCTCCGGGATCCCGGCGAAGCTGCAACCAGCCTTCTGCTGCGTCGGTCGGGAACGAGCGTCCAGCACACAGGGCGTGCTCTCGTGGGCAGGGCTACTCTTTGCGGCCATGAGCCCACGTGACCTGGATCTCTCCAAGATCTGGCTGTTTTCGACCTCGTCAGCGAAGGACCTGCGCACCATCCGGCGCGCGCTCGAGGAAGTGACGGTGCCGCCGGGCAGGGTGCTCTGCGAGCAGGGCACGATCGGGCGGGAATTCTTCTTGATCGTGAAGGGTCAGGCCGCCGTGCGGCGCAACAACCGCAAGGTGGCGACGCTCGGCCCGGGCCAGTACTTCGGCGAGATGGCGTTGCTCGACCGCCGGCCACGGTCGGCGACCGTGGTCTCGGAGACGGACATGACGCTGCTCGTGCTCGGCCAGCGTCAGTTCAACGGCGTCCTCGATGCCGTGCCGGCGTTGTCCCGCAAGATGCTCGCCGCGATGGCGACGCGGCTGCGCGAAGCGGACGACCGCGCCATGGCCGCGATCTGACGCCCGCTCGCCGGAATCCCTAAGTCGCACGCCGCCCCGGGGCCGGGCCCTGGCGCCCGGGCATCCGCGACCGGGCGAGGGCGCGCTGCGAGACTTCCTCTGTCCGATTCCTCGCCTTGGACAGGAGGTTTGCTCGTGCCGGACTACAAGAAGCTCTTGGCGGAGTTCCTGGGCACGTTGGTCCTCGTCGTCATCGCCGTCGGCGTCGCCACCGAGTCATTTGGTTTCAAGCTCTTCGGACTCAGCTTTGCCGCCGGGGTCGTCGCGACGGCGCTGGCCTTCGGGCTGGTGTTGGTCGCCCTCGTGTACGCGATCGGGCCTATCTCGGGCTGCCACGTGAACCCGGCGGTGACGCTCGGCTTCATCGCGACGGGCCGCATGAAGCTCGCCGAGGGGGTCGCGTACCTGGTGGCGCAGTTTGCGGGCGCGATCGTGGGCGCCTACCTCCTCTATTGGATGTTCACCACCTCGCCCCTGTACCACAAGGGCATTCAGGGACTCGGTACCGACGGCTACGGGAAGCAATCCCACCTGTTGGTCAGCGAGGGGGGCGCGTTCCTGATCGAAGTGGTGCTCACCGCCATCTTCGTCATGGTCGTCCTGTTCGCGACGCACAAGGCGGCCATCCAGGGCGCGGCGGGCGTGGCCATCGGCTTCGGCCTGGTCATCGTGCACCTCATCGGCATCCCGCTGACGGGCACGTCGGTCAACCCGGCTCGGAGCCTCGGTCCGGCGCTGGTCGTCGGCGGCACCGCGCTCAGCCAGGTTTGGCTCTTCATCGTGGCGCCGTTGGTCGGCGCGCTGGTCGCGGCCATCATCCACATGGTCCTGGCCGATCGCACCCAAGACGTCATCGTCGCCTGATCCCCGGCCGGTCCCGGCCGGCGCCCTTCCGGGTACGGTCGGCGCATGGACCTCACCGACGCACTCGCATTCGCCCGGGACCGCAAGCAGGGCGTGCTGACCACGATCCGCGCCAATGGCCGGCCGCAGCTCTCCAACATCTTGTTCGTGCCGGGGGACGGCGACCTGTTGCTCATCTCGGTCACTGACGACCGGGCGAAGACGGCCAACCTGCGACGCGACCCGCGCGCGTCGCTCTACGTCCCCGGGGACAACTTCTGGCAGTACGTCGTGATCGAAGCCACGGCCGAGCTCTCCGCCGTCGCCGCCGACCCCCACGACACCACGGCGGACGCGCTCGTCGCCTACTACCGGGCGGGACAAGGCGAGCACCCCGACTGGGAGGAGTACCGCGCGGCCATGGTCGCCGACCACCGGTTGGTGCTGACGCTGTGGCCCGAGCGGGCCTACGGCATGGTGGCGGCCTGAGCCTCGCTCAGCCGGCGGGTTGGGGCTCGGGTTCGGTGGCCGCGGCGCCCGTTCCGTTGCCACTGGCCTGTCCCAAGGACTCCTCCACCAGCTGGGAGAGGTCGAGCACGCGCACGTCGTCCTCCTTGCTGAAGGCGCGCACGGCGTCGTCGAGCATGATCATGCAGTAGGGGCACGCGGTCGAGACCACGTCGGCGCCCGTCCCGAGCGCCTCTTCGGTGCGCTCCATGTTGATGCGCTTGCCGATCGTCTCCTCGAGCCACATGCGCGCCCCGCCGGCGCCGCAGCAGAAGCCCCGTTCCTTGCAGCGCCGCATCTCGATCTGCTCGACGCCGGGGATCGCGCTGAGCACCTCGCGTGGCTCGTTGATCACCCGGTTGTGGCGGCCGAGGTAGCACGGGTCGTGGTAGGTGACCTTGCCCGAATACGCCGATCCCGGGACGAGCTTGCCCTCGCGCACGAGGTGCTCGAGCAGCTGCGCGTGGTGGATCACCTCGTAATTCCCGCCGAGGGCGGGGTACTCGTTCTTGATCGTGTTGAAGCAGTGGGGGCAGCTGGCGATGATCTTCTTGGCGCCGACGCCGTCGAGCGTGCCGATGTTCAGCTTGCTCTGCTCTTGGTAGAGGTACTCGTTGCCCAGCCGGCGCACCGGGTCACCGGTACAGGACTCCTTCGGCCCCAAGATGGCGAAGGTGACCCCGGCGCGGTGCAGCATGCGCGCCGTCGCCTGGACGCCCTTGCGCGCCCGTTCGTCGAGGGCACCGGCGCACCCGACCCAGTACAGGTACTCGACGTCGTCGGGGATGGTGTCGGTCACGACCGGGATCTCGAAGTCCAGGCTCTGGGTCCATTCCGTGCGCTTGCCCTGCCCGAGACCCCACGGGTCGCCTTGGTTCTCGACGTTGCGCAGCATGAGCCCGGCCTCGGAGGGGAACTCGGACTCCATCAGGACCTGGTAGCGCCGCATGTCGACGATGGCGTCGATGTGCTCGATGTCGACCGGGCACTCGTTGACGCAGGCACCGCACGTCGTGCAGGCCCACAGCACGTCGGGGTCGATCACGTTCGGCACCAATGCCGTCTGCTCGCCCTCACCGCT
>DATJTU010000172.1:0-4219 GCA_035503015.1 Acidimicrobiales bacterium | reverse complement strand
GTCGGTGTTCCCCGACGGCGAGGACTACTTCGTCCGCTCGGTGCGGCGATTTCGAGACCAGGTCACGGATCGGGACCTCAAACGCCAGGTCGCCGGTTTCATTGGACAGGAAGCGGTGCACGGCCGCGAGCACCGCGTGTTGAACGACCGCCTGGCCGAGCTGGGCTACCCGACCAAGCAGTACGAGAGGATCACCTGCAAGCTCCTCCACGTGCGCGAGCGCATCCTCTCGGACAAGTCGAACCTTGCCGCGACGGCAGCGCTCGAACACTTCACCGCCACCCTGGCCGAGCTCGTGCTCTCCAACGAAGAGGTCCGACGCGAGATGGGAGCTGACGCGGTGCGCGACCTCTTCGTCTGGCACGCGCTCGAGGAGTCCGAGCACAAGGCCGTGGTCTTCGACGTCTACCGCGCCGTCGGGGGCTCGGAGCGCCTGCGGGTCTGGACGATGAACTTCTTCCGCTTCGGATTCGTCGTCGCCATGGCGACGGCCATCGTCGTCTCGTTGCTCGGAGACCGCGCGACGTACCGTCGCGGCCGGCTCCGCCAGAGCTGGCGCCGGGTACGGCGATCTCCGATCCTCGACCGGGCCATCTGGGTGCAGCTCAAGGACTACAACCGCCCTGACTTCCACCCCGACGACAGCGACACGACCGAATTGGTGGAAACGTGGAGGGCCTCGCTCTTCGGAGAGCAGGGCACGTTGAACGACAAGCTGATCGGAGCTGCAGCCTGATGAGCACAGACCGCGACGTCGACGTCGACGTCTTGATCGTGGGCGCGGGACTCTCAGGGATCGGTGCCGCGCACTACCTGCAGACGGAGTGCCCGTGGGCCCGCTACACGATCTTCGAGGCGCGCGACGCGATCGGTGGCACGTGGGACCTGTTCCGCTACCCCGGCATCCGCTCGGACTCGGACATGCACACGCTCGGGTACTCGTTCCGGCCGTGGGCGGGCGAGAAGTCGATCGCGGACGGCGCTTCGATCCTCGAGTACATCAAGGACACCGCCGCCGAGTCCGGCATCGACGCGCGCATCCGTTTCGGGCATCGGGTCACCGCGGCCGAATGGTCGACCGCCAACGCGCGGTGGTACGTCACGGCCGAGCGCGCCGACACCGGCGAGACGCTGCACCTGACTGCTGGCTTCCTCTTCTCTTGCAGCGGCTACTACCGCTACGACCACGGCTACCTGCCCGACTTCGCCGGCATGGACGAGTTCACGGGGCTCGTAGTCCATCCTCAGGATTGGCCCGAAGACCTCGATGTGACCGGGAAGCGCGTCGTCGTCATCGGCAGCGGCGCCACCGCCGTCACCCTCGTGCCGGCGTTGGCGCGTTCGGCCGGCCACGTCACGATGCTGCAGCGCTCACCGAGCTACATCGCGTCGCTCCCCGAGCGCAGCCCCGTCGCGGCGCTGGCGCGCAAGATCCTTCCCCCCAAGCAGGCCGGGACGGTTGCCAAGTGGTTCCACGCGCTGTTAACGCAGGCCTTCTACCGCGTGAGCCGGCGCTACCCCGCGATGGTCAAGCGCATGCTGCGCAAGGGGCTCGAGCGCGAGCTGCCGGCGGGCTACGACATCGACACCCACTTCACCCCCCGCTACGACCCGTGGGACCAGCGTTTCTGCGCCGTGCCCGACGGCGACCTCTTCGCATCCATCCGGGCCGGCACCGCGTCGGTGGTGACGGACCACGTCGAGCGCTTCACCGAGAAGGGTCTGCTGCTCACGTCCGGCACGGAGCTCGAGGCGGACATCATCGTGACGGCGACAGGGCTCGAGTTGCTCTTCCTCGGCGGCATCGCGCTCAGCGTCGACGGCGCGCGTGTCGACCCGGCCACGCGGCTGACCTACAAGGGCATGATGATCGAGGGCGTCCCGAACCTCGCCGTGGCCATCGGCTACGTCAACGCGTCGTGGACGCTCAAGTGCGATCTCACGTGCGACTACGTCTGCCGCCTCCTCAACCACATGCGCGCCCGCGGCCTGGACGAGTGCGTGGCCCGGAATCGAGACGGCGCCCTCGCCGAGGACGGGCCGGTGCTCGGGCTGACCTCGGGCTACATCCAGCGCTCCGCTCACCTGTTGCCGAAGCAGGGAAGCCGCCAGCCCTGGCGGGTCTACCAGAGCTACCTGCGTGACTACCGCGCCTTGAAGATGAGCGACATCGAGGACCAGGTCATGCAGTTCTCCGCAGCCCCAGCCCCAGCCGCGGCTCCAGCCCCGGCCCCGGCTCGGGAGCCTGCGGGAGCGCCGTCATCCACACCGGCCCCTGCACCCACCGCAGACCCGGACGAGCGCGCCGTGCCGGTCGCGCCCTGACGGGACGGGAACGACGACGATGAGGTCGTTCGCCGGGCGTGTTGCGGCGGTCACCGGCGCCGGGTCCGGGATCGGACGCGCACTGGCCGAGGACCTCGCTCGCCGGCGGGCCGACCTCGCCCTGGCTGACATCGACGAGACCGGACTGGCCGACACCGTCGCCCGATGCGAGGGCCACGGGATCAAAGTGACCGCACAGCAGCTCGACGTGGCGGACCGCGACGGCGTCTACATGTGGGCCGATCGGGTTGTCGCCGACCACGGTCGCGTGAACCTGATCGTCAACAACGCCGGCGTCGCGCTCGGTGCGACGGTCGAGTCGATGTCCTACGAGGACTTCGAATGGCTGATGGGCATCAACTTCTGGGGCGTCGTCTACGGCACGAAAGCGTTTCTGCCCCATCTCAAAGCGTCGGGCGAAGGGCACGTCGTCAACCTCTCGAGCGTGTTCGGACTGGTCAGCGTGCCGTCGCAGTCGGCGTACAACGCGGCGAAGTTCGCTGTGCGGGGGTTCACCGACACCTTGCGCATGGAGCTCGAGATCGAGGGCGCGCCGGTTTCCGTGACAACGGTCCACCCCGGTGGGATCAAGACCAACATTGCTCGCAACGCACGCATGGATACCAGCGTCACCGAGCTGACCGGGGATGCTGAGGCGGCGCGCCACGACTTCGAACGCCTCTTCGTCACGAGTCCGGAGAAGGCGGCGCGCCAGATCCTCACAGCGGTCCAACGAGACCGCCGGCGCGCGCTGATCGGTCCCGACGCCAAGGCGATCGACCTCCTGTCGCGGCTGCCGGCCGCGCTCTACCAGTCGGCGCTGACGCGCGGCGCACGCGCCGGCGCGCGGCGAAGAGAGCGCAATGCCGTGAGCGCTACGCCGCCAGCCCGCTCAGCACCGCGCTGATCGCCAGGCGCCAGCGACGCTCCACCGACTCGGTCGAGGTACCCAGCCGCCCCGCCACTTCGGCGAAGGCCATCCCCTGGACCATCGCGACGAACACGTGTGCCACGTCGGTCTCGTCGCCCCGCAGGCGTCCGGCCTCGATGCAGCGGCGCACCCGGTGCACGATCAGCACCCGCACCGAGCTCGTCGCCTCCAACTCGTCGGGCCCCGGCGCGAAATCGGTGAAGGGGCGGGAGAACATCACCTCAGCCAGCGCGCGGTTGGCCCGGATGAAGCGCCGGTAGGCGGCGGCCAGGGCCCAGAGGTCTGCCACCGGGTCCTCGCCCTCGCGCACAGCAGCCAGTTCGTCACCGAGGGCGCGGAAGCCCTCGAAGTAGAGCTCGCGGACGACGCCGGACTTGTCGCCGAAGAGCTCGTAGAGGGCAGGCGGGGAGGTCGCCGCCCGGGCCGCCAGCGAACGGGTCGTCAGACCCCCTGCACCGCCCTCGGCGAGGAGGTCCACAGCGCTGGCCAGGACCCGTTCTCGCAGCTCGGGGGTGCGCTGCTTCGTGCGCGGCATCAGGGAGCCGCCCCTGCCGCCGGCCCGCCAATCCCCTGGTCACGCCCGCCCTCTCGACATGCGACGAGCCATGGTAAATCATTGTTCCGGAACATCGATTCGAACTATAGGCCCACACCACCCCACCAGGGAGCCGCGATGACCACCCCGAGCAACCGCACACCACCCTCGACCGCCGACTCCGGCTCCGGCTCCGGCTCAGGCGCCTGCCCCGGCACCAGCTCCGACTCGGGCTCAGCCGTGCAGTCCGATCTCGTCACCTACGCCCGCGAGGGCGACGTCTCCACGATCACCATGGACGACGGGAAGGTCAACGTCTTCTCGATCCCCATGCTGCGCGCCGTCCACGCCGCCTTCGACCAGGCCGAACAGGACGGCACAGTGGTCGTGCTCACGGGCCGGCCGGGATGTTTCTCGGCCGGTTTCGA
>DATJTU010000171.1:0-30967 GCA_035503015.1 Acidimicrobiales bacterium | reverse complement strand
GAGAGCAGGGCCCGGGTCCGCCGCGTGTCCTCGCAGCAGATCAGGTCGGCCGACTCGAGGACGTCGCGCGCTCGCGGCGACAGGTCCCCGAGGTTCCCGATCGGCGTGGCCACCAAGACCAGCTGGCCCCGCCGCGGCTCGCTCACCGCGGTGCGCTCACGGCGCGTCGCTGACCGCGTCGTTCGGCACCGCCCGCACCTCGAGTTGCTCACCGACCCGGATGCCCCAACGCTCGAGCGACCCGGCCTCCGTCTCGACGGCGCTGCGGGCCGTGCGCCCGCCCATGGCGAGGCGCCAGGGCCTGAGCTGGGCGACCCGCACCACCACGCGGTCACCCGAGAGGAAGGCCACGTCGATGGCGAACTTCATGCCGGCGGTGTGCACGCGGCGGGCCCCTTCGATGTGGAGCCCGCCCTCACAGCCGGTGCGCCCGCGCAGCGCGCCGCGCTCGGACGGCGACTCGGCCATCTCGAGCGCGCACACCACGTCCCCGTCCCGCAGCAGCCAGCCGGACCGCATCAGCGCCAGAGGCTACCGGACGACCCCCGCAGGTCCGTCTAGACTTTCGCCTTCATGTCGAAGCGAACGGTCAAGCGCAAGCTGCGCACGAAGAAGAAGGCGAACCACGGCAAGAAGCCGAACTGCGGCCGCGGCTGAGCACCCTCGCTCACGCGACGCCGTCAGCGCGCAGGGCTGAGCCCCGGTCCCGCTGACCCCCCCGGGCTCAGAGCCCGGCCCAGTCGACCCGTCGCGCCGTCAGGACCCCGTGCAACGTGGTTGGCAGGTCCGAGATGATGCCGTCCACGTCGAGGTCCACGAGGCGCTGCATCGATTCGGCATCGTTCACCGTCCACACGTGGACGGCCTTGCCGGCGCGGTGCGCCGCCGCGACGAAGCGCTCGTCGACGACGACGAGGTCGCCCTGGCGTTCGGGCACCTGGAACGCGACAGCTGCGACGTCGGGCAGGTCCTCGCCGGCTTGGGCCGCCCGCCAGGCCTCGGCCGTGGCGACGGTCCCGGCCGAGGTCGGGACGGCCGGCGCGAAACCGCGGAAGGCGTCGGTGGCCTGGTCGAGGAACGACGCCACGATGACGTCGTCGACGCGGCCGAACTCGTCCAGCAGCCGGGCGAGGGTCTCCTCGTAGGGCGCCACCACGGGCGCGGTCTGCTTGATGTCGAGGTTGAGCACCACGCCGGGGTAGTGCTCGAGCACCTCGCGCAGGGTGGCGATCCCGAACGCCGGGTCGCCCGGCGCGCGCCCGCGGTAGGGATAGTCGCCCGCAGGACGCCCCGGCGTCACGTCCGCGCCGGGGATCCACCAGTACGAGAAATCCATCTGCTTGAGCTCGGCGAGGGTGAACGAGGCGATCGCCCCGTGTCCCGCCGTGGTGCGGTCGACCGTGGCGTCGTGGCACACCACCAACTCCCCGTCCGCCGTGGCGTGGACGTCGAGCTCGATCCCCGTCGCGCCCGCCACCAGCGCGTGCCCGATCGCGTGGAGCGTCGACGACGGTGCCTCCCACGCGCCCCCCTGGTGCGCATAGGCGATCATCCGTCGCTCGAGCCAGACCGAGCCGTCGCTCACGCGCCCGACCGTAACAGCCGTGGTCGGCCGCCCCTCGACCTGGGGCGAAGCCAGTGGTGGCCGTGGCGGGCCTATCCTCGGCGAACGTGCTCGACCATCTCCTCGTCGACGTCATCGGCACCATGCGCGACTCGTTCGACCGCGCGCTCCTGCAACGCCAAGCGGTCGAGGAACGCTTCCAGGTGGACGTGTTTCTGGGCGACGTCTCGTGGGAGACGTCGTACAGCCTCCCGGGCGAGGAGCAGCCGCCCCGCGTGCGCGCCGACGTCTCGGTGGACTGGCCGACGTGGAGCCAGGCGTCGTACCGGAGCTGGTCCATCGGCGAGCCGCCCGACGAGCTGCCCGAGGTCGTGATCGAGGTCGCGCTCCGGGTGCAGCGCATGGCCGAGGCACCCGACACCGAGAAGGTGATGGCAGCCCTGCCGGCCACGGGCCCGCTGGCCGATCCCATGGACCTGGTGCGCACCGCCACCACGATCGAGCAGGTGCGCACCGACGCCGGCGGCGGCCCGGCCGACGGGGCTGACCGCTGGGCGGCCGAGGCGACCTACGAGGGCTCGATCCGCTTCAGCGAGCAGCAGCTCGAGAACTCCTCGACCATCGCGCCGGTCTTCGACGGCCTCACGCGCTGGATCGCCTCCACGCTCATCACCCTCGCCGACCTCCCCTTCACCTTCCTTCCCCCCGGGGAGGACGACAGCTGACGCTGCACCGCCCCCGCCGGGCCACGATCACCACGCTCCTCCTCGCCGCGCTGGCGCTGCTCTTGGCCGCGTGCGGGTCCGCCTCGCCCGCCGCACCGCCGCCGTCCGAAGGCCTGGTGCTGAGCCGGCCCACGCCCCAGCACGCCACGCTCGTGAACCAGAACGGCGAGACGGTCTCGCTCGCCACTTTGCGCGGCAAGGTGGTGGTGCTCGCGCCGTTCTTGTCGCTGTGCCAGGACGAGTGCCCGCTCGTCACCGGTGCCTTCATCTCGCTACAGCGCGACGTGCGCGCTGCGGGGCAGGCGGACCGCGTCGCCTTCGTCGAGGCGACGGTCGACCCCGACCGCGACACGGTGGCGCGCCTCGCCGCGTACCAAAAGGAGTTCGGTGCGGACTGGGACCTCTGGACGGGCACGCCGGCGCAGGTCGCCGCGTTCTGGAAGCCGTTCGGCGTCGAGTACCAGAAGATCCCCGAAGAGCAGCCGCCCAAGGACGACTGGTGGACCGGGCAGCCGCTCACCTACGACGTGGAGCACACCGACGGCTACATCCTCATCAGCCCCTCGGGCCGGGAGCGCTTCGTCGACGCCACCGCGCCCGACATGAAGGGGCAACTCGACCCCAAGCTCACCGGGCTGCTCGACGAGGGTGGCGTGCACGAGCTCGACAACCCGCAGCCGCCGAACTGGACGACGGCGGACGCACTGGCCTCGATCAGCTGGATGCTCGGCACCACCGTCGCGCCCGCAGGCTCGTGAGCGGTAGCCGCCTGCGCCGGAGCGCCCTCGTCGTCCCCGCAGCATTCGCCGCCCTGGCGCTGATGCTGAGCGCGTGCGGCAATTCGGGCGTGACGACGCTCTCGTCGCCACCGACCACCAACCCGTCCCTCACGCTGACGCTGCAGCACTCCCCCGTCGGGCCGATCCTCGCCACGGGCGGTGGCGACACGCTTTACGACTTCGTCCCCGACACGCCGACGCACAGCGCGTGCCTGAACGACGGGTGCGTCCTGCAGTGGCCCCCGCTGCTCCAGATGGGACCGGCGCGGCTCGGCAAGGGCCTCGACCAGTCACTGGTAGGCACGCTGCGCCGGCCCGACGGCTCGACCCAGCTCTCCTACGGGGGCCACCCGCTCTACACGTACAACCTCGACGTCACACCGGGGATGGTGACGGGTCAGGCCATCGACCAGGACGGCGGCCTGTGGTACGTGCTGAACGCCCGCGGCCAGCAGATCACGACCGCGTTCAGCGTGACGAGCCCCAACGAGAACGGCTGACGCCAGACTGGCGCGCGTGCTCCTCGTCGACGCCGCGAACGTGATCGGGTCGCGTCCGACCGGCTGGTGGCGCGACCGCGCCGGCGCGGCACGCACCTTCGTCGACGGGCTGAGCAGCGCTGTCGCCACGGCGCGGATCGAGGGGCCCGTGACCGTCGTCCTCGAGGGCAAGGCGCGCGACGGCGTGCCCGAGGGTGCTGCCGGCGACGTTACGGTGCGCCACGCGCCCGCCAGTGGCGACGACACGCTGGTCGACATCGCGGCGCAGGCAGGCGAGCCGGTGACGCTGGTGACCGCCGATCAGGGCCTGCGCCGGCGGGCCGAGGCCCTCGGCGCCGCCGTGGTCGGGCCGCGCTGGCTCCTCGATCGCCTCGAGGCCTGACGCGCACCGCCGCTGCCGGCGCTCAGGAGCAGTAATTCAGGACGACCACGTGCGTCGTCGCACCGGCGTGGACGGCGAACGCGTTCCCCGGTGGGAGTCCCGGCTGGCGCGGGTCACCGTCGTTGGAGATGACGTAGGCGCCCGGCCGGAGGACGAAGCGGAACGTCGCTCCCGTCGGGACGGCCCGGTAGGCGACGAGCTGCGCACCCCGGTACACCCAGAGATGCGCCGTCGGGACGAACATCGGGCCGGCACACGGGACGGCAATGCCGACAGCGACGCCGGCGCGTGCAGGCACCGCGCCGGACCCCGCCGGCCTGTCCGGCGAGCGCTGCGGGGTGGGCGATCCCGTCCCGACGAGGGCGACGGCTGCCACGGCCACGAGCGAGGCGGTCGCGACCACGCTGCCCACGGTGATACGCCATCGGCGTCGTTGGCGGGCCCGCGCCTCTTTGATGAGCGCGTCAGTCGCTGCGGGAGGAGCGTCTTCGGCTCCGATCCCCTCGCGCACGCGCGTCGTGTCGTTCACGGCATCCCCGCGATCATGTCGATGACCTCTTCGCGCCGATAGCCGTTTCGACGCGCGAACTCGACGAGCTCGCGCGCACGGCCGAGCACCGCGCCCTGCTCGGCCGTGCCGGCCACGGTCACGCCGCGTCCGCGCCGGAACTCGAGCAGGCCTTCGTCGCGCAAGAGCCGCAGCGCGCGGAGCACGGTGTTCGTGTTGACGTCGAGCACCGCCGCCAGGTCCTTGGCCGGCGGCAACCGCTCCCCCGGCGCCGCCTCCCCTTCGGCGATGGCGCGACGGATCTCGGCTGCCACTTGGTCGTGCAAGGCGATTGCCTCATCCCGGTCGACCTTGACACGGAACATAATGCTAGTGATAGTAGCACCATGAAGACAGTCGCCGAGAAGCCGACCTCGACGCTCTCGACATCCCCACCATCCCCGACGACTCCGCAGGCCCTCATCCCCGAGGCGCGGGAACACCGCCGGCGCCGGCATGTGCGTACCGCCCTCATCCTCGTCGTGACGACCCTGCTGCTCGCGGCGCTCATCGTCGGCGCGGTGCTGTTCTCCGGCGGGCCCAGCGCCGAGGGACAGACGCACCCCGGCGGCGCGAGCGCCGGGGCCGGCGGCGTAACGGCCGGCGCCGTCTACTTCCGTCCGGTCTTGTGCTTCGCACCTGCCTACGACCCCGCTGCGCACTCCGCCACCTCGTCGGCGGCACCGTCGTGCAGCGCTGCGAGCACGCTCAGCGCGGCGAACCTCGATACGAGACCGGGCGGCGTGCCGGGAGGGTTCGAGTCGAACGTCGCGCCGCCGGACCAGGCCCTGGCCGGCGTGCCGTCGACCAAACCGGCTGCGGTCACGCCGTCGGCCACGGTGTTGCTCCCGGGTCTGCCACTGCCGGGGCACAGGGCGGCCGGTTCTGCCATGCGCTACGTCCTCGGTCCCGCCGAGATGTCCAGCTCCGCCATCGAGTCGGCCACGGCGACGCGGAGCGAGACCGGACAGTGGGTCGTGCGCTACACGACCACGGCCAGCGGCGCCGCACTGTGGGACAAGACGGCGGAGGAGAACTTCCACCAGTTCCTGGCGGTCGAGCTCGACGGCGTCGTGTACACGGCGCCGATCATCCAGCCGACGCAGACCGCATTCACCAGCTTCTTCGGCAAGGGTGAAGTCAGCGGCGACTTGACCAAGGCGCAGGCGCAGCAGCTGGCCGGCGCCCTGCAGCCACACGAGCGGTAACCGCACCGGGATCGCTCGCGAGCACACCGGCGGCGATCGACCGCCCCCGGCACCACTCGGACCCACAGCACATACGCTCGAACCGGCGCTGCACGCGGTGCAGCGCACTCCGGCAGTAGAGCAGTGGAGAGGTGTCCCGATGGCAGACCTTGCGGCGTTCGCTGGCCTCGTCCCCCTCGATCATGGCCTCTGCGTCCTGACCTCCAAGCGCAGCGACGGCAGCATCGTCGCCTCGGTCGTCAACGCTGGGGTCTTGCCGCACCCGGTCTCGGGCGATCCCGTCGTCGGTCTCGTGGCCCGCGGCGTGCGCAAGCTCGACCATTTGCGCGCCGAGCCCGAGGCGACGATCGTCGCACGGGTGGGCTGGCGCTGGGCCGCGGTCGAAGGGGACGCGGCGATCATCGGGCCTGACGACCCGGCTCCCGGAATCGACGCCGAGCGTCTGCGGGTGCTCTTGCGCGACGTCTTCGTCGCTGCCGGCGGGACCCATGACGATTGGGACGAGTACGACCGCGTCATGGCGGACGATCGCAGCGCAGCCGTGCTCATCGCGCCCAGCCGCTCCTACGGCAACGCCGGCTGAGGCCGGCGGAGGCCGGCGGGTTGTCCAGAAGTTGCGCGGCCGAGCATCGCCCAGGCCCTAGCCAATTACCCCTCGGGGCGACGTAAGTCTGAGTGGGGCGACGGCGCGCGCACTCGCCGCCGCCCTCATCGAGGTCCTGGGGCGACGACCCTGGTCGCTCCGGGACCTCGCCACTCGGCGCTGCCGTGCGGCGATCGCGACGTCAGCATGGCGACGTCAGCATGGCGACGTCAGCTCGCTACTTGAGGCGGACGACGCCCGAGCCCTTCGCGATGGAGAGGAAACCGACGGGCTGCGCGTTGGCGCCCAGGTTGCACGTCCCCGACGCGGTGCGGGGGAAGACGCCGACTTCTGCGGTCCGGACGACGAGAGTCCCCGTCGCGCCGGCGTACGCGCCGCTGCCGCCCAAGACCTTCACCGGCGCGGTGTAGGAGCTGTTCATCGAGCACGACTTCGCGTTGACGACCGCGCTGAGGTGGTTGAAGAGCTTGTTCTCGGCGGCACTCCCGTTCGAGAGGTCGAGCACGATGGTCCCCTTCGACAGGGTCACCGTGTCGGTGGGACCGGTGACGTTGAGCGTTCCGGCGTCGCCGATCGCGCCCGTGAGCACGACGCTCTGGGTCGGGCTCGTCGCCGATCCGACTGCGTAGACGTGCACGGTGCCGGGCGCAGCGGATTGCGCCGCCGCCGCCAGCGCCCCCGTGGCTGGCACCGCGGCCAGGACGATGGCGCTGCCGAGCGTGGCCGCCACTCGCCGGAACGCCGCGACGGCGCGGGCGTTGGATGCGGGACATGGCCGTTCGGACACGGGGTGCTCCTCCTCGACTGCGCGGCTGACGATCTTCCGGCTGCTGCCGGTGCCGCCAGTGTGCGCGGTGTCGGCTCGTGCGCCAATGGTGATAGCCGGAGGGCCCGCCGGTGGTACTGGCCCCACCTCGCCCCGGCCAGATGGCGCCGGCCGTGCGCCGAACCCGCTACGTGTTGAAGCGGAACTCCACGACGTCGCCGTCGCGCATGACGTAGTCCTTGCCCTCCATCCGCGCCTTGCCGGCATTGCGCGCGGCCGCCACCGATCCGGCCGCCACGAGGTCGTCGAAGCTGATCACCTCGGCCTTGATGAAGCCGCGCTCGAAGTCCGTGTGGATCACGCCCGCGGCCTTGGGCGCCGTGTCGCCCGCATGGATGGTCCACGCCCGCGCCTCCTTCGGGCCGGCGGTCAGGAAGGTCTGCAGCCCGAGCGTGGCGAACCCGACGTGGACCAGCTGCTCGAGACCCGACTCCTCCTGCCCGTAGCTGCGGAGGAGCTCGCGGGCGTCCTCGAGGTCGAGCCCCGCGACCTCGGCCTCGATCTGCGCGCTGAGCACGATGGCCGGCGCCGGCGCCACGCTCGCCCGCAGGGTCTCGGCGAGCGACGCGTCCCCCAGCGCGCCCTCGTCCACGTTGAACACGTAGATGAAGGGCTTGGCGGTCAGCAGGTGCAGGTCGCCGAGGAGCCCCACGTCGAGCTCGCCTGCCGCCGCTGCGCTCGAGATGGTGCGCCCCTCACCGAGGATGCGCTCCGCGGTCGCGACTGCGTCGGCGGTCGCCTTCAGGTCCGGCTTGCCCTTCACCTCGCGCGCCAGCTTCGGCAGCCGCTGCTCGACGGTTTGGAGGTCCGCCAGGATGAGCTCGGTGTTGACGGTTTCGATGTCGCCCGCCGGGTCGACCCGCGCGTCGACGTGCACGACGTCGTCGTCGTGGAAGGCGCGCACGACCTGGCAGATCGCGTCGGTCTCGCGGATGGCGGCCAGGAACTGGTTGCCCAGACCCTCACCCTTCGACGCGCCGCGCACGAGGCCGGCGATGTCGACGAAGGTCACCGTAGCCGGCACGATGGGCGCGTCGTCGTAGAGGGCGGCCAGTTCGGGCAGGCGGTCGTCGGGCACGGCGACGACGCCCACGTTGGGCTCGATGGTGGCGAAGGGGTAGTTGGCGGCCAGCACCTCGTTGCGCGTGAGCGCGTTGAAGAGCGTGGACTTGCCGACGTTGGGCAACCCCACGATGCCGATGGACAGGCTCACGACACGCTCACGGCTTGCTCACGACAGCAGCGCTAGCTGACGAGCAGCCCGGCGTGCGCCGCCAGCGCCTTGAGGTCCCCCTCGGGCCGCGCACCGGTGTGCGAGATGATCTCGGCCGCGCAGACGCCGCCGAGACGCGTGCTCTCGACCGGGTCCATGCCGTGCGTGAGGCCGAAGAGGAACCCGGCGGCGAAGAGGTCGCCCGCCCCGGTCGTGTCGACGACCTGGCTGACGCGCGCGGCGGGCACCTCTTCGGGTCCGCGTGCCGTGAGCACGACGGCGCCCTGCGCGCCGCGCGTCATCACGACGAGCAGCCCCGTCTCCTCGGCCGCCGCGATGGCCCCCTCGGCCGACGACTGGCCGAAGAGCATGGTGACCTCTTCCTCGTTGCCGAGGAGGACGTCGACGTCGTCGAGCAAGAGGTCGAGGAATTCGCGCTGGTGGCGGCTCACGCAGAAGGGATCCGAGAGCGAGAGCGCCACCGAGCCCTCCGCATCGTGCGCCGTGGCGGCGGCGTGGCGCATGGCCTCCTTGGCCGCCGGCACGTCCCAGAGGTAGCCCTCCAACAAGACGATCGACGCGCGCTCGATGAACGGCGTGGGCACGCCCTTGGGCGAGAGGGTCGATGCGGCGCCGAGGTAGGTGCCCATGGTGCGGTCCGCATCCTCGGTGATGAGCACCACGCAACGGCCCGTCCCCAGGCCGTCGCCCGTGGCGGTCTCGCTCACGTGCGGCTCGAACTCGACGCCCGACGCACGCAAGTGGTCCGTGTACGTGCGACCGACTTCGTCGTCGGCGACCGCTCCCACGAAACCGGCGCTGCCGCCGAGCTCTGCGATCCCCGCCGTGGTGTTGGCGACCGAGCCGCCGGAGACGAAGCGGGGCGAGGCCATCGTCGCCTGCACCGCGGTGGCCGTCGGCAGGTCGATCAACGTCATCGAGCCCTTCTCCAAGCCCGCCTCGGCGACTTGTTCGACCGTCGCCATCTCGATGACGTCGAGGAGGGGCGACCCGATGGCCACGACATCGAGGCCGTGCACCCCCGCCTTGGGGGTGGCAGCGTTCGCCGCGGTCCCCGCGTCGTTGTGTGACGCGGTGTCGCGGACGGAGTCAGGCACAGAGTCAGGCGCAGAGTCAGGCACGGAGCGAGAACCTACCCGCAGCGCCGCGGGTAGCCTTCACCGGATGCCAAGCCCTACGTCTGCAGTTGCGCACGGCTCGGAGGCCTTTCGCCTCCCTCGCACGGTCGAGCCGGAGACGTACCGCATGGAGATCGAGCCGAACGTCGCCTCGGCCACCTTCTCGGGCACCGTCGCCATCGACGTCATCATCCACGAGCCGGTCACCCAGATCGTGCTCAACGCTGCTGAGCTGGCCGTCAGCGACGTGGACGCCGTGGCGGCCGACGGCACCACGGTGCACTGCACGGTGGGTTTCAACGACGAGCTCGAGCAGATCATCTTCACGCCCGCCGCCGAGCTGGCGGCCGGCGCCTACACCTTGAGCTGTCGCTTCACCGGGACCCTCAACGACAAGCTGCGCGGCTTCTACCGCTCGACCTACGTCGGGCCCGACGGCGAGGCGCAGACGATCGCCACCACCCAGTTCGAGTCGGTCGACGCGCGGCGCTGCTTCCCCTGTTTCGACGAGCCGGACCGCAAGGCGGTCTTCGAGGTGTCGCTCATCGTGGAGGCTGACGTCGAGGCGTTCTCGAATTCGCCCGTCGTGGGGGTCGACCCCGTCGGCGAAAAGCGCCGCGTCCGCTTCGCGCCCACCATGAAGATGTCGACGTACCTCGTGGCCTTCGTCGTGGGCAAGCTCGAGACGACCAGGACGGTCGACGTCGACGGCGTCCCGCTGCGCGTCGTCTGCACGCCGGGCAAGGTGGAGCTTGCGGACTTCGCGCTCGAGGTCGGCGCGTTCGCGCTGCGCTTCTTCTCGGACTACTTCAACATCCCGTACCCCGGGGACAAGGTCGACCTCGTCGCCATCCCCGATTTCGCCGCCGGCGCCATGGAGAACCTGGGCTGCATCACCTTCCGCGACACCGCGCTGCTCGTCGACAAGGAGCGGGCCGCCCGCACCGAGCTCGAGCGCGTCGCCGACGTGATCGCGCACGAACTGGCGCACATGTGGTTCGGCGACCTGGTGACGATGGGGTGGTGGGAGGGCATCTGGCTCAACGAGGCCTTTGCGACCTTCATGGAGACGCTGTGCGTCGACGCCTTCCGCCCGTCGTGGGAACGCTGGGTGAGCTTCGCCCCTTCGCGCGAAGCGGCGCTCGCCGTCGACGCCGTCCACTCGACGCGTCCGATCGAGTACCCCGTCGGGCCGCCCAAGGAAGCCGAGGGGATGTTCGACCTCTTGACCTACGAGAAGGGCTGTGGCGTCCTGCGCATGCTCGAGCAGTACATCGGCGCCGACGTGTTCCGCGACGGCGTGCGCACCTACCTGAAGGCACACGCGTACGCCAACACGGTGACCTCGGATCTGTGGGACGCGCTCGAGGATGCGAGCGGCGCGCCGGTGCGCGACGTGATGGACACGTTCATCCTCCAGGGCGGCCACCCGCTCATCTCGCTCGAGGGCGACGTCATGACCCAGCAGCCCTTCGCCCTCGGTCCGGTGCCGCCGGGCACCACGTCGTCCATCGGCTCGGCGTGGCGCGTGCCGGTGGCGGTCCGGGCGCTGCCCGAGGCGGGCACGCCGGGCGCGTCGGGTGCGCCGACGCGCTACCTGGTGCTCGACACCGAGCCCACCCGGATCGAGGAAGCGGCCGCGGGGCTGCCCGTGGTGAACGCCGGGGGGTGGGGCATGTTCCGCGTCGCCTACGGGGCCGGGCCGCGCCTCGAGCTGGCCGACCGCCTGGGCGAGCTGACACCGCTCGAGCGGGCCAACCTGCTCGCCGACACCTGGGCCACCACGCTGGCCGGGCGCACCCGCCTCGAGGAGTTCCTGGTCGTGGCCTCGCGTCTCGGCCTCGAAACCGACCCGGCGCCGTGGGCGCCGGTGAGCGCAGCCCTCGGGCTGGCCGCGCGCATCGCGCGCGAGGGTGACCAGGACGCGCTGCACGACGCGGTCGGCGCGCTGGTCGGCCCCGTGTTCGGCCGCATCGGCTTCGACCCCGCACCCGGCGAGGGCGAGCGGACGCCCACGCTGCGCGCGCTGTCCATCAACCTGCTGGGCACGATCGGCGCCGACCCGGCGGTGCGGGCCGAGGCGGCGCGGCGCTTCGACGACGCACCCCTCGGGGGCGGCACCGGCGCACCGATCCCGGCCGACATCGAGACGGCGACCATCGCCGTGGTCGCGGAGCTGTTGCGGCCCGGCGACTACGACGCCCTCTTGGAGCGCTACCGGCACGCGGCGACGCCCCAAGAGGAGATGCGCTCGCTCGGCGCGCTGGCCGTCTTCCCCGACGTCGACCTGTGCCTGCGCACCTTCGACCTCGCCATGACCGAGGTCCGCAGCCAGAACGGGTTCATGGTCATCGGCGCCCTGCTCGCAAACCGGGTGGGGAACCGGGCCGTGTGGACGCGTGTGACCGAGTCGTGGGACGCCATGCTCGAGCGGTTCCCGAAGAACGCGCCGCCGCGCATCATCGAGTCGCTGCCCGCGCTGTGTGCCGACGCTGACTTCGCGGAGGAGGCCATCGCGTTCTTGGACCGCCACCCGTTGTCGTCGGGCCCGCGGCGCGTGGCGCAGTCGATCGAGCGGCTCCGGGTGAACGTCGCCTTCGCCGCCCGCGAACGCGACCAGCTCGCCGCGTCGTTGCGCGCCGCCGGCACGCCGGCCGGCTGATGGGCGCGGCGCCACCCGAGGGCGCCGCGCGGAGCGAGCGCATCGACGCCCTCCTCCGTTCGGCGCGCCAGACGAGGGGCTTCATGCCCGACGACGAGGGCGAGGCGCTCTTCGAGGCGGCACGGCGCGCCGGGGAGGCCGAGGTGCCGGGCGCCTCGCCGTCGACCTTCGTCGAAATCGGCGCGTGGTGCGGGAAATCGACGGTGTACCTCGGCGCCGCGGCGGAGGCGACGGGCGCCGTGCTCCTCTCCGTGGACCACCATCGCGGCTCGGAGGAGAACCAGCCCGGGTGGGAGTACCACGAGCCCGACCTGGTCGACCCCGACGCCGGACGGATCGACACGCTGCCGCACTGGCGCCGCAGCGTGACGCGCGCGGGGCTCGAAGCCTCGGTGATGGGGATCGTCGGCGACTCCCCCACCCTCGCCGCGCGTTGGGACCGCCCGCTGGTGTTCTGCTTCATCGACGGCGGGCACGGCGACGAGCCGGCGTGGGCCGACTTCCGGGGCTGGGCCCCCCACGTCGCGGTCGGTGGCTGGCTGGCCATCCACGACGTCTTCGCCGACCCGGCCGACGGTGGCCGGCCGCCCTACGAGCTCTACCTGGCCGCGCTCGATTCGGGCGAGTTCGTCGACGACGGCGAGCGCGGGAGTCTGCGGGTGCTGCGGCGGGTGCGCGCGGCGCCGGCGGCGGCGGCGGAAAGCTCCGACTAGAAGCGGGGCCGGCCCGGGCGCACGGCGCGCAGCGAATGGCGCCGGCGCGGGTCCGAGACGGTGCAGCCCTCGGTGGCGTCGCCGCAGTGCGGCTCGGCCAGGTCGAGCGGCGCCGGCAGCCCCTCGCCCCGGAAGAGGCCGGCGGCCGGCGTGGTGCTCGAGAGCGCGTCGGCCGCGAGCACCATGGCGGCGAACGTGTAGCTCGTGCGCTCGTGCTTGGGGAAGGTCTCGTGCTCGGGGTAGACCATGCCGGTCCAGTAGGAGCCGTCGCCCAGGCGTAGGTTCTGGCCCCATTCGAAGAGGTCGAGCGCCGGCCCGTCCATGCCGAGCGCGTCGAGGGTGAGCACGCACTCGGCCGTCTCGGCGGCGGTGACCCAGTCACCGGTCGAGACGCAGCGCACGCCGAGCCCCTCCATGACGAAGGTCGACCAGCCCTCGGCGATGCGCCGGCGCGCCGGCTCGTCCTCGAGGGCACCCGACAGCATCGGGTAGTACCAGTCCATGGCGAACTCGACCTTGGGGGCGAAGGCGCCAGGGTGGTGCGCCACCGCGTGGCCCAGCCGGCCCGCCGCCAGCTCCCAGTCGGGGCGGTCCTTGGCCAGGCACTCGGCGATGGCGACCGCGCAGCGCAGGGAGTGATAGATCGACGACGACCCCGTCAACAACGCGTATGCCTCGGGGCGCCCGGCCGAGTCGAGCGACCACAGCACCGAGCCGTCGGGTTGCTGGAAGCGCAGGATGAAGTCGATCCCGCCCTCGATGGTGGGCCAGAGCTCGCCGAGCAGCTCGACGTCACCGGTGATGAGGTGGTGGTGCCATGCCCCGGCCGCCAGGTAGGCGCACACGTTGGTGTCGAGCCTCGGGTCCTTCACCCCGCCGCCCTGGTAGTAGTTGAACCAGCTGCCGTCGGGGAGCTGGATGCGGGCCAGCCAGCGGTAGGCCTCCACCGCCTCCTCGAACAGGCCGCACACGCTGAGCGCCATGGCCGCCTCGACATGGTTCCACGGGTCGCAGTGGCCGCCCTCGAACCACGGGATCATGCCGTCGGCGCGCTGGAGGGCCGCGATGGCGTGCCCGGTGGCCAGCACGTCGGCGCGGGTCAAGATGCCCGGCACCTCTGGCAGCGCGCCTGCGCCGGGCCGCCGGTCGGCTCCGTCTCGCAGCGTCGCCTCGGCCATGCGGATCTCCTCGGTCGTCACGCGGCCGCCCCCTGCTTGCGCGTCGCCGGCCGGTGCCCGCCCCGGCCGGGCACCCCGCTCGGCTGGGTGGGCCGCGCGTCGGGCAGGCCGGCCACCGTCACCGCCGGCTTGGCCAGGTAGACGACGAGGCTCTTGCCGATCACGGGGCTGAGCACCCGGTCGGCCGTGCGGGTCAGCGCGGGCGCCTTCACGATGTCCCAGACCAGGACCTTGTGGTAGGCGGCCACGGCGGGGTGTGTGTCGTTGGACGGCCCGACCAGGCAGCGCAGCCACCAGTACGGCGAGTGCAGGCCGTGCGCATAGTGGTGCCCGGTGGGCTCGAGGCCGGCCGAGCCGAGGCGCCGCTCGAGCGTCGAGCGCCGGTAGATGCGGACGTGGCCGCCGGGCGTGTCGTGGTACTCGTCCGAGAGCGCCCAGTTGACGGCCTCGGGCACGCAGCGCGGCACCGTGACCGCCATCGTCCCGCCCGGGCGCAGCACGCGGGCAAGCTCGCGCATGGCGGCGGTGTCGTCGGGGATGTGCTCGAGCACTTCCGACGCGATCACGCGGTCGAAGCTGCCGTCGGGGAAGGGCAGCGCCAGCGCGTCGCCCTGCACCGCCGTGGCGGGATGGCCGGGGGACAGCTCGCCCTGCTCGACCATGGCGCCGAAGGTCCCGCGGACCTGGGCCACCTCGTCCGCGCCGGCATCGAGCGCGACGACCGATGCCCCCCGGCGCGCCGCCTCGAAGGCGTGGCGCCCGAAGCCGCAGCCGAGGTCGAGCACCCGGTCGCCGGGCCGCACGCCCAAGCGGTCGTAGTCGACGGTCAGCATCAGGCTGCGCCCTCGGCCCCAGAGGCCCGCCCCGGGACGCCCGGTGCACCCGGTGCACCCGGTACGGCTGGTGCGCCAGGGAGCGGCAGCCCGTCGAGCATGGCCCGGTAGCACGAGGCCGTCCCCGCCGCCGTGACCTGCCAGGTGAAACGGCTGACGACGCGCTCGCGGCCGGCGGTGCCGAGACGCGCCCGGAGCGCGGGGTCGTCGAGCAGGCGGCCGATCGCCCCGGCGAGCGCCCCGGGGTCGTCGGGCGGGACCAGCAGGCCCGTCTCGCCGTCGGACCCGACCACCTCGGGCAGCGCGCCACCGGTGGTCGCCACGACGGCGACGCCGCAGGACATCGCCTCGATGGCGGGGAGCGAGAAGCCCTCGTAGAGCGACGGCACGACCGCCACTTCGGCCTCGCCGTAGAGGCGCGCCAGCGCCTCGTCGCTGATCCCGCTCACGCACTGGACGGCGTCGGCCAGCCCCAGGCGGGCAATGGCACGGTCGACCCGGCCGCCCTCGGCGGGCCGTCCGATCACGGTGAGCTCGACGTCGCGTTCGGTGCGCAGCTTGGCGACCGCCTCGAGGAGCGGCACCAGGCCCTTCATCGGGACGTCGCTGCTCGAGGTCACCATGATCCGTCCGGGGACCGGCGACACGTCGTCGAAGGGGCGGAAGACGGTGTGGTCGACCCCGACCGGCACCACTGTCATGCGCTCGGGCCGGACCCCCATCTGGGCGACGATGTCCTGGCACGAGTTCTGCGACACCGTGACCACGGCCGGCAGCGCGCGGGCGACCCGCAGCTGCATGCCGAGAAAGCCGAACCAGCGGCGTTGTGTGAAGTGCTGCCAGGGGTTGGCGGCGTGCGCGAGGGCGAGCTGGCGGTCGACCGTGATCGGGTGGTGCAGCGTGGTGAGCAGCGGCCAGCCGTCCTCGACCATGCCGAGCATGCCGTTGCCGAGGCACTGGTTGTCGTGGACGACGTCGAACTCGTCACGGCGCGCCGCCAGCAGCTGGCGGGCCCGCCGCGAGAACGCCAGCGGCTCACCGAAACCGGCGGTGCACATGATGGAGAACTCGAGCCAGTCCTCGCGGGAGGTGAACTCGCTGCGGTGCGGGATCCGAAAGGGGTCGGGGTCCCGGTACAGGTCGAGGCCCGGGACGGGCGTGAAGCCGACGCCGGGGTCGAGCTCGGGCCACGGGGGGCCGGAGAACACCTCGACGGAGTGCCCGAGGGCGACGAGCTCGCGGGTCAGGTGGCGCGAGTAGACACCCTGGCCACCGCAGCGCGGGTTCCCCCGGTAGGTGAGGTAGGCCACGCGCAGGCCCCCGGGACCAGGCGGCGCGGCGCGGATCGGGGCGGGCACCTCGATGTGGCGGGATCGCTCCCAGGAGTCCCTGGTCTCGATCCACTTCTGGCGGGGAGTCTTAGGCAATGGATGTCCCCACTCGGCCCACCATGGCCGCATAGCCTCCCCGAACGCCCTGGTCCGGCGCAAACGGCCCTCCCCAGAGGGGGTGGCGGCAGCCCGGTGCGCTCAGCCGAGGCCGAACCAGCCGGCCACGGTCAGGACCACGTAGACCGAGGCCACCGCCGCCACGGCCACGATGGAGAGCCCGCCCAACCAGCGGGCGACGTTGCCGTTGGCCGCCGAGCCGAGCAGAGAGCGGCGGTTGGCCAGGATGAGGATGAGGATCAGCGTCATCGGGGTGATGACGCCCTCGAGGACCTGGGTGTTGAGGATCAGCGTGATCAGGTTCCCGGGGACGAGGACGACGGCAGCGCCGGCGAGGATCTGAAAGGTGAAGATGCCCAAGAAGACGGGCGCCTGGCGGAAGCTCGAGGAGACCGAGCGCTCGACGCCGATCGCCTCGGCCACGGCATAGGACGTCGACAGCGGGACGACGGCCGCGGCGAGGGCGGACGCACCGAGCAGCCCGAGGCCGAACAACGTCTCGGCGGCGGCCCCGGCGACCGGCTTGAGACCCTGCGCCGCGGTGGTGGCCGAGGTCAAAGGGCCGGTGCCCCCGATGGTGGCCCCGGTCGCGACGATGATCGACATGGCGACGATGGCCGCCAGCACGGCGCCGGTGATCGCATCGACGCGTTGGAAGCGGTACTCCTCGGGCTTGACGCCCTTGTCCACGACCGCGCCGGCCTCGTAGAGCTGGATGTACGGCGTGATCGTCGTGCCGATCAGCGCCACGCTGAGCAAGAGGAAGGACCGCGTCGCCACGAAATGCGGCCAGAGCGTGTTGGCAGCGACCGCCTTCCAGTCCGGGTGGGCCAGCACGGCGGCGATGGGGTACGCGATGAAGACGACCGTGAGGAGCAGGAAGACGCGTTCGGCGTAACGGTAGGAGCCGAAGAGCACGAGCGACCAGATCGCCACTGCCGCGATCGGGACCGAGATGTAGCGCGAGACACCGAACAGCTCGAACGCTGTCGCGATCCCGCCGAATTCGGTGACCATCAACCCGACGTTGGCGACGGCGAACGCGGTGATGGCGAACGCGGTGAGTCGCAGGTCGAACTCCTCGCGGATCAGCGCAGCCAGCCCCTTGCCGGTGTAGACGGAGAGCCGGGCCACCATCTCCTGGACGATCACGTAGGCCACCGTGATCAGCACCATCAGGAACAAGGTGCGGTAGACGAACTGCGCCCCGGCCGACGAGTAGGTGACGATGCCGCCGGCGTCGTTGCCCGCGGCGGCCGCAATGAGACCGGGCCCTGCAGCGGCGAGATAGACGAGCCACCGCCGCCGCGGGGCCTGGACCCTCACGACAACAAGCGCGGAAAGTGGAACCGGCCCTTCGTGGGCACCAGTGCATCGAGGACGTCGTCGGCCAGGATGCGTCCGATCGGACAGCCGTCGTCGTCGACGACGACCATGGAATGCCGGCGCGCCTCGACGAGCTGCCCGGCCACCTCTTGGACGGAGTCGTGTGGGCTGACCGTGACCGGCTCCTCCTCGTCGAGCAGCGCCGACATCCGGGTGCTCGTGTCGTCGCGCAGCGCAAGGAGGATGTCGAGCACGGTGACGTCGCCGATGAGCCGGCCGTCGCTGTCGATGACGGCGACGGCATCAAGGTCGACGTCGTGGCCGCGCGCCTCGGACAGGCGGTCGACGATCTTCTTGATCTTCTCGCTCGACGTCGCGGTCACGAGCGTCGTCGTCATGATGCCGCCCGCCTCCCGCTCGGAATAGCCGAGGAGCTCACGCAGCGCGACCGCGGTCTGGGAGGGGATGTGCCAGAGCACCTCGGCCCGCACCGCGACGGGCAGGTCGCGCAACGCGTCAGCCGCTTCGTCGGGCTCCATGGCGGAGACGAGGCGCGCGGCCTCCACCGGGTCCGACTCGCGCAGCAGCTGCTCGAGGTCCTCAGGTTGCATCTCCTCGAGAGCGTCGGCCGCCTCGTCGGGGCTGAGCGCAGCGAGGAGCTCGCGCCGCTCGTCGCGGCGCAGATCCTCGAGGAGGTCGGCCAGCTCGCCGGGGCGCAGCCGGTGCAGCCCCTCGTTGGTGGTCTTGAGCCGCACCTGGCTCGCGGCCGCACCGTTGCCCGCGCCATTGCCCGCACCCGCACCTGCGCCCGCACCCGCACCGCCACCGCTCTGGTCGTGCAGGGACTCGTTGAAGGGCTGGATGGCGGCCCAGTCGATCACCCGGTCGGGCGTCGGACGCGGCCGCCAGCGGCGCGGGCCGAGGCGGCGCAGCAACGTCGCGTTGGAGACGTCGGCACCCACGAGCCGGATGCGGCCGATGACCTCGGCGAGATACAGGTCGGCCGCCCGGATGACCTGCACGCCCTCGACGTCCACGAGCTGGTGGTCGAGCACGTCCTTGGCCAAGAGCACCTCGCCCGGGCGGCGGACCACGTCGCGCAGGTCGAGGCGCGACGAGCGCAGCAGCACCTCGGTGTGCCCCATGCGGTCGATGGCCGACGCCGGCACGAAGGCGAGGCGCCGCCCCACCCTGATGACCAGGCCGCTCACCGGCGGGTAGACCTGGCCGTCCGCCCACCGGGCAACGACGTCATCGAGCCGGCCGATCTCCTGGCCGGTTTGGTTGCGCACGGGCCGGCCGAGCAGCCCGGCCAGCGAGACGATGGAGTCGAAGACACCCTCGGACGCAAGGATGCGACGGGTGCGTCGCCGGCGCTGGTGCGGCGGTCGTGCGGCGTCGCGCACGCGCGCGGGCAACAGGTGCGTCCGGCTCGGTGTGCCGGTCGGCGGTGGCGTGGCCATGGAGCTCCCTCCTCTGGCTCTGGCGGCGGCTCAGGCTCGGCGGGCGAGACCTGGCCGGGTCGGTCTTTCGGTCTGGTCGATGTCTCTGTCCGCTCGGCCGGGTGGTCAACCGAGCCGGGCGGCGCGCGCTGTGTGCGCCCACCGTGCACGTGCCCCCTTGGCGTGATCAACGCGGGTTACGCCGAGACGGTGTCGCCCCGCCGCTCCCCGTACGCCCGGTCAGCTCGATGCAGCGTCGCCGCTGCGGCGGTGCAGCGGTCAGCCGGTGACACGGAGTGAGCATGCGCCGGCAGTGCTACTGGGGGGTTCGCCTCTCGCCATGGCACACACCTCCTTCTCCGTCGTCCCGCACGGGGATCTTGTCAATGCCGAGCTTTTCTGCGCTTCACCCTACCGGCGGCCGGAACTGGACGGCGGCCCGACGGGGTATACCGTGCGTGCATGGACCTTGCCTACCCGCCCGAAGCAGAAGAATTCCGGGCGGAGATCGCGGCGTGGCTCCGCGACAACCTCCCCGCCGGTTGGTTCGAACCCGGGTTCTCGATGTCGCCCGCCGAGCGCAAGGCGTTCAACGAAGAGTGGACGGAGAAACTCTTCGAAGGTGGCTGGATCTGCGCCAGCTGGCCCGCGCAATACGGCGGCAAGGGACTGAGCCTCCTCCAGCAAGTCGTGCTCAACGAAGAGTTCGCTCGCGCCAGTGCGCCGCTACGCGCCGACTTCTTCGGCGACACGTTGGTCGGCCCGACGATCTTGCAATGGGGCACCGAAGAGCAGAAGCAGCGGTTCATCCCGGGGATTCTCAAGGGCGAGATCGCCTGGTGTCAGGGGTTCAGCGAGCCCGACGCCGGCTCGGACCTCGCGGGCTTGAAGACCCGGGCAGAGCTCGACGGCGACGAATGGGTCATCAACGGGCAGAAGGTCTGGACGACCCAGGCGCAGTACGCCGACTACATCTTCCTGCTCGCGCGCACCGACTCCGACGCGCCGAAGCACGCGGGGATCTCCTATCTCCTCGTGCCAATGAAGCAGCCCGGTGTCGAGGTGCGGCCGATCGAGCAGGTCGATCGCTCCGCGGAATTCAACGAAGTCTTCTTCACGAACGTCCGTTGCCCCGTCGACAACGTGATCGGTGGCGTCAACAACGGCTGGAAGGTCGCGATGACCACGCTCGGCTTCGAGCGCGGCACGTCGTCGACGACGGGGTACCGTCGCTTCAAGAAGGAGTTCGAAGAGATCCTCGAGCTCGCCCGGGAGCGGGGCCGCGACTCGGACCGGCTCACTCGCCAGCGCCTCGCGCGGTCCTGGTCGAAGATCAAGATCATGGAGATCAACGGCTACCGGACTTTGACCGACGCGTTGCAAGGGACGCACACGACGGCCGCGCTCGGCGCGTGCAACAAGATGTTCTGGTCCGAGGCGCACCAGGAGACGATGCTCCTGGCCATGGACATCCTCGGCATGGGCGGCCAGATCCTCTCGGGCAAGGTCAGTGACGAGGCCAACTACGGCGGCCGGTGGGCCTCCGCGCAGTACCCGGTCGACAGCATCCAATCCGCCTATTTCTTCTCCCGCTCGGAGACGATCTGGGGCGGCTCGGCCGAGATCCAGCGCAACATCGTGGGCGAGCGGGTGCTCGGGTTGCCGAAGGAGCCCAAGCCCGCCTGACCCTCGACCGCCCGATCGCCTGATCGCCCGATCGCCTGGTTCAGAGGATCGGCGATCACTGATCGCCGATCGCCGATCGCCTTTCGCGCACGTTGCAGCGGCCGGTTGCTGCATCCGCGCTGCTGATTGTTGGGCAAACCCCGATAGATGTCGCTATCGTGCATGTAGCGGGCGGGGCGGCCCGCACTGGCGCGGGAGTGGTGGCGGATGGCCGATGGGCCACTGAGGGTGATGGTGGTCGACGGGCACTCCGTTTTTGCAGAGGCCCTCGCACTGGCGATCGACACGACGGGCGACCTCACGTGCGTGGGCACGGCTCGGGATATCGACCAGGCGCTCACCCTCGCCAACGCCGAACGGCCCGACGTCGCGGTGATGGACGTGCAGTCCGACGCCATTGACCCGGTCGGGTCGACACGCCAGCTCCTCGAACAGCACCCCGACACGCGGGTGCTCGTGCTGACCGGCCGCACGCTGGGTCCGTCGCTGGTCCGCGAGGTCGCCGACGCAGGCGCATGCGGCCTGCTCCCCAAGTCGGTCAGCCTCGGCGTCGTGGTCGAGACGATCCCCGCCCTGCGGCCCCAGGCGTTCTCCATCGACAGGCCGAGCCTGGTTTCCATCTGTGCCGCTGCGCCCGGTGCCGCCGCGCCACGGCCGCACGGCTCCGGCGCGTCAGCGCTCACCCGGCGTGAACTGGACGTCCTCGGGCTCCTGGCCAGCGGGGTCGACCTCCAGCGCACGTCGGCCCGTCTCGGCATCACGATCAACACGGCGCGGGGGTACGTGAAGAACCTCTACCGCAAGCTCGGTGTGCACAACCAGCTCGAGCTCGTCGCCGTGGCCCGGGAGCGCGGTCTGCTCGACGGGCACCCCTGAACGACCGCTCCGCGCTCGCCTAGTTTGGGCCGGCGATGGTGACGATCTGCATGCCGGGGACGACGAGACGCGGACGGGGTGACCAACGATGCTGGTGAGAGAGTGCCTGAGGTCCGCGCCGGTGACCGTGCCGCCCAACTGCTCGCTGGAGGAGGCCGCACAACTCCTCGACAGCCACCACGTCGGATCACTCCTCGTGGTCGACGGCGGCCGCCTCGTGGGCATCGTGACCGACCGCGACATCACGGTGCGTGGAGTCGCCACGGGCAAGGCCGTCAGCGCGGAGGTCGCCTCTGTCATGACTGCGGACCCTGACACCATTCAGGGCTCCGCTGACGTCTTCGAGGCGTTCGCCGCGTTCAAGACCGCCTCCGCGCGTCGCCTGCCGGTCCTCGAGGACAAGGAGCTGGCGGGGATCATCTCGGTGGACGACCTGCTCGTTCGGCTCCTGGCGGAGTTCGGCTCGCTCATGCACCCCGTCGTTGACAAGGTCGTCCACCCAGGCTGAACGCCCGCATTCACTGCGGCGCCCGCGACGTGCGGCCGCCACGCCCGGTGATGGCGCTCAGGCGGCGGACTCGCGGGCCGGCATCGGGACGACGGTCGCGGCCGAGGTGGCCAGTGCCGGCGCGCCGTCGCCCGTCATGACCAGACCTTCGGTGCCGCGCCGGCGCTGCTTGGCGCCGAGGGCGAACAGCGGGATGCTGGCGGCCAGCGTCGCCACACCTCCGATGACCAGCGCGACGCGCGGATTGCTGATGTCGCTGACGTAGCCGAGCAGCGGGGCACCGATGGGCGTGCTTCCGAGAAACGCGATGGCGTTGAGGGCCATGACGCGGCCGCGCATGGCCGGGTCGGCACGCAACTGGAGGGTGGCGTTGTTCGTCGCGACGAACGAGATGCTGGCTGCGCCCATCGGCACCAGCAGCGCAATGGCCCAGGCCTCGGTCGGCGAGAGCGCCACGGCGGTGATCGCCGCGCCGAAGATCACGCCGATGTACGCCAGCAATCGAGTCGACGGACGGCTGCGGAAGGCGGTGGCGAGGCCCCCCACCACTGCACCAGCACCCATGGCCACCATGAACCAGCTGTAGAGACCCGCTCCCCCATGGAACGTGAACTTCGCGAGCAACGGGAGGGTGACCGTGAAATTGAACGCGAACACCCCGACGACCGCCATGGAGATGAGCGGGATCTTGAGGTCGGGCGTGGCCCACACGTAGCGGAAACCCTCCCGCACCTGACCCTTGGCGCGTGCGACGCCGGGGCGCCGGTAGAGCTCTCCGGCGCGCATCATGGCCAGCGCCGTGATGACTGCCGCGAACGACGCCGCATTCAAGAAGAAACACGTCGAGACGCCGACCGTGAGAATCAGCACGCCGCCGATGGCGGGCCCGATCACTCGAGCGGAGTTCATCAGCACGCTGTTGAGGCTCACTGCGTTGGGCAAGAGCTCTGTCCCGACCATCTCGGAAACGAAGGTCTGGCGGGCGGGATTGTCGAAGAGGTTCACGAACCCGAGGCCTGTGGCCAGCAGGTACACCTCCCAGAGCACCACGGTGTGGGTCGCGGCGAGGATCCCGAGGGTGAGGGCGAGCGCGCCCGCGGTGCCCTGTGTCGCATAGAGCACCTTGCGCTTGTCGAGGCGGTCGGCGATCAGGCCCCCGAACGGCCCGAGGAGGAGAAGCGGCAGGAACTGGAGGCTCGTCGCGACGGCGACGTCGAGACCCGTGCCGTGGAGCGGGAAGAGGATCAGGTATGCCTGCGCGACGGTCTGCATCCAGGTCCCTGACACGGAGATGACCTGGCCGGTGAAGTACAGCCGGTAATTGCGGACCGAGATGGCGCGGAAGGTCCGGCGGCCCGCCTCCCGGAGCCGGCGCGTCACGACTCCTCCGTGAGGATGTGCTCGAGGAGCTCGACCAACTCGGCTGCCTGCTGCTGCTCGTCGGGGCCGAGCTCGTCGAGACGACGAAGAAGGAATGCGTTCTTGCGCGTGCGGATGCGCTCGAGAGCCCGCTCCCCGGCGGGCGTCACCCGGACGCGGGCGCTGCGGCGGTCGTTGGCATCGGCCACCCGGGTCACCATGCCTGCCTCCGCCAGGCTGGCCACGATCCGCGTCATCGAAGGCGGCTGCACCTGCTCGATCGCAGCCAGCTCGCCCAGCGTCGGGTTTCCGTGCCGGTTGACCGACCCGAGCGCGGAGGCCTGAGCCGGTGACAACCCCCCCAGCGACTCCTGGCGGAGCCGGCGATGCAAGCGGTTCACGGCGATGCGCAGTCGCCCGGCCACGTCCTCGTGGGTCAGTTGGGCGGCGGTCGGCATGCCTCCAGTATAGTTAGTTGAGTTAACTAATCAATCACCCTTGCGGGGCTGGAATGACGGGATCAGGCAGTTCGGCCGGCCACGGCGGGCCGGGGGGGGTGATTCGGGTCCTGCTAGAAGCTCGGGACGTACCCGCCGGAGCCGAGCGCAGCGCTCTCGTCGACGGTCAGCGAGTCGTCGAGCCCACCGAGAACCTCGGTGACCCAGGGCAGACGCTCGCGCAGGATTCGCTCGACCCCGCCCGAAAGGGTGGCCGAGCTGATGGCACAGGAGCTGCAGGCACCTTGGAGCTGCACTTCTATGACGCCGGTCTCGACGTCGGCGCGCACCAGGACGAGGTCCCCGCCGTCGGCCTGCACGGCTGGACGCATCAGGTCCATGATGCCCTGCAACTTCTGCAGGCGGTCGGCCCGCTCCTCGTCGCTGAGCTCTGACGGCGTCTCGGTCACACCACCATTGTGCCGTGCCGGAGGGGAACTGTGACCGAGGGCCCGCTCAATCGAGCCCGATCGGGCTCGGAGCTCCGCCCTGGATCACCGGGTTGACCAGCTCACCGATCCCTTCGATGCCGATCCGTACCGTGTCACCCGCCGCGAGGTACCGAGGGGGGTCGAAGCCGGCGCCCACGCCCGCCGGCGTGCCGGTCGCGATGATGGTGCCGGGCTCGAGCGGGAACGCGGTGGTGAGGTACTCGATCATCGCCGCGCAACCGAAGATCATGTCGGCCGTCGTCGAGTCCTGGCGCAATTCGTCGTTGACCCACGTGCGGATGATGAGCACCTCTGGGTTCCCCAGCTCGTCCGGGGTGACGATTTCGGGGCCGCACGGCGCATGGCTGTCGAAGGACTTGCCCATCGTGAACGTCGGCGTCCGCCACTGCCAGTCGCGTGCGCTCACGTCGTTGATGATCGTGAAGCCCGCGACCACGTCGAACGCCCGGGCGGCCGGCACGTGTTCGCAGCGGGGACCGATCACCATGGCGAGCTCGCCTTCGTAGTCAACTGCGTCGGACACGGCGGGCAAGATGATGGGGTCTCCGGGACCGGCGATGGCCGTGCGCTGCTTGTTGAACCAGTACTGCCATTCGGGCTGATCGCGACCGAGTTCCGCGACGTGGGCCCGGTAGTTCATGCCGATGCCGAGGATGGCCGGTGGGTCGGGCACCGGCGCCTGACGGCGCACGTCGGCCACCGCGTAGCGGGCCCCACCGAGCGCCGACGCGCCACGGGCCCGCTCGAGCCCGACGCGTCCGAGACCGAGCAGCTCGCGCATCGTGGCCGGCAAGCCTGTCGCCGGATCGCTCAGGTCGACGATCTCGTCACCGTCGATCACCCCGGGGCGAGTGGGTCCGTCCGCGACGGAGAAGCTGGCCAACCTCACGCCCGGCTCCCCGTCGCGCTTAGTGGAGCTGCGCCTTGTACGCCGCCCACGACTTCTTGGCGTGGCGGGCCGAGAAGGCACCGATGATCTCGACGGCCCCGAACACGATGGCCAGGATCCCGATCAGGACCACGAGCGCCGTCAGCGGTGCGCCGGGATGCCGGATGCAGAGGAAACCAAGCGCCACGGCGATGATGCCCCGGATCAGATAGGCCCACCAGTAGGGCAGGTAGTGGTTTCGGATCGAGTCGACGATGTCGAAGATGCCCAGGACCAAGAAACCCCACCCGACGAGGATGGCGACGATGAAGATCGTGATGTGGGGCCAGACGAACCCCACGATGCCGGCGCCGATCCAGACGAGGCCGAACACGAGGTGCAACCAACGCTGGCGCGCCACGCGGATCGCCCCGATGATCTCGAAGAGGCCGCCGACGATGAAGAAGCCACTGGCGAGATAGATGATGGCGAAGACGCTCGCGTGGCGGTAGCTGATCACGAAGAAACCGAAGATCATCGCGAGGATCCCCCACACGAGGTACCAGCCCCACATCTTCTCGAGCTCCTCGCTGACTGCGTCGCCGACCGCGATGTCGGCGTCCGTGAGAAGTGACGTCATGAGATCCCCCTTGGCGAGTAGGAGTGCACTGCCTGTTTCCGCAGCGTATCGCCGCGTCAGCCCCGATTAGGGGATACAGGACCGCAACGCCTGCAGTGCACGCTGTCCCCATTCGGCACCCACTGCAGACCGGCGCGAGGGGTCGGCACGCACGTCGTCCGCCTCGGCCCACAACTCGTCTTCGGTGATTTGGAGCACCGCGCGCACGGCTGGCAGCGCGTCCGGTTCGGCTTCGACGAATTGGCGCACGGCATCGGCGGCGTGCCAGAGCTGCTCGCCCGAGAGCTCAACGGGGACGAAAGGCGGGGGTCCTTCGGCAGTACGAGGGAAGGCCGGCACGTAGATGCTCGAACACGGAGCGCCGGCGGCCACGTAGACGCGCAGAGGCTCGCCTTCACTCACGGCGGCTGGCAGCTCGGCGATCATGGACGCGGTCGTCCCGACCATCCCGCGCACGTGCATGCACACGCTGGCCCCACTGACGTCCTCCTCGACATGCTCGGGCGGCGGGTGGACAGGTCCTCCCGTCGGCGCGCCCCACGGACCGTTGCCGTGATCGCGCAAATGCGCAGCGGTCGCGGCCGGGGTCAGGCCCCCGGCGGGCGTCCCGGCGAGGAAGCGGCGGCTCGCGGCCAAGCGGACGTCGGCGTGCAGTGTTTTGGCTTCGGTGTCGGCGAAACGGCCGAAGTCGTCACCGGGCGAGAGCTCGCGCGACGCCCGGGTCCAACCGGTGCCGAGGGTGAGGCAATTGGAGATAGCGATCCCGTCGTCGGCCGGTGCGATCGCATACGCCGACCCGGACGTCTCGAGCACGAATGCATGCGACGGATCTGCGACGAGGAAGGAGGAGTCGTAGGCCTGCTGGCGGACGGTGTCGGCGATGCCGCCCTGACCGCACACGTCCAGGAGTCCCGTCATCACGTCGAGGGCCTCTTCGGCGGAGCGGGCACGTTCGAGTCCCAGGCGCACGAGGTCCATCCCGATCAGTGCGGGTGGCGCATGCGCCGCGTCGTGCGTCGTCGCCACACGTTCGTTGCCGATCGCCACCCCGTGTTCGTTGACGCCGTGCTCGGCGCCCCAGCACCACGTCGGACAGGACAAGAAGGTGGCGCACGCGCCGGCGTCGCCGATGCTCAAGTATTGGGTGCGCAACGTGCACCCAGCAGACGCACGCCGGCCGAAGGGCCATGCCACTTGGACCTCGCTGGGTGGGCGGTCCGAGTTCTTGGCGAACACCATGCCCCGCGGACCGGGGGCACACAGCGTGTCGCACATGGTCGCAGTGTAGGGACGTGGGTAGGGTGGGCCTCATGCAGCCACTCGCGGTCCTGTCGGCAGACGAGATCGATCTCTCGGACATGGAGTTCTGGGCGCGACCTTGGGACGAGCGTGAAGGCGCGTTCCAGACGTTGCGGCGCGAGCGTCCGATCGCGTTCTTCGCAGAGCCTGAGATCCCAGAGGCGTTGACCTACGTCATTCCCGAGGGGCACGGCTACTACGGGTTGACGCGCCATGCCGACATCTCGACGGCGAGCCGGCACCCCGAGATCTTCCAGTCGGGCAAGGGCGCCACCTCGATCATCGATATGCCCGACGAGATGCTCGACTTCTTCGGATCCATGATCAACATGGACAACCCCCGCCATGCTCGCCTGCGGCGTATCGTGTCGGCGGCGTTCAACCCGCGCATGATCAAGTCGATCGAGGACCGCATCGACTTCGTGGCGAACGACGTTCTCGACCGGGTGGCGCCGCTCGGCGGCTGTGACTTCGTCACTGAGGTGGCCGCCCGACTTCCCCTCGAGATCATCTGCGACATGATGGGCATCGGGGCGTCGGAGTACGCGACGGTGTTCAACGCATCCAACGTCATCCTCTCCAACGGCGACCCTGAGTACGTGCCAGAGGGGACCGATCCCATGCTGGCCTTCATGACGGCCGCCCAGCAGCTCAACCTGCTGATGCTCGACCTGGCCGCCTTCCGCAAGGAGCACCCGACCGACGACATCACCTCGGCGCTGGTGAACACCAACGTGGATGGCGAGGCGCTGACCGACAACGAGGTCGCCTCGTTCTTCATCCTCTTGGTCGTGGCGGGCAACGAGACAACCCGAAACGCAATCAGTCACGGCCTGCTCGCGCTCACGCAGCATCCCGACCAGCGGGCGCTCTGGGTGGCCGACCCGGCTGGGACCGCCGCGACCGGCGTCGACGAGATCGTGCGCTGGGCCTCGCCGGTTATCTGGATGCGCCGCACCGTGGCGGCCGACACCGTGCTGGACGAGACCGAGCTGCACGAAGGCGACAAGGTCATCATGTTCTACAACTCGGCCAACCGCGACGAGGACGTCTTTGAGGACCCTTACACCTTCGACGTGCGCCGAACGCCGAATCCACATATCGGCTTCGGCGCCGCGGGGCCGCACTTCTGCCTCGGCGCACACCTGGCCCGCCAGGAGATCGAGGTGATGTTCCGCCGGCTCTTCGAGCGCGTGCCCGACATCGAGGCAAGCAGCGAGCCAGACCGGCTTCTGTCGCCCTTCATCAACGGGATCAAGCACATGGACTGCTCCTTCACGGCCGTCGGAGCCTGACCGCGACCCATCCGCACCTGGGCGGTCCGCCGCTCAGGACGTCACCGAGAACTCCGCGAAGGCTGCCAGGGCTCGGGGACCCCAGACTGTGCCTGGACCGCCGTTCATTGAGATGGCGACCCCGATCATCTCGGCTACCTCCTCTGTGGTCGCGCCGCGCCCGGCGCACCTGCGGGCATGGGCCGCGACGCAGCCGTCGCACTCCCTCGTGATCGAGATGGCCAGCGCGATGAGTTCTTTGGTCTTGGCCGACAACGCGCCGTCGCGGAACGCCGCCGCGTGCATGGCGTTGTAACCGCTCATGACCTCCGGCAGGGCGTCGCGCAATGCCCGATAGGGCTCGCGCAGGTCGTCTTGGATCCGGTGGAAGTGGTCGTGGTCCATCCGCGCATGGTCCCACGCCAGGTGGACCGCCCGGTACGGTCCCGGTTCAGGCCCCGGTCTCGTCGGTGTCGCTGTCCCCGCCGTTGACACTCCGCGGACCCCGGTTTCGCACCTCGTCGACCGCCGCCATTGCGTCGCGTAGCTCTTGAATCCACTCGCCCTCATGCTCGGCAACGAGTCGCACGCACCAGGCCAGCGCTTCGCTCCGGCTGCGGGCAACGCCGGCGGCGATCAACGTGTCGAGCACCCGGCGATCGCCCAGGCGCAACCGCGTCATCACAGGGACCCCGGCGGTCGTGAACAGGACCGTCGAACCACCACAGACAGCGCCCCAGGACACAGTGCGGCGGAACGCGGGCTGGGCTTCGTCGGCGATCCGCATCCGCACCGTGCGCGTCTCCTCGCGGAAGCCGGTGATGCGTGCCTGCTCAGCCACTCGCACTTCGTCTTCGCTCGCTCCATCGGGCAACTGCGGCGAGTCCAGACTCCCGACGACCTGGATCTCGTCGTCGTCGATGGCGATCGTCGGGCTCTCCTCGAACCAGGTGCCCGGCACCCGCCCGCTGAACCAGGCGCCGATCAGTCGCTCCTGCTCCGGTCCCGATGGCGGCGGTGTGGTGGTGCGGCGCCGTCCCCGCTGGCCTCGGCGGCCCTCGTGCATGCTTTGCGTCATAGTTACGAGATTACATGATTACGAACCAATTGCAAGTGTTCGGCTCGGAAGGGGTCGCAGCAGGTGGGAGAGCGAAATTCTCTAGATCACATCCTTCCGAAACTCGGCGGGCGGTCTCAAGGGATCACCGCAATTAGCTCCACGTCTCACCACGCTGGTGGGACCCGAGCAGGAGGATTGCGGTGGCCAAGGGTTTCAAGTGGCTGAGCGCCGAGGAACGGCGCGAGATTCGGCGCCTCGACAAGGCCGGGCATTCGATGAACGAGATCGCGCGGAGGCTCGGCCGGAGCCGCCCGAGCGTCAAGACCGCCCTCGACCAGGGGCCCGGCACCCTCGAGCGCCACTTCGACCCCTCGCCTTCTCGTCTCTCGCTCGCCGAACGCGAAGAGATCAGAGCCGGTCTGGCCCAAGGCGAGACCCTCGCTTCGATCGCGACCAGGCTCGCCCGAGCTCCCTCGACCATCGGGCGCGAGGTGGCGGCGAACGGGGGGCGGGCGGCCTATCGGGCCCACCGGGCCCACCGACGCGCCGCGCGCTGCGCCCGCCGACCAAAGGCCTCCAAGCTGGCAGCGCCCGGGGCGTTGCGCACCCAGGTCGAGGCCTGGCTCGAAGAGCTCTGGTCCCCCCAACAGATCGCGCGCCGCTTGCGTCACGAGTTCCCCGACGATCCGATGATGTGGGTGAGCCACCAGAGCATCTATCGCTCGCTCTTCGTCCAAGGACGCGGCGAACTGCGCGCTGAGCTGGCCCGTTGCCTGCGCTCGGGGCGCGCCGGCAAGCGCAGACGCGGCCACGCCGACGGGCGGGGCCAGATCCCGCACATGGTGATGATCGCAGAGCGCCCCGCCGAGGTGGCCGACCGCGCCGTGCCCGGGCACTGGGAAGGCGACCTCATCATGGGCACCCGCTCGTCGGCGGTGGGCACGCTCGTCGAGCGCTCCACGCGCTACGTGCTCTTGTTGCACCTGCCAGATGACCACCGCGCCGAGACGGTGGAGGCGGCGATGAAAAAGGCCATCGCCACCTTGCCGGCCAAGCTCGCCCGCTCGATCACCTGGGACCAAGGCTCAGAGATGGCCCGGCACCGCCACTTCAGCGTCGAAACGGGCATCCCCATCTACTTCTGCGATCCCCACAGCCCCTGGCAACGCGGCTCGAACGAGAACACCAACGGGCTCTTGCGCCAGTTCATGCCGAAGGGCACCAACTTGCGTGCCCTGAGCCGCGCCGATCTCGACGAGATCGAGCGCAAGATGAACGGACGACCCCGAGAGACTCTGGGCTGGCTCAAGCCCTGTGAGAAGCTCGCTGAGCTAATTGCAGCGACCGGTTGAGACCGCC
>DATJTU010000170.1:0-2309 GCA_035503015.1 Acidimicrobiales bacterium | reverse complement strand
CGCCGCTGTTGGAGGTACGTCTTCGTGCGCTCGAGGGCCAGCTCGATCGACCCCACCTGCTTGTAGAAGGTCATGAGGCGCTCGGCCTGGAACTGCACCATCTGCTGCTGGAAGCCGCGCCCGATCTCGCCGATCGTGTTGGCGACCGGGACGCGCACGTCGGTGAAGGAGAGCTCCGCGGTGTCGCTGGACCACATGCCGAGCTTCTCGAGCTTGCGCGACACGGCAACGCCGGCGAGCGCAGTGGGCACCACGATGAGCGACATGCCGTGCGCCCCGGGTTCGTCGGACGTCCGCGCCAGGAGGCAGAGCCAGTCGGCCTGCGTGCCGTTGGTGATGAAGAGCTTCGCGCCGTTGACGACCCACTCGTCCCCGTCGCGGACGGCCCTGGTACGGATGCCTGCGACGTCGCTGCCGGCGTCCGGCTCGGTCACCGCGATGGAGGTGACGACCTCGCCGCGGATGGCCGGGGCCAGGTACTGCTCCTTCAGCTCCGGCGTGCCGTACCGCGCCAGCGCGGGCGTCGACATGGCCATCTGCACGGCGATCGCCATCGGCACCCCGCCGCAACTGATTCGGCCCATCTCCTCGCCCGCGATGAGGGTGTAGGTGTGGTCGGCGCCCATGCCGCCGACGGCCTCGTCGTACTCGAGCCCGAACAGGCCGACCGCGGCGAGCTTGGGGAAGAGGTCGTGAGCGGGGAACGTGCGGGCCGCCTCCCACTCGTCGACGTAGGGCTCGATCTCACGCTCGAAGAGGTTCCGGAGCGTCTTGCGAAACAGCTGATGCTCGTCGCTCTCGATCACCGGCGAACGATACCACCGGCCATTTTTCTCCCCTCCGCAGGCGCCCCCCTACACTGCGCCCCGTGACGGATGCGTTAGTCGGCGTGCGAGACGACGGCGGGATCCGCACCATCACGCTGGACTCTCCGCACAACCGCAACGCGCTCTCCGCCCAGCTCCTCGACGAGCTCGCGCGGGCGCTGGGCGACGCGGCACGTGCACCGGCGTTGCGCGCCATCGTCCTCACCGGCTCGGGCACTGTGTTCTGCTCGGGCGCGGATCTCTCCGAGCGCGAGTCCGAGCGCGGCGTGGACGCGCCCAACCGGATGCCCGACATCTTGACGGCCATCGTCGAGAGCCCGGTCCCTGTCATCGCGCGGGTCAACGGGCACGCCCGGGCGGGCGGCATCGGGCTGATCGCGGCGTCGGACATCGCCGTGGCGCCCGCCACCGCGACGTTCGCCTTCACCGAGGTGCGCGTCGGCGTGGCGCCCGCCATGATCTTGGTGCCGGCGCTGCGCGTGATGGACCCTCGGTTCCTTTCGAGGATGATCCTGACGGGGGAGCGGTTCGATGCGGCCGAGGCGGCCGCCAACGGGCTTCTCTCGGCGGTCGTCGAGGAGGGCGAGGGCGCGCTCGATGCGTGGGTCGCCGCGCAGGCGTCGGCGTTGCGCAAGTCCGCGCCCGGCGCGGTCCGCGCCACCAAGGAGCTCGCCCGGTTGCTCCCGGCCCACGGGTGGGCCGAGGGGCTCGCGGTCGCGGCGGCGACCTCGGCCGCCCTCTTCTCGGGCGAGGAGGCGGCGGAGGGCATGGCGGCGTTCTTGGAGAAGCGCGCGCCGTCGTGGGACACCAGTTCGTGACGACGGTCCTGCGGTCGCGCCTCGCAGTCTCCGGCGACGAGTTCCGCGCCAACGCCGACGCGATGCGCGCCCTCGCCGAGGAGGTGCGGTCGCTGCACGACGGCGTGGTGGCCGGCGGCGGCCCGCAGTACGTCGAGCGGCACCGCGCCCGCGGCAAGCTGATGGTGCGCGAGCGCCTCGAGGGGCTGGTCGATCCCGGCACGCCGGTGCTGGAGCTCTCCCCGCTGGCCGGCCTGCACACCGGCGACCCGGTCGGCGGCGGGGTCGTCGTCGCGCTGGCCGAGGTGTCGCACACCCAGTGCCTCGTCATCGCGAACGACCCCACCGTGCGCGGCGGCACCACGAGCCCGACGACGATCCGCAAGCTCCTGCGCGCCATGGACGTGGCCGAGGAGAACCGCCTCCCGGTGCTGCTCCTCGTCGAGTCCGGAGGGGCGGACCTGCCCCGCCAGGCCGACGTCTTCGTCCCGGGCGGCGAGCAGTTCCGGCGCCTCACGCAGCTCTCGGCGCAGGGCGTCCCCACCATCTGTGTCGTGTTCGGCTCGTCCACCGCCGGCGGCGCCTACCTGCCGGGCATGAGCGACTACACGGTGATGGTCGAGGGCCGGGCGCGGGTCTTCTTGGGCGGGCCGCCCCTGGTCAAGATGGCGATCGGGGAGGAGGC
>DATJTU010000169.1:0-4473 GCA_035503015.1 Acidimicrobiales bacterium | reverse complement strand
GCTCGCCTACCAGGTGTACTCGCTGACCGGCTCGTCGCTCCAGGTCGGTGCGGTGAGCCTGGCGCAGTTGGTGCCGTTCGTGGCAGGAACGCTCGCGGGAGGGGCGATCGGTGACGCGTTCGATCGTCGTCGGGCCATGGTTGGCACCTCGGTGCTGCTGGCCTTCACCAGCACCGGACTGGCGCTCAACGCGGCCGTCGGGCCGAACGCGTCGGTCCTTGCCATCTACCTGATCACCGCCTTTGCGGCGGGCTTGTCCGGTGTGATCTCCACCGCGGCCACCGCGGCGGTGCCCTCGTTCGTGGCGAACGAATTGCTGACGCCGGCCTATGCCACGATGCAGGTGATCGACCAAGTCGGTATGGTGTTGGGTCCCGCACTCTCGGGCCTGGTCATCGCCGTTGTCGGACTGTCCTGGCTCTACGGGATCGACGCCCTCACCTTCGTGTGGAGTGCCACTTTCATGTGGCGCATGAGCCGAGCCGGACCGGAGTCCGCGAGATGGCTCGCCCGGCCGGGCTCGCGTTCGATGCTCGAGGGACTCGGCTATGTCCGAGCTCGACAAGCGCTCCAGGGCGCCTACCTCCTCGACCTGTGCGCCACTGTCTTCGGGCTGCCAAGGGCTCTCTTTCCCGCCTTGGTCCATACGGTGTACCACCGTGGTCCGGGCGTGCTCGGCCTCCTCTACGCTGCGCCAGCCGCCGGGGCGCTGGTGGGCTCGCTCGCCTCGGGATGGCTGAGCGCGGTCCGACGCCAGGGCCGGGCGGTCGTGATCGCTGTGACCGCCTGGGGGGCGGTGATCATCGTCTTCGGGTTCGTCCATGCCCTGTGGGCGGCGCTCGCCCTCCTCGTCCTCGCCGGATGGATCGACCTGGTCTCGGCCGTGTTGCGCAGCACCATCGTCCAGAGCGTCACCACCGAGTCCTACCGCAGCCGGGTCTCGGCCCTGCAAATGGCCGTGGTCGAGGGCGGCCCGCGGCTGGGCGACCTCGAGTCCGGCGCCGTGGCCAGCGCCACGTCAACCCAGTTCTCCATCGTCTCGGGGGGAGTCGTCTGCATGATCGGCGCCCTCGTCCTCGCCGCCCTCCTGCCCGGCTTCCGCCGCTACGAGCGCGGTTCCGACAAGGCGTGATGGATCCCGAGGATGTCTTCTCCGTCGTCGTCGGGGAAAGGTCGAGGGAGTCAGTCGGCGCCATGATCCGTTTTCAGGCTAATGGCGTCCTCAGGGCAGGCCACGACGCACAGACCACAGGCCCGACAGGCCGACGCGTTCGGGGTGTACGCGGTCCGGCGTCGATGCGCGAGAACCCGAATCTTGGCCAGCGGTCGGAGGGCGGCGAAGTCGCCGTCGTCGATCCGGCGGATCTCGAAGACGTCGTTGGGACAGACGATCACGCAATCACTCTTCGCCTCACAGCGAGCGTGATCGACCACCGGCGTCCAGGTCGCGGCCGGCGCGTTACACCGTTCGCCGGGGCGTTCCGGGTGTTGGGCGGCCCGGCGTTTCTTGGCCAGCGCCTTTTGGTCGTCGGTCACTGGTCGCCGTCCCTTTTTTCGGATCGAGCATCGAATCGATCCGGTTCGAGCGTCCGGTGCACGATGCGGCGCGTGGCGTCCATGACCTGGTGGCGGTCCATGCCCGAGGCGATGGCGTCAAAGGCTCCGTGGAGCACGTCGAAGAGCAGCGTGGCGGTGGGCTCGACGTCGACGGGGGCGAAGGCGCCGCAGGTGATACCGGCCGAGAGGAACCGGGCCAGCATGGCGGTCGCCGAGCGATGCTTCTCGATGGGTCGGGCCTCGGCGGCGGGGCCGTGGAAGACGGCAGCGTGCAGTCCTCCGAGACCCAGCTGGAGCTCGACGAACCGTTCGATCTCCTCATCCACCGCAACCCACCAGTCGATGGCGGCCAGGTCGGCGTAGCGCCGGGCCATGTCGTCGCCATAGGAGTCGAGGAGATGGTCACGCACCGCCACCAAGAGGTCGTCCCACGTCGAGAAGTAGCGGTAGAAGTTGCCCTTGGCCGTTCCCGCCTCGGCCGTGACGTCCTCGACCCGACAGTCGGTCGGTCCTCGATCTCGCAGGATCCGGATGGCTGCGTCGAGAAGCTCGCGGCGTCGGGCCTCGGGTGCCAACCGACGCCGGTGGCTCGTTCGCTCAATCTCAACGCTCACGACGCCGGCGTGACGAGGGGGGCCGCCCTCTTGCTCTTGCGAGCGTTCAGGATCGGCAGGGCGGCGATGAAGAACGAGGTGAACCGGGGGAACCGGGTCACCTGGAACACGTAGCCGTCCGGATCTGTGAAGAAGAGGCTCGGCACTCTCCGCTCGACGTCGTGGCGACCAACATCGTGCCCCCTGCCGCGACGACCCGTTCTCGCACGTCGTCGAGCGGACTGGCCGGCGAGACGATGAAGCCGAAGTGGTCGATGCCACCGTGCTCGCCGGGCGCTCCGAGGACCCGCTCGGTCTCCCACGAGCCTTTCTCGCTGGACAGCGAGATCTGGTCGCGCAGCTTCGGCGACACCAGGGCGATGAACCTCCCTTCGTGCTTGGGCGGACCGAAGCGGCGCATGCCGAAGACTTCTTCGTAGAAGCGCGCCGCACGCTCGACGTCGGCGACCTTCAGGGCGATGTGGCGCATGCCTTTGAAGCGGACCATGGAGCACCCTCCGTCTAGTGACTGTCGGTCACTTTATAGTGACTTGAGGTCATCAGTCCAGCCCCATAACCCGGCTTCCCTTATCGGGGCCCAGCACGGGCCGACTTGCCCGTGCTCCCACGTGATCAATAAGTTAGGGACACCTAATCTTAGGTTGCCCTAACTAATGCTAGACAGCGAGCCGCAAACAGCCCAAACAAGCGATTCCTTGGCGGTGGCTGCCGTCGGCGAGAGGAGTGTGCGATGACAGACCGAGACGAAGAGGTGCTTGCGGAATCGTTGCCGCGGTACACGAGCAGGCGCCGCTTTCTCCAAGGAGCCGCCGGCACCGTCGGGGTGCTCGGCACGTCGTTGGCCACGCCGGGCTTCTTCTACAAGATGGCCGACGCCATCGCCGCCGCGCCGCCCCGGCCCGCGGCCGGCACCAAGTCGCCGGCCCAAGAGCAATATCTCCTGCAAGACACCCTGGTCATCAATGTCGACGGCTCGGGCGTGCAACACAAGCACGGCTCTGTTGCAGTTCATGTGCCGCCCCTGCACGATCACGTCGTCACGGCGAAGCTGAACGTGGCGGCGAGTCCCGCCGCACTCCAAGAGGCGCAACTGCACCTTGAGTCCGTCCTGGCGGACCTCGAGACCAGCTTTCCCTCCAGTCCTGCAGGGGTCGGGATCACCATCGCCTGGGGACTTCCCTACTTCGAGCAGTACATCCCGACCTTGGGCAAGGCATCCGACTACTTCGCCGCGGGCACCCGATTCCCCGCCTATCTGCCGGTCGATCGGGCGACCTCCAAGGCGAAGGGCGAGGTCGTCTACGCACTCGGGGATGCCAGGACGTTCCCGAGCGACACGCCCCCACCGGGGTTCGGTCCCGTGCGTCTGGAGCAGAACGACGTGGCCGTCCTCCTGCGCAGTGACTCTCTCGTCAACATCACCGCGGCGACCAACGCGCTCTTCGGGTCAGGCACCGACCAGGCAGGATCCCTGTTCACGGTCACGAGCATCCGCCAGGGCTTTGCCGGGGGCGGCTTCTACGGCGAACAAGGTCTTCCGAGCAAGCTGGCCCTGGCGGCTGGCATTCCGGGTGCGGCGTCCATTCCTCGACAGTCGCCGCTCTTCATGGGCTTCACTAGCACGCTCGTGTCGAACATGGGCCCCGACGTCATCGCCAATCTCGAGACGCTTCCGGGCCTCACTGATCAGTGGCCCAATGGCTACTTCAAACATGGCACGACCATGCATCTCTCGCACCTCTACGAAGATCTCGAGACCTGGTACGAGAAGAGCTTTCCGACGTACGAACAGCAGGTCCAAGCAATGCAGTATCCGGGGATAAGTCCCGCTCCCTCACATGGGACTTACGCGTTGCAACCTCCGGGCCAGAGCGCGACCCAGGTGGCCAAAGGTGTCAAGCGCTACCACTCCTATGGCCACAGTGGGAGCCTCTCGGTCGTCGACAGCACCGCCTCACGAGTTAAGAGCAACTACGGCGAGTCGTATCCCGCTGGGACCACCATTCCAGTGCGAGGCGATTTCAACACGCTGGACAATCCGTTCCAGTACACCTCGGATCCGACCGGGGACCACTACAGCTCACAGCCAGCCGCTGGGTTGCACTTCTTGATGTTCCAGCCGACCATCGGAATCTTCAACACTGTCCGCCTAGCCATGGACGGGCAGTTCCCGGGAGCGACGATTCCGGTCTCGCCGCAGTCGACCCACGCCGGCATCAACTCGGTCCTCCAGACCACCCACCGGCAGAACTACCTCGTCCCGCCACGACGCCATCGCTCGTTTCCACTCGCCGAGTACCTC
>DATJTU010000168.1:0-2805 GCA_035503015.1 Acidimicrobiales bacterium | reverse complement strand
AGGCGCTCCTTCTCCTGCTCGGCCAGCTTCTTGGCCTGCTCGAAGGCGCCCTTCTCGATGGCGGCCTCCTTGTCGGCACGCAGGCGCGCGATCTCCTCGTCGAGCTTCTTGGCGCTCGGGGGCGTGCTCATGCGGCGGATGCGCAGGCGGCTGCCGGCCTCGTCGATGAGGTCGATGGCCTTGTCGGGGAGGTAGCGGTCGGCGAGGTAGCGGTCGGCGAGGTTGGCCGCGGCGACCAGCGCCTGATCGGTGATGCTCACCGCATGGTGCGACTCGTAGCGGTCGCGCAGGCCCTTCAAGATGTCGATGGTGAGCGCCACGCTGGGCTGGTCCACCTTGACCGGCTGGAAACGACGCTCGAGCGCCGCGTCCTTCTCGAGGTGCTTGCGGTACTCGTCGATCGTGGTGGCACCGACGGTCTGCAGCTCGCCGCGCGCCAGCATCGGCTTGAGGATCGAGGCGGCGTCGATGGCACCCTCGGCTGCGCCGGCACCGACCAGGGTGTGGATCTCGTCGATGAACAAGACGATGTCGCCGCGCGTGCGGATCTCCTTCAGCACCTTCTTCAGGCGCTCTTCGAAGTCACCGCGGTAGCGGCTGCCCGCCACGAGTGCGCCGAGGTCGAGCGTGTAGAGCTGCTTGCCCGTCAGCGTCTCGGGCACCTCGTTGGCGACGATGCGCTGGGCCAGGCCCTCGACGATGGCGGTCTTGCCCACGCCGGGCTCGCCGATGAGCACCGGGTTGTTCTTGGTGCGGCGCGACAGCACCTGCATGACGCGTTCGATCTCTTTGGCACGTCCGATGACCGGGTCGAGCTTGCCGTCACGGGCGAGCTGGGTGAGGTTGCGCCCGAATTGGTCGAGGACGGGCGAGCCCGAGGGGCTGTCGCCCGAGCTCGCGCCCTGGCTCGCGCCGACCGACTCCTTGCCCTGGTTGCCCGACATCAGCTGGATCACCTGCTGGCGCACCCGGCCGAGGTCGGCCCCGAGGCTGACGAGCACGGTGGCGGCGACGCCCTCGCCCTCACGGACGAGACCGAGGAGCATGTGCTCGGTGCCGATGTAGCTGTGCCCGAGCTGCAGCGCCTCGCGCAAGGAGAGCTCGAGGACCTTCTTGGCCCGCGGCGTGAAGGGAGGCGAGCCGCTCGGTGCGGTCCCTGCCATCCCGATGGTCTCTTCCACCTTCTCGCGCACGGCCTCGAGGGAGATCCCGAGCGACTCGAGTGCCTTGGCGGCCACTCCCTCGCCTTCGTGGATCAAACCCAGGAGGATGTGCTCGGTGCCGATGAAGCTGTGGTTCAGCAGCCGCGCCTCTTCCTGCGCGAGCACCAACACCCTCCGTGCCCGGTCGGTGAAACGTTCGAACACCCTGACCGCCTCTCCTTGTTTCCCTTTGCTTCTCGGCCCAGTGTACCTGTGGCCTTAGTTCAACACGCCGCAGCCAGGCAGCACGGTGATGACCGGGTGAACCCCGACCAGGGTCTTTGTCCGCGACCCCCTGCGAGCTGGCGGTTGTCGTCTTTCCACAACTGTGCCCTAACGTTTGGACAGTGAATCCGACCGAGGCCCTGGGCCTGCCCCGCCTGCAAGAGGGACTGCGGCGCCTCGAGCCCCTGCTCACCGCCTCGGTGGTCACCGGTGACGGGTTCTTGGACGAGGTGACCACGCACCTGATCGCCGCCGGCGGCAAGCGCCTGCGGCCCCTCCTCGCCCTCGCCACCGCAACAGGCGGTCAACGGGACGCGACCGAGGACGACCTGATGGGCGGGGTGGCCGTGGAGCTCGTGCACCTCGCGTCGCTCTACCACGACGACGTCATCGACGAGGCCACGATCCGCCGCAACGTCGAAAGCGTGAACAGCCGGTTCGGGAACCTGGTGGCCATCGTGGCGGGCGACTACCTCCTCGCCCGCAGCGCGGCCATCGCGGCCAGCCTCGGCACGGAGACGGCGGCGCTCCTCGCCGACACGCTGGGCCGGCTGTGCCAGGGCCAGGTGACCGAGGTCCGTTCCGCGTTCCAGATCAGCCGCAGCCGCGAGGACTACTTCGCCACCATCAGCGGCAAGACCGCCGCGCTCACCGCGACGTCGTGCCGCATCGGCGCGCTCACCGGTGGGCTGCCCGCGTCGGAGATCGACGCGTGCACCGAGTACGGACGCTGCTTCGGGATGGTGTTCCAGATCCGCGACGACGTGCTCGACATCACGGCGACCGACGGCCAGTTGCAGAAGCCGGCGGGCCAAGACCTGGCCGAGGGCGTCTACACGTTGCCGGCGCTCGTCGCGCTCGACGATCCCGACGCCGGCCCCGACCTGCGCGCGCTGCTCGGACAGCCGCTCGCGCAACCCGAGCGCGACAAGGCCCGCGGCATCGTGCTGGCCTCCGGTGGCGTCGCGGCGGCGGTGGACCAGGCCCGCGCCTACGTCGAGGACGCGAGGCAGGCCACCGACGGCATCGCGCAGCCCGCACTGCGTGACGGGCTGGCCCGGCTCGCCGCGGAACTCCTCACCGACCTCCCGGCCTGAGCGCCATCGCGCGCGACGCGCGACGCGCTGCAGGCGCCGGCCTGCGTGCTCAGAGACCGCCGGTGTTGCCGGTCGATCCCGTGCCGCCGGTCGTCCCCGTGGTGCCGGTCGGTCCCGTGGTGCCGGTCGGTCCCGTGGTGCCGGTGGGCTGCGTCGTCGACGTCGTGGACGTGGACGACGTGGAACCACCAGACGTCGACGGCGTGATCGACGAGGGTGACGGGGTGGTCGTCGTGGGCGTCACCGGGCTGGTGGGCGTCGTGCCGGCCGACGGGGTGGCC
>DATJTU010000167.1:0-23868 GCA_035503015.1 Acidimicrobiales bacterium | reverse complement strand
CGCCGCGGCTGTCGCCGCCGGAGCCGGCGCGGCGGCCGGACCCGGCTGGGGCGCCGGAACGGGCGCGGGGCGGTAGTCCGCGAAGAACTCCCGCCAGCTCTCAGACACCGAGTCGGGATCGGCCAGGAAGCGGTCGTACATGTCGTCGACCAGCCATGCATTGGGCCCGAAGGAGCCACCTGCGCCGCCGAATTGGGTCATGGGCCAACCCTACCGGCGGCGGTCGGGCCGCCGGGGCGGGCAGGTAGCGTCTGGCCTGCCCATGAGCTATCCGGCGGACCTCCACGTGCTCTCGCGGCCCGGGCCCCGGGGGGCGCCCACGGTCGTCTTCGTCCACGGCTCACTGGACCGGGGCGAGAGCTTCCGGCGGGTGATGCGCAGGCTGCCCGAGTTCGGGTCGGTGGCGTACGACCGGCGTGGGTATCAACGGTCGCGTGACGCCGGCGTGACAGACCTGCCCGGGCATGCCGAGGACCTCCTGGCGATCGCAGCGACGGTGCGCCTCGACTCAGGTCCCGACACCACGGTGGTAGCGGTCGGGCACAGCTTCGGCGGCGATGTCGTGGTCGACGCCGCACTCGCGTCGCCCGATGCGTTCGACGCCATCGGGGCCTTCGAACCGCCGATGCCGTGGTTGGGGTTCCGGCGCGACGACACCGGCGCGCCGCGGACGTGGCAGCCGATGGCCGACGACCCCGGCGAGGAAGCCGAGCGCTTCTTCGGGCGCATGGTGGGCGAGTCGGCGTGGGCGCGTTTGACCGAACAGGCCAAGGCGTCGCGGCGCGCCGACGGGCCCGCGTTGATGGCGGACATGCGCAGCTTCCGCACCGAGGGCCCACCCTTCGACGTCGCCGCATTGCGCGTCCCTGCGGTGTTCGGGATGGGTGGGCTCGCGTCAAGGCCGCACCACCGCCGTGGCGTCGAATGGCTGGGGGCGAACGTCCCCGGTGCGGTCGCCTATGAGATCGACGGCGCGCAGCACGGCGCGCACCTGTCGCACCCCGACCACTTCGCAGCGTTCACCCGGCTCGTGATCGAGCGCGCGGCGGACGCCCGTTCCTAGTCTCAGGCGGACGAGAACGGCAGCCCGCTGTCGGTGGCGGCCGCGTGATGCGGGTGCTTCAGCCGCCGCGAGAGCATCTCGTCGTACTCGACGCCCTTGCCTTCGCTCCGCATGCCAGTCACGAGCGGCGAGTTCGAGAGGAACACCGCACCCATGAACATCACCAAGAGCGAGATCGCCTCGAGGGGACCGTACGCCCCACCGGTCCGCAAGCTGTCGCCGTAGAGCGCGATCCCGAGGCAGATGCTGACGAGGGGGTCGACGAGCACCAGGGTCGACTGCGACGCCGCAAGCGGTCCCGCGTGGAACGCGTTCTGCGTGAGGAACAGCCCGAGCAACCCGAACACGACCACGCCGTAGGTCTGCCAGTGGACGAACAGCGTCGTCCAGTCGTTGGCGGCGTAGTCGCTCACCACCTTGATGAGAGCCGCGGTGAACGCGTATGTGATGGCGGCCGCGGTCCCGAACATGGCCGCCTTCCACCAGCGCGGACCCCAGCGGGTCATCACGACAGCGATGGCGATCAGGAAGCAGGTGCTCCCGCCGACCACGATCCAACCCAGGTTGGTGGGGACCTCGTTCCCGCCCCCTGGGGCGGCGAAATAGAGGAATCCACCCAGGCCGAAGGCGATCGCCGAAGCCCCGATCCACTCCCGGATCGAGATCTGGAAGCGGAACCAGATGCCGAGGATCGCGACCAAGAAGAGGAGCTCCATGGTCAAGATCGGCTGGACGACGGACAGCCGGCCCACGTGCAGCGCGAACGACTGCAACAAGAAAGAGCAGATCATGAAGCCGAAACCGAGGAGCCAGACGCCCCGGCGGATGGCGTGGGCCATCAGGCTCAACCGCATGGTCGTCTCCTCAGGGGCGTCCTCTACCCCCATGCGCTGAAACACGCTCGTCAGCGCGTTGGAGAGAGCCGCTGCTACCGCAAGGACATAGACCATCGCCTCATCAGCAATTTTAGTTGTCGGTCGTCACAACCCACGCAGTTGGCACTCAGCTCGCACTCAGGTTCTGTCTACTGCGCTCTTTAGTGCCCTCGACGCAGGAATCCTGTGTCAGTTCCGTGTCTACACCGAATCGACTCTCCAGCCGCCGACTTCTTGCAGAAAAACCTGATGGGATGACCGAAAGGAATGTGGCAATTCGGTTACGGTTATGTGCATCTTCCGACATTGTTCCGATATTGGGACAAGCGAAGGGGGTCGTCGGACTCGTCACCGGGGCGGTCCGAGAGCAAAGGGAGTGCAATGGGACTCAAGGGGTTACTGAAGCGGTGGACGTTCGCCGCGATGGCTGCGGGGGTGCTATGTGTGTCCGTCGTCGCTGTCACGCCGGGGATCAGCGGTGCGTCATCGAAGGCGTCGTCTTCTTCGGGAGGTACCGCGACGATGGCGTTGGACGAGAACCTGGCTGGGTTCAACATCAACACCTCGGCAGCCTCCGAATTCGTGCTCCAAGAGATCATGAACATGGTGTGGCCACAGGCCTTCATCGTGAACAACAAGCTGCAGCCGGTGCTCAACTCGCAACTCCTCGAGAGCGCCGAAGTCACCGCCACGAGCCCCGAGCAGACCGTCGTCTACAAGATCAACCCCAAGGCGGTGTGGTCGGACGGAACGCCGATCACCGCTGACGACTTCATCTACAACTGGCAGGCCCAGAGTGGGAACTCGCAATACACCGACGTGAACGGCCAGCCGTACGACGACGCGTCGACGGCGGGCTACAACCAGATCGCGAGCGTCGTCGGGTCTGACCCCTCGGGTGGCGCGGCGTGCGCGCCCGGCAGCGCGGCTGACCGCAACGCCGGCTTGTGCCCCAACGGCCGCACCGTGACGGTGACCTTCAAGCCTTCCTTCACCGACTGGCGCAGCCTCTACACCAACATCGTCCCGGCGCACATCGCGCGGACGGTGGGATGGAACACCGGCTTCGTCGGCCCCACCCAGACCATCTCGGGTAGCTGGTTCGAGATCCAGAGCTACAACGCGAACCAGTCGGTCGTCCTCGTGCGCAACCCCAGCTACTGGGGCACGCCCGCCAAGCTCAACAAGCTCGTCTTCCAGTTCTTCTCGGACGACGACCAGCTGGTGCCGGCGCTGCAGAACAAGGAGATCAACATCCTGAACCCCTCCACGGTCAACCTGTCGATCGTGCAGAACGCCAACCAGGTGCCGGGCACCACCAAGGCGACGCTGCCGGGGCTCGAGTTCGAGCACTTCGACTTCAACCAGGCCGACCCCTACCTCGCCAAGCTGCAGGTGCGCGAGGCGATCGCCCACGGCGTCAACCGCCAGGCTCTGATCCAGCGCACGGTGGGTGAGATCGAGAAGGGCATCAACCCGCTCGGGAGCCGAGTCCTCGTGTCGACCCAACAGGGTTACAAGGGCACGTCGTACTCGTTCAGCACCAGCACGTCGAACAACCTCATGAAGGAGGCCGGCTTCAAGAAGGCGTCCGACGGCTACTGGCAGCCGAACTACGGGCCGCAGAAGGGCAAGGACCTGACCTTCACGATCCAGTCGACGTCGGGGAACAGCATCCGGTCCGAGACCGAGGAGCTCTTCCAGGCTCAGATGAAGGCGATCGGTATCAAGATAAACATCCAGAACTACGACGCCAACACGTTCTTCGGCACCAACCTGCCGAACGGGACGTACCAGATCGCCGAGTTCGCCTGGGTGACCACGCCGTTCGTGTCGGGCAACCAGCCCATCTACTGCTCGTACACCAACGGGTCGAACTGCGACGAGAACTGGACCCACTCGGCCAACGCGCACGTCGACCAGCTGATGGCTTCGGGTTCGGCCGCTCCCAGCACGAGCAAGGAGATCAGCGACTACAACGAGGCGGACGCGATCCTCTGGCAGAACATGGTCACGCTCCCCCTGTACCAGAAGCCGCAGTTCTGGGCCTGGTCCAACAACCTCAAGGGCGTGATCCCCAACACGTCGAGCGTCGGCGTCACCTGGAACGCCGAGAACTGGTCCATCAGCTCCTAGTGGGCTGAGCGGGACGCGAGAGAGGGGCCGGCCATGCAGGTCGGCCCCTCTCTCAGTTCCCTCCGAACCTAGACTCCGCGCATGTTCGCCTACATCATTAGGCGCCTGCTGATCAGCGTCGTCGTCCTCTTCTTCGCGACGATCCTGGTCTTCTTGCTGGTCACCAACGCCGGCAACCCCCTGGCGCTGCTCAACGCGAACCCCCATATCCCGCACTCGACGATCGTCGCCCGCGAGAAGCTGCTCCACCTCAACGACCCGCTCCCCCAGCGCTACTGGATCTGGCTGACAGGGGTCCTGCACGGCAACTTGGGTTCCACGATCAGCGGCCAGGACGTGGCACAGCAGATGTGGTCGCACCTGTTCGTGACGCTGCGGATGGTCGTGCTCGCGACGGTCATCGCCATCTGCATCGCCATTTTCCTCGGTGTGGTCGCGGCGGTGCGCCAGGCCAAGTTCGCCGACCACGCCATCACGGTCACCAACTTCGTCCTCCTGGCGACGCCGGTGTTCGTGCTCGGTCTCGCGCTGAAGGAGTTCGTGGCGATCCCCCTCAACCAGCATGCGGGGACGACCATCTTCTACACCGACGGTGAGCAGAGTCCCACGCTCACCGGGTCGTTCTTCAGCCGCTTCCCCGACTACGCGGCGCACACCGCCTTGCCGGTGCTGACCCTGATCCTCGTCTCGTACACGTCGTGGGCGATCTACCAACGTTCGTCGATGATCGAGACGCTCGACGCCGACCACGTGCGTCTGGCCCGCGCCAAGGGGTTGAGCCGTCGGCGGGTGCTCATCCGTCACGTCCTCCGGAACGCCTTGATCCCCGTGACCACGGTCATCGCGCTCGACTTCGCCGCTGTCCTCGGTGGCGCCATCATCACCGAGATCGTCTTTGGCTGGCAGGGGCTCGGACAGTGGTACGTCACCGGCGTGACCAACCTCGACGTCAACATCATGCTGGCATACCTGCTGATCACCGCGACCTTCGTCATCTTGTTCAACCTCGTCGCCGACATCCTCTACGGCGTGCTCGATCCCAGGATCCGCTATGCCTGAGCCCGCAGCGAAGCCCGAGGCGCGGGAGAACTTCATCCTCCAGACGCCGCAGCAGGTTGCATCGACTGAGGCCGGCATGCACACGCTGGCGGTGCCTGCCGCGGGCTTCGACCCCTCGGCGGACGCGTACGGGCTCACGGGGGAGGCCAAGGGCCAGTTCCGCATCGTCGTCGGGCGCTTCTTCCATCAGCGCCTCGCCATGATCGGCCTGTCCGTCTTCGTGCTGCTCGGCGTGGCCTCGGTGCTCGTCGGCCATTTCTGGCAGTACAGCTACACGGACATCACCAACAACTTGAACGATCCGCCGTCGTGGACCAACCCCTTCGGGACCAACGCCATCGGCAACGACATGTTCGCCCAGGTCATGGCCGGCGTGGAGAAGGACATCGAGATCGCGTTGACGGTGGCCGCGATCGCCACGCTGATCGGGGTGACCATCGGCGCCATCGCCGGCTTCTACCGCGGCTGGATCGACTCGGTCCTCATGCGCTTCGTCGACCTCGTCCTGGTCCTCCCCGTCCTTGCCGTGCTGATCCTGCTGTCGAGCAAGCTCGCCAAGCAGTCGAGCAACTGGCTGGGCCTGGCTCTGATCATCGGCTTGCTGTCGTGGACGTACGTGGCGCGCCTTGTTCGAGCTGACTTTCTCTCGCTGCGCGAACGCGACTTCATCGAGGCGTCCCGGGCGCTGGGTGCGACCAACCGCCGGATCATCGTCAAGCACATGCTGCCCAACGCGGTCGGGCCGATCATCGTGAACGCGACGCTGACCGTGGCACTCAGCATCATCCTCGAGTCGACGCTGTCGTTCCTCGGGCTGGGCGTCCAGCCGCCCAACGTGTCGCTCGGGCTCCTGGTGGATCAGGGCCAGTCGTCGGCCACGACGGAGTGGTGGCTGTTCGTGTTCCCTGTCGTGTTCCTCATCATTCTCATCCTGTCGATCTTCCTGATCGGCGACGGGCTGCGTGAGGCATTCGACCCCAAGAAGAGCAGAGTGAGGGCGTGAGTGTCTGACCCCGTGCTCGAGATCCAAGGTCTGGAAGTCGACTTCCCGACGAAGGACGGCGTCGTCCATGCCGTCCGGGGTATCGACATCTCGCTCACGCAGGGCGAGGTGCTCGGCGTCGTCGGCGAGTCCGGCTCGGGCAAGTCGGTGACCGCGCTGGCCACCATGGGCTTGTTGCCCAAGAGCGCGGACGTGCGGGGCTCCATCCGCTTCCAGGGCCGGGAGCTGCTCGGGCTCAAGGAGAAGGACCTCGCCAAGATGCGGGGCACCGGGATCGCGATGATCTTCCAGGACCCCATGACCTCGCTGAACCCCGTCTACACCGTCGGGTGGCAGATCACCGAGGCCATCCAGGCCCACCAGGACCTGAACAAGGAGCAGGCGCAAGCCCGCGCCATCGAGCTCCTCGAGATGGTCGGCATCCCGAACCCCGGCGAGCGGGTGAGCAACTATCCCCACGAGTTCTCGGGCGGCATGCGTCAACGCGCCGTCATCGCCATCGGTATGGCCAACGACCCCGAGGTGATCCTCGCCGACGAACCCACCACCGCCTTGGACGTCACCGTGCAGGCGCAGGTGCTCGGCTCCCTCCGGACCGCGCTCAGCGAGACCGGGGCCGCGTTGCTCTTGATCACACACGACCTCGGCGTCATCGCCGGGCTGGCGGACCGGGTGCTCGTGATGTACGCCGGCCGGGCGGTCGAGACAGGGACGGCCGAGGACGTCTTCTACCGGCCCTCGATGCCGTACACGCTGGGACTCCTCGGGTCGCTTCCTCGTCTCGACAGCGACGGCACCGAGCGGCTGCGACAGATCCCAGGAGCGCCGCCCTCCATGCTCGGAGACCGGGTCGGGTGCCCCTTTGCGCCGCGTTGCCCGCTCGCGACCGACTTGTGCCGCGAGACCGAGCCGCCGCTCACCGTCGTGCCGTCCGTCACGTCTGCTCCCGGTGAGCACCGGGCCGCGTGCCATTACGCCGAGGAAGTCGGTCGCGGCGACCACGGGCGCGTGTTCTCCGACGGCGTCATCGACAACGTGATCGCATGACGATCCCAGACGTCGGCACGGCTCCGTCGCCTGCGGACACTTCCTCGCCCCTGCTCGAGGTGACGAACCTCGTCAAGCACTTCCCGGTGCGCGGTGGTGGCTTCATCCGGCACAGGGTCGGCGAGGTCCACGCGGTCAGCAACGTCTCCTTCTCGATCGCTCAGGGCGAGACGCTCGGCCTGGTCGGCGAGTCGGGCTGCGGGAAATCGACGACGGGCCGGGCCGTATTGCGGCTCATCCAGCCCACGTCGGGTTCGGTGAAGTTCGACGGAGTCGAGCTCACGACCCTCGGTCCGAACGAGATGCGGCGGATGCGGCGCGACATCCAGGTCGTGTTCCAGGACCCGTTCGCGTCCCTCGATCCGAGGGTCCCGGTGGGCGACGCGATCGCCGAGCCGATGCAGATCCACGGCATCGCCGACCGGGACGCGCAGCGGCGCCGGGTCTCCGAGATGCTCACCCTGGTCGGCCTCGAGCCCTACCACGCCAACCGGTACCCCAACGAGTTCTCGGGCGGGCAGCGCCAACGCATCGGGATCGCGCGGGCGCTCGTCCTGCAGCCGAAGATGCTGGTGCTCGACGAGCCGGTCTCCGCCCTCGACGTCTCGATTCAGGCCGGCGTGGTGAACCTGCTCGAAGACCTCCAGAACGAGCTCGGCGTGGCGTTCCTCTTCATCGCGCACGACCTCTCGGTGGTGCGCCACATCTCGGACCGGGTCGCCGTGATGTACCTCGGCAAAATCGTGGAGATCGGCGACCGCAAGAACGTCTACGAGCGCCCGGCGCACCCCTACACGCAGGCGCTCCTCTCCGCGGTGCCGATCCCCGACCCGAGGGCCGAGCGCGCCCGCAAGCACATCGTCTTGGAGGGCGACGTGCCGAGCCCGCAGTCACCCCCCTCCGGCTGCCGCTTCAGCACCCGTTGCTGGAAGGCGCAGGAGATCTGTGCGATCGAAGAACCGCTCCTCGTCGAACGGGGCCAAGGGCACCCCGTCGCCTGCCATTTCGCCGAGGTCAGCGCCGTCGTCTGAGATCGTGGTGGCGCAGCGACGTCGCCGCGGGTCCCCGCACCAGGGCAGGTTGCGCACGAATGCCCAGGTCCGGCGGTGGACTGCCGAGGGGCCATACCCCCGGAGTGCGATCTTGTGGACCGGGGAGGGGTATCCCTTGTTTCGCTCGAACGCGTACGCCGGATAGTGGTCGGCCTGTTCGCGCATCAGGCGGTCGCGCACGACCTTGGCCAGTACCGACGCCGCCGCCACCGACGCGCACTTGGCATCGCCGTCGACGATCGGCCGCACCTCGCCGGAGAAGGGGTCTTCGGCATGACGGAGCAAGTTGACCGGACCGTCGATCAGCAGCGCGTCGGGTTGCACGTCGAGCTGGTCGAGCGCACGCCTGGCGGCCACGCGCAGGGCTTCGGTCATGCCCCATTCGTCGCATTCGGCCGGGCTCGAGTGTCCCACGCCCCACGCCTGGCACCACTTGCCGACCGACTCGAAGATCTCTTCCCGGCGTGCTTCGCTCAACATCTTCGAGTCGCGCAACCAGGGCGGCATGGTGCGCATCTGCACCCGCGGACGCACGACGGCGACGCCGACGGTGAGCGGGCCGGCCCACGCCCCGCGCCCGACTTCGTCCAAGCCGGCGATGGTCGCGAACCCTTGGGATCGAAGCTTCCGTTCGTGTTTGAGGTCCGGCGAGGACACGGTCACCGGACCACCCCCGTTCGGGCCTCGTACCATGGGGCTGTGAGCGCTGACGGGGGGGATGACCCAAGCGGCCGTTCCCCGCTCACCCCGGGGACCAAGGTCGACGTCCGCAATCGGTACCAGGGGACGTGGGTGCGCGGGTTCGAGGTCGCGGAGGTCACTCCTGAGGGCTACCGGCTGCGCCGCATGTCCGACGGCAGCACGCTCGGAGAACTGTTCTCGCGTGACGACGTCCGCCGCGAACGGAACCGCCAAGGATTCTGGTGGCACTGAGGGGGCCCGACTCGAGGGCCGGCCACGAGGGCGTCACTTCGCCGATTTGAGCACGCCGTCGATGTAGTCGTCGATGGGAATCGCACCGAGGGTCAGCGTCTTGAGCGTTCCCCGCGAGCCCAACACCAGCGCCACCCGGGCCATGGTCGTCTCGTCGGGGGCGTCGATCACCGTGCAGAAGTCGTATTGCCCCAGCAACGCCCACTGCGCCACGATCCGCACTCCCATGGCCTCTACCTCGGCGTTTACTGCCTTCAGCCGGTCCGGGTTCTCGGTCAACGTCACCGCACCGTCGGGTCCGACGGTGGAGAGCATCAGGAACGTGGCCACAGGTTCACGCTACCCCAGCGATCGCCGGGCTCCTCGGCTCCGATGGCACGACGGTCCGGCCGACGGGTCACCGCAGTTGTGAGCGGACGACCTTTCCCATCGCATTGCGCGGCAGCGAGTCCACCAGCCTGACCTCGCGGGGGCACTTGTACGTCGCCAGCTCGGCGAGGGCGAGATCGCGCAACGAGTCCCCGTCGAGGTCGCCGACGACGAACGCGACCACGGTTTCCCCGTACTCGTCGGACGGGATCCCGATGACGGCCACCTCCTCGACCCCGGGATGGCGTGCGAGCACTGCCTCGACCTCAGCGGGGTACACGTTGTGACCTCCGGTGATGATGAGGTCCGTTCCCCGCCCCCGGATGGTGACGTAGCCGTCGTCTGCGACGGAGACCAGGTCGCCGGTTTGGAACCAGCCGTCGTCGGACAGGGATCCACGTCCCCAATAGCCGCGGCACAGCGACGGACCCCGCACTAGCAGCTCCCCCACGCCGTGCTCGTCAGGGTCCTCGACGACCGCGTCGACCGCGGGGAGTGGGACGCCGACCGAGCCGGGCCGACGCTCGGCCCGCAGCGGGTTGGACAACGTAAGCAACGTCTCGGTCATGCCGTACCGCTCGAGGACGGGCACCCCGATGCTGGCGAAGCGGTGCCACAGATCGGCGGCCAGGGGTGCCGAACCCGAGATACAGAGGCGGAGGCGCGCCAGAGCCCCTGCAGTGGGCGACGCAGCGAGGCGGTGGTACATGGTGGGCACGCCGAAGAACATGGTGTTTTCCGGTGCCGACGCCGCGTCGAGCACGGCCTCCTCGTCGAACCTGTCGAACAGGGTCACGGCACTCCCGGCGGCGAGTGAGCCGAAAAGGCCCGCGCACAATCCGTGGACATGGAAGAGCGGCAGGGTGAGGATCAGCCGATCCGCCGCCTCCCACTCCCACGCGATGACCAGCGCTCCCACGCCCGCGGCCAAGGACCCGTGCGTGTGGACCGCCCCCTTGGGTTTTCCGGTGGTGCCCGAGGTGTAGACGATGAGGGCGTCATCGCCGGGCGCGGGCGCCGGAAGTGCCCTCGTGGGGAGACGAGCCCCGCGGCCGGCCACGTCGTCGACGTGCAGCACGGAGGCGCTGTTCAACCCGTTGAGTCCTTCGGCGTCCACGAGGGCGAGGAGCGGTTCCGCATCCCCGACCACGTAGGCCACCTCGGCGGCGGTCGCGCCGGTGCTCAACGGGACGACCACCGCACCGGCACGCAGAGCGCCGAGCAACGCCGGTACGGACGTCAAGGAGGCGCGGGCGCACCACACGACGCGGTCTCCGGGATGGAGCCCGCGGTCGGCGAGCAAGGCCGCCGTCTGCGCCGTCTTCTGATCCAGCTCGCCCGCGCGTACGAATCGCGCCGGGTCCCAGCCGTCCACGAGGACAGGTGCGTCGGGGTGGGACCGCCATCGACGGGACCAGGTGTCGAGCAGCGTCTCGCCGTCCGCACGAAGACCCCGTTCGGGCCACCGTCCAGCGGGGATGGGGGCTCTCACCACGAGCGACAGCAGGTCATAGTCTGGCGGTCATGACCGCACGTCGGATTGCCATCGTTCCGCACACACACTGGGATCGCGAATGGTACAAGTCCTACCAGGACTTTCGCCTCGCTCTGGTGGAACTGCTCGACACCTTGATCCCGCTCCTCGAGCGCGACGCGAGCTACCCGCACTTCATGCTCGACGGCCAGATGGCCGTGGTGGACGACTACCTCGAGGTGCGGCCCGAGGCCGAGGAACGCCTCCGCGCACTCGCCGCAGCAGGCAGGGTGAGCATGGGCCCGTGGTACATCCTGATGGACGAGTTCCTGGCGTCGGGCGAGACGATCGTGCGAAACCTCCAGATGGGGATCCTCCGTGGCGCGGCGTTCGGCGGGGTCATGGACGTGGGCTACCTCCCGGACATGTTCGGCCACATCGCGCAGATGCCACAGATCCTGCGGTTGGCCGGTTTCCGCGACGCCGTGGTGTGGCGCGGCGTCCCCTCCCAGGTCACCAAGACCGCCTTCGTCTGGGTGGCCCCTGACGGCTCGTCGGTACGGGCCGAATACCTGCCCGTCGGGTACGGGAACGGCGCGGCGCTTCCCGACGATGCCAAGGCGCTCATCCGGCGGACCCAGGACAACGTTGCTGAGATCGAGGAGTTCCTGACGGAATCGGGTGACCTCCTGTGCATGAACGGGTCGGACCACTTGATGCCCCAACCTTGGCTCGGGCGAGTCGTCGCAGAGGCGAATGACCTCCAGGACGAGTTCTCGTTCGAGATCACGTCGATGGCGCACTACCTGGCTGGTGCATCCACCGAGGGCCTCACGACCGTCGACGGCGAGCTCAGGTCTGGCAGCCGCGCCAACATGCTGATGGGCGTCACGTCGAATCGCGTCGACGTCAAGCGCCAAGGGGCTGCGGCCGAACGACAGCTCGAACGCCGCGCCGAGCCGCTGTGTGCGCTCTTCCAGCCGCCCGAGGACTATCCGGACAGGCTGCTCCAGCTCGCCTGGCGTGAAATGGTCCGTAACTCCGCCCACGACTCCATCTGTGCCTGCTCGGTCGACGACGTGGTCGATGCCGTGCTGCACCGCTACGCAGAAGCCCGCGACATCGCCGCCGGACTGGCGGACCGGGCGGTCAAGGTGTTCGCCCGTTCCCTGGCGCAGCCCGGCCCGTACGTGCTCAACCCGTCGCGGCACAGCAGGTCCGGCGTCGTGGAGCTCGTGGTCCCTGCGGATGGACCCGCGCCTGGCAACGTGCAGGTCCTCTCGGAGCGCTCGGGCATCCCTGGCTCGATGGTGCTCGACGCCGACACGGTCCGCACCGTCCTCGGCATGATGCAGGGACCGCGCATCAGCGACGATGCCTGGATCCATGAGGTCCGCATCGAGGACACCGACGAAGGCATCGACATCACGATCGCCGTCGGAACCGAGGAGAAGCCGGGGGTACCGATCGCGGAGGCCAAGCAAGACGTCTACACGCGTCTCGGCGCCCGCCCGGACGCGGTGATCAGGGTGGCGATGGACCAGCCGGCCACGAGGAAGATCGCCGCCCGCACGGGCGAGGTCCAAGGGTACGGATGGCAGGCGTTCGAGGCGGCCGCCCTCGAGCATCCGGTGGAAGTCAGCGAGCCCCAATCTGGGGAGTCGGTCGTGCTGGCCAACGGCCTCGTCACCGTCGAGATCGACCCGGCCACGGGGACCTTCGCGCTGGGCGGGATCGCTGGCTACGGCCGCCTCGTCGACGGAGGCGACTACGGCGACTCGTACAACTACTCGCCACCTCGACAGGACTCGTTCGTCGAAGAGCCCGAGTCCGTCTCCGTGCGCGTCGACGAACGCGGGCCAGTGCGGGCACGAGCCCGTATCACGGCCACCTACGTCTGGCCAGACCACGTCGACGGCTCGTCGCAGAGCCGGGTCGGCGAGCAACGTGTCGTCGTCGACACCGATGTCGAGGTGCACGCCGATGACGACGTCGTCCGCGTGACGACCAGTTTCGTCAACCCGAGCAGCGATCACCGCCTTCGGGTCCACCTCCCCCTGCCGGCGCCGGCGACACATTCGGAGGCCGAGAGCCCGTTCACGATCGTGACGCGCGGCCTGACCGCAGAGGGGCGAGCAGATGAATTCGGCTTGCCGACTGCGCCGGCCAACCGCTTCGTCACCGCAGGTCGCCTCACCGTCGCCCACGAGGGCGTCTGTGAGTACGAACTCATCGACATCGAGAACGATGCCGCCAAGACGATCGCGTTGACGGTGCTGCGCTCCACCGGGATGCTCTCGAGGCTGGGGATGGCGTACCGCCCGTTCCCCGCCGGACCCATGACACCCGTCGAGGGCCTGCAGATGCGTGGAAAGCGGGTCACGCTCCGCTACGCGCTCGCCGTGGACTGCGAGGACTCCTACAGAGTGGCCGACGACGTCCTGTTACCCCTCGAGGCCCTCACGACGCTCGGTGGCGGCACCCGCGCGGCGTCAGGCACCGAGTTGTCGGTGCACGGTGCAGAGGTGAGCGCGCTGCACCGTGTGGGAGGCGTGCTCGAGGCCCGGGTCTTCAACCCGCGGGCCGAGTCCACAGTCGTCTCGATCCCCGGACGCTCGGGGTGGCTGGTCGACCTGCGCGGCTATCCCCTGGAGCCCTTTGAGGGCTCCTTCGAGCTACGGCCCTTCGGGATCGCCACCGCCCGGCTGCATCGCGACTGAATCGCTGCCGCGGTTGGCGGTGAGCAGGCGCTCGCCGACGCCCCGCAGCTCCTCGAGGTCACGCAACACCTCGGAGAGGCGCTCCCAGCGCACGTTGCGCCGGCGGTCGGCGGCTGCACCGGTCCCGTCGGCCTCTTGCCCGGGGCGGCCGCACCACCAGAGCTGAACGCGGCCCAGGTCCTTGAGCAGACGCGGGCGGAGTGCCTTCGCAATGAACTCCGCCGGTGCCTGGTCCGTCAACGCCGTGTGGAACTCGTCGGACATCAGGACCGTGCCGGGGTTCCCGATGTTGACGATGCGGTGCGCGAAGTTCACCGTCGGGCCGAAGTAGTCGCCGTCGCGGAGGAGGACGGGCCCGCACGCGAGGCCGACCCGCACGTCGGAGAGCAGGTCGTCGTCGGCGTAGGCGTCGGCGAGGTCCAGCCCGATGCGGGCGGCATCGACGACGTTGTCGACGACGAACATGACCTCGTCGCCGATCATCTTGACGACCCTGCCGCGGGTTCGGGTCACGATGTCGTGGGAGATCTCCTCGAAGCGGCGGACGACGGCGGCCAACTCCTCGTCGCCCAGGTGCTGGCTGAGCAACGTGAAGCCGACCATGTCGGCGAACCCGACTGCGAGCACAGGGCTCTCCCCCGGCGCGAGGCCGTGGCTGCGCAACATCATGTTGCGCTGGATCCCCGCCGCGACCTGGCGGCGCCACACGAACTCGAGCAGCTTGGCCATCGCGGGGATCGTGACGTCGGCGACGCTGGCGAAGGCTTCGGCCGACAGGACCGGATCGACCACCTCGTCCACCATGTCCCCCGTCACGAGCTCCGCTTCTGCGATCCGTGCCATGGAGGAGCCGATGACTCTCGCCATCTGGACGGCTGTGTCCACGTCGGACGCCCCCAGCGCCTGGAGACCTTGGAAGATGCGGACTGCCTCGAGGTCCAGGTCGGTGAACGCCTCTTCCTCGTCGTCCACGCCGGGGAAACCGAGCGCACGCCAAAAGCGCTCGAGTTTGTCGAGGCTCACCCCGGTCAGCTCGGACACTTCGACCCTCGAGTACCGACGACGCGAGGGGACGAGCATGCGGTCGGCGACGAAGAGGTCGATCACGCCGTCGTCGACCGCGCGATCGATCTCGTCCTCGGACGCACCGTGCATCTGGAGGATCTCCTTGACGTGGGCCAGCGCAACGTCACGGCGAGCCTCGTCGCCGACGCCTGACACCGCGTCGTAGCCGTGGAAGATGCCGCTCATGCAGGCAGACCCCGCAGCAAGGCTTCGTCCCACTCGGGACGAGAGGGCCGGCGCATGAGGTTCATGAGCGCCTCGGCGGGCGAGCAACGCCCTTCGACGATCGCTTGGACCTGCTCTGCGATCGGCATCTCGACGCCGTGCTCCCGGGCGAGCCCGACGAGCGGCGCGGCACTCTTCACCCCTTCGGCCACCATGTGCATCCCGCCGACGATCTCGTCGAGGGAACGGCCTTCGCCCAGGGCGAATCCGACCGACCGGTTCCTGCTCTGCGGGCTCGCGCACGTCGCGACGAGGTCACCGACGCCGGCCAATCCGCCGAAGGTCAGCACCTTGCCCCCCAGCGAGACGCCGAGCCGCCCGAGCTCGGCCAGCCCCCGGGTGATCAACACGGCTCTGGTGTTGTCGCCGAGCCCGAGTCCGTCGCCGATGCCGGCGGCAATGGCCATCACGTTCTTGGTCGCGCCGGCGATCTCGCATCCGACGACGTCGGTGCCCGTGTACGTCCGAAAGGTGCGGGTGTGGACCAGTGCCTGGACGCGCTCGGCCAGCGGCTCCTCGGGGAGGGCGACGACGCAGGCAGCGGGATGGCCCTGTGCGACCTCACGGGCGAGATTGGGGCCGGTCAGCACCCCGGCCGCCATCCCGGGAAGGACGTCCGCCACCACCTGCGACATCCGAAGGTTGGAGCCCATCTCGATTCCCTTGGCCAAGCTCACGACGGCGTCGACGGAACCCGCGAACGGACTCAGTCCGCGCAGGACGTCGCGGAACCCGTGGGACGGCACCGCCATGAAGACGATGTGGGACCCCGCGAGGGCCTCCTCGAACGAGGACGTCACGGCCAATCCATCAGGGAGAGGGATGCCGGGGAGATAGGACTCGTTCTCGCGCCGGTCGCGCATGGAGCGGGCGAGATCGGCCGAGCGGGCCCACAACGTGGCGGGATGCGATGCGCCGACGATGGTGGCGACGGCGGTGCCCCAGGACCCGGCACCGATCACTGCCACCCTCTCGGTCATGGCACAAGAGACTACGGCGGCCTCGCTGGCTCGACGACCTCTCTCATTCCGCCTTTACACTGACGCGGTGTCGAGGGTCGTCGTGCCGGGAGCGCAGGGCAGCCTCGGTCCCGACGTCGTCCTCATTCCGGTCAAGGCCTTTGGTCAGGCGAAGCGGCGTCTCGGTGATGCACTCCCGGGACCTGAACGCGAGCGACTGGTGCGTGCCATGGCGACCCACGTCGTCTCCGCCTGCGCGCCCCTGCCCGTAGCCGTCGTCTGCGACGACGAGGAGGTGGCAGCGTGGGCTGAAACGGAGGGTGCGGCCGTCGTCTGGGCGCCCGGACACGGCCTCAACGGTGCCGTCCGTGCCGGCGTCGAGCGCCTGGCCCAGGCTGGCGCACGCTGGGTCACCGTCGCGCACGGCGACCTTCCCCACGCCAAGGGTTTGGGCACGCTGCCGCACTTCGACGGAGTCACACTCGTGCCCGACCGCCGGGACGACGGCACCAACGTGCTGCGGCTACCCGCTGGGTGTGAATTCGAGTTCGCCTATGGCTCCGGTTCGTTCAGGAAGCACCGCGCCGAGGCGACGCGCCTCGGTCTCCCGGTGCGAGTGGTGCGGTCCCCCGACCTTGCCTACGACGTCGACTGGCCCGCCGACGTCACGGAGCTCGCCACGGCACGGTAACGCGGAACCGGGGGCCCGAAGGCCCCCGGTCCTTGTGTCTCTGCAGCGCAGCAATATCGCTGCGCCAGGGCTTAGCGCTTGCGAGCCCGACGGACGGGACGCCGCGCCTTCTTGGCAGGGGCCGCCTTCTTGGCTGCCCGACGCTTGCGAGCCGGTGCCCGCTTCGCCGCAGCCTTCTTCTTGGCCGGAGCCCGACGCTTGGCAGCCTTGCGAGCTGGTGCCCGCTTCTTGGCGGCCTTCTTGGCAGGAGCCCGACGCTTGGCAGCCTTCTTGGCTGGCGCCCGCTTCTTCGTTGCCTTGCGAGCTGGCGCCCGCTTCTTGGTCGCCTTGCGAGCTGTTGCCCGCTTCTTCGTTGCCTTCCGTGCCGGTGCCCGCTTGACGGCCTTCTTGGCCGGTGCGCGCTTTACTGCCTTTCTTGCCGGGGCCCGCTTTTTAGCGGCCTTTCTGGCCGGAGCCCTTCTTTTCGCGGCTACTGCCACAGGTGCACCTCCCTAGGAGCATGGTCACTGAATAGAGGTGAAGCCTGCGCCACGCCGAGTTCCGAACCTCGTCGTGCGCACTGCCGCACCGGATTCACTGTCATCTGAGACGAATGGCGCTGTTGCAAAGGCGTCATCGACACCACCGCATCACGTCCCTCCGACCCAATTTCCCGTCACATGACGTCGGACCGACACTGTGTCGCACGGTCGCAGACGCGCAGAATCGAAGCCGACAAGCTTCGCTTTGCGCGCTACACACCGTTGTGTCGCGGCACATGTTTGACCCTCCCTCACACATCGGGTACACACATTCTTCTGTTGTCAACACGCTCAGGTCAAGCATTCTTTGTTCGCGACGTCATTTTCGAGTCGTGCACGACCCTCGTTACACGCTCTGTTGACGCGACAAACGGCGTGCAAACTGCACTCGCGCACTGCGCACGACGTTTGATTGTCGTCTCTTTGGGCGATATGTCCCCTGGAATTTTCTGTTCACCAACGCAAACATCGCACGCATGGAACATGCAGTGCATGCGCATGATCGAACACACGATTCGTGCCTGAATTCCACGAGCGCGTTGCGCGAGGTCCACCGTTTTGCGCAACACAGCATCTATGTTGGATATGGCAGGAGTGGGTGGATGTGGGCTGGCGCACAGCGTTCGACGCTGGTGTTGGGCCCGCCGCGCTCTGGGAAGACATCTTCCCTGGTCATCCCCAATATTTTGCTGTCGGACGGTCCCGTCGTCTCCACGTCCACCAAACCTGACGTGATGCACGCGACCGCGCCGTCGCGTGGTCGCGACGGATGGACATTGCTGTACGACCCGAGCGGCGAGATCGACTGTCCGCGCAACGTGGAGCGCGTCGGGTGGTCGCCGCTCACCGGCGCCGGTGAATGGGACGCGGCGGTGGTGACCGCGGACGCCATGGTGAGCTCGAGCCGGCTCAGCGGCGCCCGCGCAGCCGAGCACCACTGGACCGAACGGGCCGGGGCACTCCTTTCGACGCTTCTGCACGCCGCCGCCCTCGACGAGCGCCCCATGCAGGAGGTCCTGCGGTGGATCGACCGGCACGATGCCGCTCCCGCCCTCGACGTCCTTGCGGCCTCCGGGGCGGAATCGGCGGCGACAGACCTGCTCGCAGGCATCGCCGCAACCGATTCCCGTGAGCAGTCAGGAATCTGGTCGACGGCATCAGGCGTCCTTGCCGCGTACCGCACCGCGGGCGCAATGGCGTCGACGACGGCGCCGCCCATCGACCTCGCGTCGTTCTGTGACGGCGCGAACACCCTCTACATCTGTGCCACCGGACGACGGCAGCGCCAGTTCGCTCCCCTCGTCGTCTCGATGCTCGGTGACGTACGCGACGCCGCTTATGCGCGCGCCCGGACCGGTGACGGAGGAGGCCCGCCGACATTGCTGGCGCTCGACGAGGTCGCCAACATCGCGCCGATCCCCGACCTCCCGGCCATGGTGAGCGAAGGGGCCGGGCAGGGCCTGTTGGTCCTGGCGTGCCTGCAGGACCTCTCGCAGGCCCGGGCCCGCTGGGGCACGGCGGCGGACGGGTTTCTCTCGCTCTTCGGCACGACCGTGGTCCTCCAGGGCATCGCGGACACAACCACGCTGCGGGACATCAGCGCCCTGGCGGGACGCCACGAGATCGCTGCGACGACAGTCAGCCGGTCGGTGGGCCGCTGGGGCCGCGTCCATCCGTCCACGTCGGTCGGATCCACCCGCGAGGCGCGGCTGCCCGTTGACGCGATCGCCCGCGGCGAGCGCGGGCATGCGCTCGTGCTCGGCCCCGACAAGAACGTCGCCGACGTGACGCTCACGCCGGCGCACTCGCACGGGCTCTGGCGCGACCTCGTGCCCGCTCAGCAGGTGCGCGAGCCAGCGGGCCGTCGTCGCTGACTAGCGCCCGAGACCGAGCTCGACGGCGACCGGTTCGCGCCGTCCCAAGCGCGCCCTCGCCACCTCGACCTGTCGCAGCGCGGTGAGATGATGCGCCAAGCGCGCTGGGGGCAAGGCAGCCAGTTCGTCACGGCCGACACCCAAGGGCTCCACGGACCGCTGCACGCCCCAGCGTGCTCGATAGTCCTCGATCGCCCGCGCCGCACCCAACCACACGTCGTGTTCGGCCGGGTCGAGCGGCCGCGGCCCGAGCGCGCGCAGATGGTGCGGGCGGGGAAGCGCCTCGCGCCGTTGGTGGAGCGGCTCGGCGACACCGACGGGCGCCCCCGGCACCCAGCGCTCGACCAGGCGATCGAGCGACTCGGCGCCCACACCCTCTCGGGCCCCGCCGGCGAACGCGGCCACGACGTCGCGCCTGCGAGCTCCGCCGTGCGGGGTGACGGACAGTGCGCCAGCGACGCAGTGCTCGTCGAGGGCCCGTCCCCGGCCCGGGCCCCGCCCGTCGGCCTTTAGCCCGAGTCCGACGTGGCCGGCCTGGCGAGCCCGGCGGCCCCAATCCCGCGCCGCGTCGGCGTAGTCGACGCCCGGTCCCTTGGCGGGGCGCGTGGCCGCCCAGGCGACGTGGCGACCCCGGGCGGACCGGGCCCCCGTCTCGTAGACCTGGCGGCGAATGTCGGCACCGCGGGACGAGAACTCGCCGAGCAGTTCGAGCGGGACGCCGGCGATCTCGGGGGTCCGCCCCGGTGGCGGTGCCGTCCAGCGCACACCCAGCGATGCCCCGAGCCCGAGGCGCAATTGGGTTTCGTACACCGCTGACGCGGCCTGGCGGTGCGCGTCGAGCCCGCGCCGGTCGCAGGCCGACCACCGGCCGTCGGCCCCGTGCACGAGGTTCGCCATCACGACGTGGCTGTGCAGATGCGGATCGCCGTTCCGGCTGACGCCGTGGGTGAACTGCGCCGCCAGCATGCCGTCGGTCGGGATCACCACCCGATCGGCGCCGTCCCGCCGGACCGCGGAGACGCCGTGCTGCTCCATATAGGAGACAGCCCCGGCGACCGCGGCGCAGTGCGCGTCGACCACACAGCGCGCCACGTCGGGCCCGCCGAGTGCGAAGAGCACGCTCGCCGACTTGGGCGCGCTGAACGTCAGGTCGAAACCGGCGACACGGATCCGGGGCGAGCCGAGTGGCCGGTCGGTGACGGGATGCCGTCCCGCCATGAGCCGGCGCAGTCCTTCGGGGTCGAATGCACCGTCGAGGCCGACCCAGCGCGCGGGCACCGCCACCGGCAGCTCCCGCCCCAGGTCGGCGAGGTAGTAGTCGATGCGGCCCCGTGCGACCCCGTGGATCCCGAGCACGCCCGGGGAACGGTCGTCAGGCCGGGCGCAGCTCCACCACGGGGATCACCCGTCCCGCCTTCTGTGCGTACTCGGCGAAGGCCGGCTGGCGGGACGCCTGCAGCGCGTAGAGACGGTCCCGTTCGGGGCCGGTGACCGGCACCGCCACCGCCCCGAAGCGCTCGTCGCCCAACTCGACCTCCACGTCTGGATGCGCAACGAGGTTGTAGTACCAGTCCGGGTTCCTCGGGGACCCGCCCTTGGAGGCGATCACGTAGATGCGCCCGTCGTCGAGCAACGCCACCAGCGGCTTGACCCGCTGCGCACCCGACTTGGCGCCCGTCATCGAGACCAGGACGACGGGCGCGTCCCCGAAGGCGGCCACCTTGCCGTGGTTGGCCCGGAACTCCTCGATGACCGCCGCGTTGTAGTCCTGCATGCCCATGGGCGGAACCTAGTAGCGGGCCAGCACGCGCCGCGCTGCGTCCGCGGCCAGACCCGTCAACGAGTCGGGCGCCACCACCCGCGCCTCGGGCCCGAGCTGGAGCAGCAGCCGCTCGAACCACGCCATTCCCGACACGTCCAGCACGACCCCCGACCCGTCGGCCGCCACCGCCCGGACCGGGATCGACTCGGGCACCCATGCCGCGCCCGGTCCCAGGCGCAGCTGCACCTCCACCGCACCGGGTCCCGGTACGAACATCTCCTCGAGGGGCCGGTCCCACCGCCCACCGCTGCCCGAATCGGCGCCCGACACCGCGCCGTCGCCATCGCGCACCGCACTGATCCGGTCCACCCTGAAGCGCCGCATGTCCCCCGCCCGGTGACAGTACGCATCGAGATACCAGTGACCGTCGATCGTCGTGACCTGCACCGGCTCCACGACACGGGTCGTCAGCTCGTCACGCGACCCCGACAGGTAGTCGATCGAGACCGCACGGCCCTCGTCCGCCGCCGCCCGCACCGCGCCCAGTTGTGCCGGCGCGTCCACGTCGAGGCCCACCACCTCACGCGAGCCCAATGCGGCGTCGAGCTTCGCCAGCGCCCGCCGTAGCGCGTCGTCGTCGGAGCCCGGCACCGCCAGCAGCACGCGAGCCGACGCCGCGACGGCGAATCCCTCCGCCGGCGTCAGCCGCCGCGGCCGGGCGTACTCGGCGGGCAGGAACGCCCGCACCGTGTGCTCCGACACCTCGATCTCCATCAGCGTGTCCGGCGTGTACGGCGGCGTCCCGCAGCACGCCGCCAGCTCCAACTCGGACACCAACTCCGCCTCGTCCATGCCGAAGCGCCGCGCCACCTCCGCCGTGGACGCCTCCCCCACCTGCGCCAGCCAGCCGATCACCGCCAGCAGGCGTCGCAACCGACGGCTCGTCTCTGCTCCAGGGGCGGATCTGGACCCGGCCGCCGCGCCGGCGCTGCCCTCATCGGGCGCGGCGGGGACGACCGGATCCGCCGGAAGTGTGTGCGCTTCCTTCGCCACGTCCTCCAACCACGCCACGAGGTCATGGCGGAAGGCCCCCGGTTCGAGGATGGTGGCGTGATCGAGCAGGCCGAGCACCCACGAGCGGATCGCGGTGAACGACGACACGCTCAGCTCGAGCTCCATCGAGCCGTCGTCCGCGCGCGCCACGACCTTGTCCTCCCCGACCTCGTCGACCACCCGGCGGGCCTCGAGCGCGTCGACGCGGATGCGCATCGTGACGGCGTCGTCGCTGTCGGCCTCCCACGGCTCGTCGGGCAGCGCCGCCTTCACGTCCACCTCGACGCCCTCGGGCATCTCGGCGCTGCCGCTGCCCGCGTCGCCCCGCGTGACGTCGCCCTCGATGCGATCGACCCGGAACGTGCGTACGCCCGCCCGCTCGATGTCCCACGCCACGAGATACCAGTGCCCGAAGCGGAACCACAGCCCCACCGGCGCCACGACGCGTACGCCGCCCCCCGACCCGCCCGTCCCGCGGTAGGCGAAGGTCGCCGTCGCGCGCGTGCGCACCGCCTCGAAGAGCTCGACGAGCGCGGCCGACGGGACGAGCGACGCCACCGGCCGGACGTCACCGAGACCCGCCGCGCCCAACTTCAGCAGCGCATCGCGGCCACTAGGATCGCCGAGGTGGACGCCGGCGACGGCGAGGGACAGGGCGACCTGCTCGTCCGGCTCGAGGTCGAGCTCGGGCAGGTAGAAGGACTCACGATCGATCCGGTACCCGTACTGCTCGATCCCCGGCAGCCGCTCGGTCAGGACCGGGATGCCCTCGTCACGCAGGAGCCGCTTGTCACGCTCGAAGGCCTGGCGGCGGGCCGCGTGCTCGGCCGGATAGCCCGGGACCTGCCGGGCGATGGCGTCGAGAGTCAGCGGCTGTTGCGTGTCGAGCAGGACGAGCACGAGGTCGGTGACGCGCTCGAGCCGATCGAGCTTGGGGGGGGCCTCCATCGACCAGAGCCTACGGCGGCGGGCGCGCCATGATCGCCGCCGCCGGGACGCCGTTCGACTGGCACCTCCACCTCGTCTGGCTCCTCGTGTTCCCCGTCGTCGTGGGCGTGTACCTCTGGGGTACGTCGCGAACCCGGCCGGGGACGGACGCCCCGGCGTATCCGGCCACGCTGCGCCAGAAGGCGTGCTTCGTCGGTGGCGTGCTCGTGCTCGTGGCCGCGGTGACGTGGCCGCTGGGCGACCTCGCGGCGCACTGGCTCCTGCTCGCACTGGTGCTCCAACGCTTGCTGCTCACGCTCGTCGTGCCGCCACTGCTCGTCCTCGGGACGCCCCGGTTGCTGATCGCGCGGCTGACACGCCCCGCCCCCGTCGACGCGGTGTTGCGCGTCGCCGTGCAGCCGGCACCGGCCGTGCTCATCGTGACCGTGGTCGCCGTGGCGACGCTGACCACGGGCGCCGTGAGCCTGGCCGCACGCTCCGACGTGGCGCGGGTCTTGATCGAGCTGCTGGTGCTGGCCTCGGGGTTCGTGCTGTGGGCACCGGTGCTCACCGAGCTGCCGGGGGCCCAGCGCCTGTCGGCGCTCGGGCGTGGGGGCTACCTGATCGTCCAGTCGATCGTGCCCAGCTTCCTCTCGATCGTGTGGATCTTCGCCCGGCACTCCCTGTACCCCCCGTATGCACACCGGGGAACGGTCGTCGGCCTCTCGCCGCTGCTGGACCAGCAACTGGCCGGATTCTTGGCCAAGCTCAGCACGATCGCCGTGCTCTGGACGGTGGCGTTCGTGATCATGACAAGGGCCCAGGCACCCGACGTCGCCGGCCGCGACGAGCCGCTCATGTGGTCAGATGTCGAGCGCGAGATCGAGCGGGCGGACCGGCGGGAGCGCCGGCACCCGACGTCGTGATCATGGGGCAGACTGGAGGGACCATGAGCGCAGCGGTGATGATCCGTGTCCGCGGACAGGCGGACACGGCGAGACGAGCGGCGACGCCGTCTCGGACAAAACTTCCTCAAGCCTGACGTCGCGGGCTCGATCGT
>DATJTU010000166.1:0-8919 GCA_035503015.1 Acidimicrobiales bacterium | reverse complement strand
GCTCGGTGTAGAGGCCGTTGCGGCAGAAGTCCCACTCGAGCACCGCGCAGTTCGGGCAGGGGACGGGGTCGGGGCGGCGCACGATCCCGACCACCAGGTCACCCTTGGCCAGCGGCCCGCCCGCCGGCGCCTCGAGCACGCGCCCGAGCGACTCGTGCCCGAGAATCAGCCGCTCCTCGCCCGGCGGGGGCCAGCCGTATTGGCCGGTGACGATCTCGATGTCGGTGCCGCAGACGCCGATGGCCAGCGTCTCGACGAGCACGGGGCCGTCGGACTCTGGGGGCTCGGGGACGTCGGTGAGCGCTTGCGACCCGGCCTGCAAGGGGACGACGGTGACAGCCTTCATGGGTTCACTCCGTGGGGATCGGGGGCCGTGTGGAACTGCACTGCCTGGCGGGCTGCCGCACGACAGCCGCGTCCTGCACGCTTCGGTTGCCTCACGTGTGAGGCAGGTTGCAGGCTACGCCGTCGGTCAGCTGGCGGTGGCGGCCCGGCGCCGGGCGGCACTCACCCGGGTCGCCCGCTGCATGCGCTGGATCACCGGGGCGATGGTCGGCGACTGGTCGACCTCGAGCTCCTTGCGCTCGTAGACGGGGACCAACGGGTCGCTGCCGCTCAGGCGGAAGGCGGAGTTGATGAGCGAGACGTGCGAGAAGGCCTGCGGGAAGTTGCCGACCAGCCGCCCCGCCAAGGGGTCGTACTCCTCGGAGAGCAGGCCCACGTCGTTGCGCAACGCCAGGAGCCGCTCGAAGATCTCGACGGCCTCTTCGTCCCGCCCGATCATGTGGAGGCAGTCGACCAGCCAGAAGGAGCAGGCCAAGAACGCGCCCTCCCGGCCGGTGAGCCCGTCGACGGCACCGTCGTCGCTCGTCTTGTAGCGCAGGACGAATCCGTGGTCCATCAGCTCGCGCTGGATGGCCTCGACCGTGCTGACGACCCGCTCGTCGGTCGCGGGCAGGAAGCCGACGAGCGGGATCATGAGCACGCTGGCGTCGAGCTGGTCCGACCCGTAGTACTGGGTGAAGGCACCGACGTCGGCGTTGTAGCCCTTCTCGGTGACCTCCGTGAAGATGTCGTCGCGCAGGGTGCGCCACTTTTTGAGCGGCCCCTTCAGCTGCGGCCACTTCTCGAGCGTCCGCACGGCGCGGTCGACCGCCACCCACGCCATGACCTTGGAGTGCGTGAAGTGGCGCCTCGGCCCGCGCACCTCCCAGATGCCGTCGTCGGGCTCGAGCCACCCCTTCTCGATGAAGTTGACCAACTGGGTCTGCAGCGCCCACGCCGCCTCGCTCTGCGTGCCCTCCGCGTGAGCCGACGAGTAGAGCGCCGACATGACCTCGCCGTACACGTCGAGCTGGTACTGCTCGGAGGCGGCGTTCCCGATGCGCACCGGCGTGGACCGCTCGTAGCCGGGCAACCAGGACGCCTCCCACTCCTCGAGCCGGCGTTCCCCCGCGGCCCCGTACATGATCTGGAGCTCGGAGACGTCGCCGGCGACCGCCCGCAGCAGCCAGTCGCGCCAGCCCAGCGCCTCGGCGTAGTAGCCGCCTCGCATGAGCGACTCCAGGGTCAGCGTGGCGTCACGCAGCCAGCAGAAGCGGTAGTCCCAGTTGCGGTTCCCGCCGAGCGCCTCGGGCAACGACGTGGTCGCCGCCGCCACGATGCCGCCCGTCGGCTCGTAGGTCAGCGCTTTCAGCGTGATGAGCGAGCGCACCACCGCGTCCTGGTACGGGCCCACGTAGCAACAGGTCTGCGCCCACTCGGTCCAGAACGCCTCGGTGAGGTGCACGGCGTAGTAACTGTCGAGCGGCGGCGGCGGGTCCTCGTGGGAGGGGTACCACACGAGCGTGAACGGGTACCGCTCGCGCTCGGTGACGGTGAAGTCGGCGACCGTGCGCAGGTCCTTGCCCACCGCCTCCACGCGGTGCCAGAGCGCGACGGAGTCGGGGCCGGCCGTGAAGCGCGTGAGCCCGTCGTGCGACGTGACCCAGGGGACGACACGGCCGTAGTCGAAGCGGACGGTGAGGTCCATGCGCATGTCCACGCTGCCGCTCACACCTTCGACCGTGCGCACCAGGTGCGGATGGTTGTCGCGCACCGGCATGCAGTCGGTGATGCGCACGGTCCCCGTCGGCGTGTCGAACTCGGTCTCGAGCACCAGGGCGTTCGGCCGGTACCAGCGCCGCGTGGCCAAGATCGACTTCTTGCCGCCGGCTGGGGCGAGGCGCCAGAAGCCGTTGTCCTCGGTGCCGAGCAGGCGCGTGAAGCAGGAGGGGGAGTCGAAGTGCGGCAGGCACATCCAGTCGATGGACCCGTCCCGCCCGACCAGGGCGGCCGTGTGCAGGTCGCCGATCACGGCGTAGTCCTCGATGTGCTGGCTCATGGCCTCATTCTTGCCGCGTCAGCCCGAGATACATGGCCCCGTGCTCACGGCGGCACGGTGCCCCTCGGCTTGCTGGACTCTCGAGAGCACCCCGGGAGAGGTGAGGGCGTAGCCCACGTTGGCGTAGACGGTCGACCGGCTGAAGACCACGCCGATGACCTGGCCACCCGGGCCGAGCAGGGGGCCGCCGGAGTTCCCGGGCAAGACGGTGGCGTCGAGCGCGTAGACGCCGCGGGTCACCGACCCGTTGTTGTAGATGTCCTTCCCGACCGCCGTGATCTCCTCGGTCACGCCGGCGGAGTCGATGGTCAGCGGGCCGTCCTCGGGATAGCCGAGGATCGCCGCCTGGGTCCCGCGGGAGACAACGTTGGGACTGATGCTCAGCGCGGGGCCCATCGGCGCGTTGGTGCGCAGGATGGCGAGGTCGAACGACGGGTCGAAGAACACCGTCGTCGCGTTGTACGCGTTGTTCCCGACGAGCACCTGCGTGCTGCCGTTGCCCTCGCCGGCGACGACGTGGGCGTTGGTGGCGACGAGCCCCGGCCCGACGACGAAGCCCGATCCCTCCTGCTCGTTGTTGCACGCGGTGCCGAGCACCTTGACCGTGGAGAAGATGGCGGGGTCGGCGAGCGCGCGCGTCTCGGCGTTGCTGGGTGTCGAGACCGGTGGCGTCGACGGTGGCGTCAGCGTGGAGAACACCTGCGGGAACCCTTGGTTGTTCAAGAACGTCTGCAGGTCGTTGAAGATCGACGGTGCCTGCGGGAGGATGTTGTCGATCGAGTGCAAGATGTCCGAACGGGCCACCGCCGCGTCGAGCGAGGTGAAACGGCTATTCGGTGACGTGATCACCGCCGCCACCAGCCAGACCGACAACAGGACCGCGATCACGGCGACACCGACGCCCAAGACGGCGTCGACCTGGCCCAAATGGTGCCGGCGCACGGTGACGTTGCTCCATGTGCCGAGCACGCGGCCGCCGTAGCCGAACAGGCACGCGGAGACGAGCACCAGCGTCACGACGATCACCGACCGGGTGGCGTCGTCCTGCTGCCCCGTGCGCAGGAGCGGCAGCCACACGAGCGTCCCGAGCAGGAACCCGAGGAAGAAGCCGCCGAACGTGAAGATCTGGACGATGGCGCCGAGGCGCAGTCCGTGGACGGCCGCCAGCAGCATCAAGAGGATGATGATCCCGTCGACCCAATCCACCGCTGCGAGGGTAGCCAACGGTGCCCCCGAAATTACGCCCCCCGCAGCTATCCTCGTCGTGCCGTGCTTCCACCCTCCGTGCCTGGACACAGGGGTGCCCGGGGACGCGGCGGCGGCCTGTTCCTCCTCCTCGCGGCAGTCCTGCTCACCGCGTCGGGCTGTTCGCTGACGGGGCACCCGAGCTCGACGTCTTCGCCGCGCGTCCTCGGGGAGCCCAAGGGGACCGCGCTGGCGGTCGGCCAGCCGGCGCCCAGCGGCACGGGCCCCCTCGGCGCCGTCTCGTGCGCCGACCCGACCCACTGCTGGGCCGTGGGCGTGACGGGCCCGAACCCTGCGCCGGCGGGAGGAACGACGGTCATCGTCGCGACCAAGGACGCCGGCAAGACCTGGGAGCCCCAGCAGGTGACGGGCGGCTCGACCCCGCAGCTGAGCGGGATCTCCTGTCCCACCAAGTTGGCGTGCATCGCGGTCGGCACCAACGGCGCCTCGCTGCCCGGCAGTGGCGTCGTCGTGACGACCCAGGACGGGGGCGCGTCGTGGGCGCCCGCGGTGGCGCCGTCCAGCGCGCTCACGGTGGCGACCGTCACCTGCACGAGCACGGCGGACTGCACGGCGCTCGTCAGCCAGGGCACGGTCATGTGGTCGGCGCACAGCGCGGACTTCGGTCAGACGTGGCAGCAAGAAGGCGACCTCCCGCCGGGATTCGTCGCCAGTGGCCAACTGCTCTGTGTCGCCGGCGGCACCTGTCTCGTGCCCGGCTACATGCCGACCGGCAACGGCCAGGGCGAGGGCGCCGTCGCGCTGAGCACGGACAACGGGCAGACCTGGGCGCTCGCCACGGTGCCATCCGGCATCGGCGTCCTCCAAAGCGTCGCCTGCACCGCCCCGTCGGAATGTCTCGTTGCCGGCAGCACCGCCACCACGGTCAGCGACGTCGTGCCCGCCAAGAGCCAAGTGCTGGCGAGCACGGACGGCGGCCACACGTGGGCTCCCGCGCACGGTCCGAGCGCAGTGGACGACGTGTACGCCATGGCCTGCCCTTCACCCGAGCAGTGCGCGATGGTCGGCACGAAGTGGATCGGCTTCCCCGCGATCGCGCTCGGCGCGGTGGCGCAGAGCATCGACGGCGGCGGCACGTTCAAGGGCTCGCGCGTGGCCTACGTCCCCATCACCTTGACGGCGCTGGCCTGCCCGTCCACCGTGGCCTGTGTCGCGGTCGGCGGCGACACCCTGGCCCGCATCACGCTGCTCCAGCCGAAACCCTCGGCCCGTTCGAGCGGGACCGGCTCAGCGACGAGCTGACACCGCCACGGTGGGCCTGCGCAACCGAGGTCGTGACCGCCGGGTCAGGTGTCGATCATGTCAGCGGGGTCGATGAGCCGGCTGTTGTGCGTTCGATAGATGTCGCCGAGCGGCAGCCCGATCTCCTCGGCGATCGTCTTCCACGGCACCTTCGCAGCTCGTGCCGCAGAGACCAACTCGTGCTCCCGCAGGTGGATCCATGCCCGGACGGTACGAATCGACATGAGGGCCTCAGCCGTGTCACCCGTCTGGATCGTCTTCATGTCGTTCGTGAGCAGGTCGAGCTCTTTTGCGCCAGAGAGCTCTGACAGCGGGGGGCCCATTCGCTGTCGAAGCGTCCTCGCGACCTGCTCGGACCGCTGACGAATCGCTGATTGCAGCTCCGCTTCATCAGGCATGGGGAAATGGACCTCGCATCTTCAGGTAGTTCCGGAAACGTCCGTGGCCTTCAGCACGCTACCGAACACCCCCGACGCCCGCCCCACCACGCCGCCACGCGAGGGCGTCGACGACCCGAAGTGGTCTTCAGTGGCGCAACGCGGAGAGGAACAGCCCGGGGATCTTGGCTGCCGACGGGTCGGCCTCGAAGGCGACGAAGCGGCGCATGACCTCGTAGGAGTCCTTCGCCGTGGCGAACCACGGCGGCTTGGGGCGCGCGCGGAACGGCCCGCGCACCACCGACTTCTGCGGCCGGTCGAACATCAGCGCGTTGCCCACCACGCCGGTGCCCGACTGGATGTCGGTGCGCGGGTGACCGGGGTACGCGCCCCAGGTCGTCGAGCCGAGCGCGAACGAGATGCCGTGCCACACGTTGACGCCGATGGAGCCGTAGCGCAGGTCGGCGACGGCGCGCTCGAGGGCGCCGGCCACCTCGCGGTCCTTCGTCGACGCGGGGCTGACGAGGATCGTCGCGCCGAGCGTGCCCCACAGGACGTCGTTACAGAAGGCCGTGGCGGCATCGAGGAAGGCCGCCGCATCCGAGGCCGGCAGGGCGGTCTCGGCCACCTCCCCGAAGAACGACTCCACGTTGAAGCAGATGTCGTCGGTCCGCCCGGGCGGCACGCCGGGGATGACGGTCCAGGGGAGCGCGTCGGCAGGCCCGCGCCCGAGCTCTTCTGCCTCCGGATGCGCGGCGACGAAGGCGTCCCGGCGGCTGGCCGCGCCCGGGTAGTAGGCGCGCCGGGCGGTCACCTCGGCCAGGGTTTGGGTGAGCGCGCCGAGGAATGCGTCGCGCTGGGGCCATCCCGCGTGCGTGACGATGACGCGGGCCGAGATGCAATTGAAGCCCGCGTTGTTGACCACCATGGTGGCCACGTGCTCGGCCTGGTACCGCAGCTCGGCGATCGACCACCGGCCGGGGACGACGATGACCGGCGACACGTTGCCGAGCTCGGCGGTGACCGGCTTGTCGAGCAACGGCTCGTCGGCCGCCTTGCGGCGCGCCCCCTCGTCGCCGGTCCCGAACACGACCGCGTCGTAGGTCTTGTCCGACCCGGTGATGTGCACCTCGTCGATGCAACGGTGGCCCGTGAGGTACTGCCCGACGGCCGCGCCGCCCTGCACGATGCGCAGCACGCCGGCCTCGATCAGCGCGCCCAACGCCTTGGTCCAGTGCGGCACGAGGTAGTCGTTGACGGGATTGGCCTTCATGACCACCGTCTTGCCCTCGACGAAGAGCTTGGAGAGCGCGTCGCGCGGGCCCAACGAGGCCACGTTGCCCGCGGCGAGGACCAGCGCGGTGCCGGCGTGCGCCTCCGGGTCGGCGTAGGCGGCGGCCTGGTTCTCGGCGAGGGTGGCGCGGGTGACGCCGGGCTGCATCCAGACCTCGGCTGTCGTCTGGGGGAACGTGATGCGGTCGAAGGACCCGTCGGGGAAGACCTGCACGCGCAACCGGCCGTCCGCCGCCTGGCGCACCGGGCCGGGCACGGTGGGCCGGCCGTCCTTCGCGATGTCGCGCAACGAGTCGCGCAAGAGGCGCGCCATGCGGACGAAGGTCCCGAGGCCGTTGGACAGCTCCTCCCCCGCTTCCGTCGAGCCGGGGGCGAGCCCCTTCGCCTCGTCCGCCGCCGCCAGCCACGCGTCCTGGACCGACATGGTGTCGTCGATGACCTGCTGGAGCAGGTCGGCGCGCGCGCCGGCATCGGTCTTGGCCCAGCCGCGCGCGTGATCGGCGACGAGGGTGACCGCCGCATCGAGCTCGGCGCTGTCGAGCGGTGGGAACTCGTCGTGGGGGCTTCCCGCCTCCGATGCCGGCGGCTCACTGGTCGGGGCGACCGCACCCCGGCTCGTGATGGTCATATCGGCCCTCCCTCGTCTGCGGCTCGTCGCGCCACGGGCCGGGCCAGATCGCAGCGACTCGGACGGGGGGCTCGGAGCCAACAAAAAGCGTACCGACGCGAGGTCGGGGGCCAACCGGGCGCGCGGCCGACCCGGGAGGCGGTTGGCTGCCCCAGTTGTGGACCGCTTAGCCGGGAGGGCCCAGGTCATTAGGGTTTTGTGAGGGTTTGTCAACCTGGTTGACGTCTTCGGCGGTCGTGCCGAATACTGCTGGGATGCAGTGGCGAACTCGGAGTCAGGGTCAGACCAGGAGGCACTCGCGGACCAGCTGGCGCGTGACCCGGTGGGTGCCGGTGGCCGCCAGCGTGGTCGTGGTGGCGTTCGCGCTCGGCGCGTGCGGCGGCAGCTCGGCGCCGCAGTCCTCCGCACCGCCCGAACGCGTGCCCGGCGGCGCGACCGGCCACTACGTGGTGCCCACGGGCATCCACAAGATCAAGCACATCATCATCATCGAGCAGGAGAACCGGTCCTTCGACAACTACTTCGGCACGTACCCGGGCGCCGACGGCATCCCGATGAAGAACGGCGTGCCGACCGTCTGCGTGACGATGCCCTCGGGCGGCTGCCAGATGCCCTACCACGACACCGCGGACGTCAACGGGGGCGGCCCGCACGGCGAGGCCAACGCGAAGCGCGACGTCGACGGCGGGAAGATGGACGGCTTCATCACCGAGGCGACGAACGGCAAGAAGGGCTGCGGCGCCAACGTCAACACCGTCGACAACCCGGCGTGCTCGAACTCGGCGACGCCCGACGTGATGGGGTACCACACCGCCGGCGAGATCCCGAACTACTGGACCTACGCCAAGGACTTCGCCCTCGACGACCACATGTTCGAGCCGGTCGCCTCGTGGTCGCTGCCCGACCACCTCTATCTCGTCTCGGGCTGGTCGGCCAAGTGCTCGAGCCCCGCCCCTTCGAGCTGCGTCAACGAGATCCGTGGGCCCTACACCCCGGCGCAGATGCAGAAATACGTCGACCAGGCGATCGACACCGGCACCGCCGACATCACCAACGCGTGGACCGACATCACGTGGCTCCTCTACAACCACCACGTCCCCTGGGCCTATTACGTCCAGATGGGCGACCAGCCCGACTGTGACGACGACTCGGCGGTCGCCTGCCCGCCGGTGGCGCAGAACTACCTCACCCCGGGAATCTGGAATCCGCTCCCGGTCTTCGAGGACGTGCAGAAGGACCACCAGCTGCGCAACATCCAGCCGCTGGCCGACTACTTCGACGCGGCAAAGAAGGGCACGCTGCCCGCGGTGATGTGGGTCACGCCCTCGCAAGCCGACAGCGAGCACCCGCCCGGCAGCGTGCACCAGGGCCAGGCCTACGTGACATCCGTCATCAACGCGGCCATGAAGAGCCCCGACTGGGACTCGACCGCGATCTTCTTGCAGTGGGACGACTGGGGCGGCTTCTACGACAACGTCGTCCCGCCTCCCGTCGACCAGAACGGCTACGGGCTCCGGGTGCCGGGCCTGGTGATCTCGCCGTACGCCAAGACCGGCTACATCGACCACCAGACGCTGAGCTCGGACGCCTACCTCAAGTTCATCGAGGACGACTTCCTCGGCGGCTCGCGCCTCAACCCGAAGACCGACGGGCGGCCCGACCCGCGGCCCGACGTCCGCGAGAACGTCTCGATCCTCGGCAACATGGACCAGGACTTCGACTTCAACCAG
>DATJTU010000165.1:0-7781 GCA_035503015.1 Acidimicrobiales bacterium | reverse complement strand
ACGCACAGCGAGTCCTCGATGTACTGGCGCGGGTGGATGTGACGCTCCTCCATCGGGAGCTGGTGGGTGACACCGAGCGCCATCCCGGTCGGCAGGATGGTGACCTTGTGCACCGGGTCGGCCTGCTCGAGCACGTAGGCCAGCACGGCGTGCCCGCCCTCGTGGTAGGCGATCCGCTCCTTCTCGGCTTCGGAGAGCACCATCGACTCGCGGCGCTGGCCGAGCAGGACGCGGTCGCGGGCGGTCTCGAAGTCAGCCATGGCGATCTCGGCGCTGCCCCGGCGGACGGCGTGCAGCGCGGCCTCGTTCACCAGGTTGGCCAGGTCGGCCCCGCTCATGCCGGGCGTGCCGCGGGCGACCACGGTGAGGTCGACGTCGTTGGCCATCCGCTTGCCCTTGCAGTGGACCTGGAGGATGGGGAGCCGCTCTTCGAGGTCGGGGAGCGGCACGACGATCTGGCGGTCGAAGCGGCCGGGCCGCAGCAGCGCCGGGTCCAAGATGTCCGGGCGGTTGGTCGCCGCGATCATCACGACGCCTTCGGCGGTGTCGAAGCCGTCCATCTCCGAGAGCATCTGGTTCAGCGTCTGCTCGCGCTCGTCGTGGCCGCCGCCGAGGCCGGCGCCGCGCTTCCGGCCGATGGAGTCGATCTCGTCGACGAAGACGATGGCCGGAGCCTGCTTGCGCGCCGTCTGGAAGAGGTCCCGCACGCGGCTGGCGCCGACGCCCACGAACATCTCCATGAAGTCAGAGCCGCTGACCGACATGAAGGGCACCCCGGCCTCGCCGGCCACGGCGCGGGCGATGAGGGTCTTGCCGGTGCCGGGGGGGCCGACGAGGAGGACGCCCTTGGGGATCTTGGCACCGATCTCCTTGAAGCGGGCGGGGGTCTTCAAGAAGTCGACCACCTCGCTGATCTCCTGCTTCACGCCTGTGTAGCCGGCCACGTCGTCGAACGTGGTCGTCGGGCGGTCGCTGCTGAAGGTCTTGGCCTTGGAGCGGCCGATGGACATGATCCCCGACATCTGCCCCCGGGTCTGGCGGCCGATGAAGTAGATGAAGGCGGCACCGATGCCCACGATGAAGAGGTAGGGGAGCAGGTCCTCGAAGATGTTCGACGACGAGGTGGGGAAGCTGACTTCGACCCCGTTGTTGCGCATCTCGGTCACGTCGTTGGGCAGGGACGGGTTCGGTCCCTGGACCTGGTAGGTGGTCCCGTTCTTCAGGTTGCCGGTGATCTCGCCGGTGGAGTTGGAGATCTTGGCCGTCGAGACCTGCTTGGAGGTGACCTCCTGGAGGAATTTCGTGTAGGTGAGGGTCTTGGCGTTCGAGGTCTTGATCGTGCCGACGGCGAGCAGGATGGCCACGATCCCGATGGCCAGGACGCCCCAGAGCCAGCGCCAGCTCTGACCGGACGGCGCCCCTTGTTGCTGGGGGTTGCCGTCGGAGCCCTGGGGCGCGTTCGGTCTGCTCGGAGGCTTGTCGACACGCTGCGGGCTCACCTCTCACATGCTAGGCGCCACCCCTGCGTGGTGGTGACCGCCCCGTAACTTCGCCCACGGCCCCGACAACGCCCCTTCCTGCAGGTCCGGGGCCCGGAGGGCGCCGGTAACGTTTGGCCGATGACCGACACCGAGCCCGGCGGGGCGGCTTCGGGCCCCCTCGGGCCGCCGGCACGGCCACCCGGGCCCGCACCGGCCGGCTACGTCCCGAGCGACTGGGCACGCCAGCCCCCGCCGCCACCGCCTCCTTCCCCGCGCTACCCCGGTGCCCCGAACGATCACGCCGCCTCCTTCGAGCCGGGCGGCGGCTCGGTGACGGGTGCACCGCCCCCGCCGACGGTCGCGCTCGAGGACGCCCCCTTCCTCGACACGCCCTGGGTCCCGCCGCAGACCAAGCGCGCCGGCTGGATGTGGATCATCTACGCCGTCGCCGGCTTCCTCGTCGGCCAGTTCTTCGCGCTGATCTTCGCGTTCATCGCGGGCGCCGCCGCCGGCAAGACCTCGGCCGAGATGACGGCGATCGCCAACGCGTCGGTCCCGCCCGAGTGGTACGTGATCTCCACGCTCCTCGGCTTGTGGGTCGGCTTCTTCGGCGCGCCGTTGCTGGCCAGCCGGACCCAGGGGACGCGCAACTTCGTGCGCGACCTCGGCCTGCGCTTCCGCTGGTGGGACCTCCTCGGGATCCTGATCGGGATCGGGGGCCAGATCCTGATCGGGATCATCTACGCGCCCTTCCAGCACGACATCCACAACTTCAACGGGCCGTCGCAACGTCTCACCGGCGCCGCGCACGGGCCGGGCTTCGTCGTGATCGCCATCGCCACCGTCCTCCTGGCCCCGGCGATGGAGGAGCTGTTCTTCCGCGGGCTGTTGCTGAAGGGTCTCGTCCGTGTGATGACGCCGCTTCGGGCAGCCGGCGGCGCCCGGACCGCCGGAGTCGTCGCGGCCGTCATCGTCGACGGGCTCCTCTTCGGCCTCGCCCACGGCGAGTGGGTCCAGTTGGCGGGGCTCGCCATCTTCGGGGTGATCCTGGCCACCGTCTCGTACCGGACAGGGCGTCTCGGCATGAACATGGTGGCGCACGCCAGCTTCAACCTGGTGGCCATCATCGCCATCGCGACGCAGAACGGCGTGATCCACTGACGGCGTCCTGAGGCGCGGCGGTCGGACCGGCTCCACGCTCCGGCCGCGCCCTCGCCCCGTTCTCATCTCGCCCACGTGGTCGCCCTCGCAGTCGCCCTCGCAGTGCCGTCCGACACGCCACCGCATCAGCGAACGGGCGTTCTCGCACCGGCCGGTCCGCTGCGGCAGGCTCGGGGGTGCGCGCCGTTTCGGCGCGCGCCGTGAGCGCCCCTATGGTGGTGGCCGATGAGCAGGCTGGAGCAGGTCTTCAAGGCCTACGACGTGCGCGGGACGGTGCCCGACCAGCTCGATGCGGACATGTGCCGGGCCATCGGCCGTGCCATGGCGCGCTTCGCCGGCGCGCGCGAGATCCTGGTCGCCCGTGACATGCGCGAGTCGGGCGTCGAGCTGTCCGGGGCGTTCTCCGACGGGGTGCGGTCCGAGGGCGTCGACGTGGCGGATCTCGGCCTGGCCTCGACCGACTTCTTGTACTTCGCCTCGGGTCACCTCGACGCGCCGGGCGCGATGTTCACGGCGTCGCACAACCCGGCCCAGTACAACGGGCTGAAGATGTGCCTGTCCGGTGCGCGGCCGATCGGGCGCGACACGGGTCTCGCGGACATCGAGGCCACGGCCGAGAAGCTGCTCGACGAGCCGGTGCCGCCGCTCACCGGGTCCCGGCGCGAGGTCGACCTGTTCGGCGAGTGGGCGGACCACGTGCTGTCCTTCATCGACGTGTCGTCGCTCCGGCCGCTCCGGGTCGTGGCCGACACGGCGAACGGCATGGGTGGCCTCGTCGTGCCCATCATCTTCGACCGGCTGCCGTTCACGATCGAGATCCTCTTCCCCGAGCTCGACGGGACGTTCCCGAACCATCCCGCCGATCCGATCCAGCCGGAGAACCTCGTCGCGCTCAAGAAGGCGGTCCTCGAGCTCGGCGCCGACGTCGGCCTCGCGTTCGACGGTGACGCCGACCGCGTCTTCCTGGTCGACGAGAAGGCAGAGCCGGTCTCGGGCTCGCTGACGACGGCGCTCGTCGCCGCATCGATGCTGACCAAGCACCCGGGCGAGACGATCCTGCACAATCTCATCTGCTCGCACGTCGTCCCCGAGGTGGTCCGCGAGCACGGCGGCACACCCGTGCGCACCCAGGTCGGCCACTCGATCATCAAGCAGGTGATGGCCGACACCGGCGCCATCTTCGGCGGGGAGCACTCGGGCCACTACTACTACCGCGACAATTTCCGGGCCGACTCGGGCATCATCACAGCGATGGTCGTCTTGGAGTTGATCAGCCAGAGCGGCACGTCGCTCTCCGAGCTCCTGCAGCCCTACAAGCGGTACGCCGACTCGGGCGAGATCAATACCGAGGTGGCGGACCCGAAGGCGACCGTGGCGGCGATCACGGACGCCGAGCGCGCGTCGGGTGCGTCGGTCGACCTCTTGGACGGCCTGACCGTCGAGCGCGCCGACTGGTGGTACAACGTGCGGCCCTCCAACACCGAGCCCCTGCTGCGCCTCAATGTCGAAGCGAGGACGCCCGAGGCGTGCGCAGCGCACGTGGCCGAGGTCCAGCACCTGATCTCCGAGTACGCCGGCGCCGGTGCCGGCCCGAACCAAGGAGCTCCCGCATGAGCCTTGACCCTTTGCTGCTCGACGTCCTGGCTTGCCCGGTCGACAAGGGCCCGCTGCTGTGGTTCGACGACGAGGACGTCTTGTACAACCCGCGCCTGCGGAAGAGCTACGCCGTGGTGGACGACGTCCCGGTGCTGCTGGTCGACGAGGCAGCCGACGTGAGCGACGCCGAGCACGACCGGCTCATTGCCAAGGCGGAGAAGGACAACGTGCGGGTGACCGGACCGGCCGAGGGGTGAACGACTGGGGCTACCTCGACACGCTCGGCGCGTGGGACGAGGCGGCCGACATGCCCGAGCAGCTCGCACGGGCGCACGAGGCGGCCCGGCGCTGTGCGCACGCGGCGGGGTACGCGGCGCTGGCGCCACCGCGCGGCGTCGTCGCCTTCGGGCAGGGAACCGGGGCCCTCGCCGCTGACGCAGCCGCCGCGCTCGTCACCGCGTCCTTGCCCGTGCCGTTCGCGGTCGTGCGCGCCGCCGAGGTGCCGGCGTACGTCGACGAGCACACGCTCGTGCTCGCCCTGTCGGCGGCCGGCGAGGCCGACGAGGTTGTCGCCGCCGCCGGCGTCGCTGCCGGGCGCGGTGCGGCACTGGTCGGTGTCGGACCCGCGGTCGCGGCGTCGTCGCTCGGCCGGACGGTGCGCGACAGCCAGCGCGCGGACACGCTGTGGTGTCCCTTCGACCCGGTGCGCACCCCTCGTGGCGGCCTCGCCGCCGCGACGGTCTCGGTGCTGGCTGTCCTGGCCGAGTGTGGCCTCGTCCCCGATCCGGCGGCGTCGGTCGCAGGCGCGGCCACCGCGCTGGCCCGCCGGCGCGACGCATGGATGACACCGGGGAGCGCCCCGGAGCTGCTCGCCCGGCACCTCGGGCGCACCATCCCGCTCGTCTACGGCGCCGTGGGCGTGGCCGCCGTCGCGGCGCAGTGGTGGAAGGCGGGCGTGAACCTGAACGCCAAGGCGCCGGCTTTCGCCGCGTCCGTGCCCTCGCTCACCTACGACGAGCTGGCGGGGTGGGGACAGGGGGGCGACGTGACGCGCCAGACGATGTCGCTCGTGTTCCTGCGCCACGACGGCGAACCGGCCGAGGCGGCTCCGCTCTTTGCGCGCGTGCGCGCCGACACCGAGGAGATCATGGCGAACCTCTTCGACGTGCGCGCCGAGGGGGAGGACGACCTCGGCCGCTTCTTCGACTTCGCGCTGCTCGGCGAGCTCGTGTCGCTCCACCTGGCCGGGCGTGAGGGCGTCGACCCCGGGCCGGCGCCCGCCGTCGACGAGAGCCACCCCGTCGCCAGCTGACCTCACGCCGCGGACTCGGTGCGGGATGGGCGCAGCGTTGGCGCGGGCGTGCCGCGCCGTGAGCCGGCGCTCTAGCTGAGGCGCTCCACGATCATCGCCATGCCCTGACCACCGCCGACGCACATCGACTCGAGTCCGAAGGTCTTGTCCGCGTCCTCGAGCCCGTTCAGCAGGGTCGTCATGATGCGGGCACCGGTCTGGCCGAAGGGGTGCCCGAGTGCGATGGCCCCGCCGTTCACGTTCAGCTTGTCCCAGCTGATGCCGAGGTGCTTGGCCGAGGGGACCACCTGGGCGGCGAACGCCTCGTTGATCTCGACGAGGTCGATGTCGTCGATCGTCATGTTCGCCCGGGCGAGCGTCTGGCGGCACGCCTCGATGGGCCCGAGGCCCATGATCTCGGGGTTCAGCCCCGACACCCCGCTGGCGACGATGCGGGCAAGTGGCGTGATGCCCAGTTCCTTCGCCTTGATGTCGCTCATCACGATGACCGCGGCGGCACCGTCGTTGAGTGGGCACGCGTTCCCTGCGGTGACCGTCCCCCCCTCACGGAAGACCGGCTGCAGGTTGGACAGGCCCTCGAGCGTCGTGTTCGGGCGCGGGCCGTCGTCCTTGGTGACGACGGTGCCGTCCGAGAGCGTGACGGGGATGATCTCGCGCTCGAAGAACCCGTTCTCCTGTGACGTCACCGCGCGCGTCTGCGACAAGAGCGCGAACTCGTCCTGCTCCTGGCGCGACACCTTCTCGTATTCGGCGACGTTCTCGGCCGTCTGGCCCATGGCGATGTAGACGTCGGGGAACCCGTCGGGGGGCGTCCACGGCTCGGTCACGGCGGGGGCGCGGAGCTTGGTCCGCTCCTCGGCGCGCGCGAACTCGGTGTTGTGCGGCCCGGTGTCCGACGCGCCGTGCATGTAGCGGCTGACTGTCTCGACACCGGCGGCGACGAAGACGTCGCCCTCGCCGGCACGGATGGCGTGCGCCGCCATGCGGATCGTCTGAAGCGACGACGAGCAGTAGCGGTTGACCGTGACGCCGGGGACATCATCGAGGCCGGCCAGGATCGCCGCCACGCGGGCGACGTTGTAGCCCGCCTCGCCGCCGGGCTGCCCGCAGCCGAGCAGCACGTCCTCGACCAGGGCGGGGTCGAGCGCGGGGACCTTGTCGAGCACGGCGCGGATCACCAGCGCGCTCAGGTCGTCGGGGCGGCATTCCACGAGCGAGCCCTTGTTGGCTCGTCCGATCGGCGTCCGACCGGTGGCGACGATGACGGCTTCAGGCATGGCGACAGCTCCCTTGTTGGTTGGCGCGCCCGGGGGTCCCTGGCCCAGGAGGCGGTTTGCAGGTTACCCGCCGGTAAGCCGGGTCCCCTCCACGTTCCTCATTGGCCCGCTGACCGGGGCGATCTGTAACGTGTTCTCACGCGCCGAGCCTGCTGGGAAGGCCGGCGACGACGTGGCGTTGACAGCGTTTGACGTGGGCCAGCCCGGTCCCGCCACCCAGGAGGGACACCGTGGAGATTGCCTTTACCGAGGAGCAGCAGGCCCTGAAGAGCGAGCTGCGCGCCTACTACGAGAATCTGCTCACGCCCGAGCTCGAGCAGGATCTGTCGACGGCGAACGGCATCGGCCCCGTCGTGCGCAAGGTCGTCAAGCAGATGGGCAGCGATGGCTGGCTCGGCATCGGCTGGCCCACGGAGTGGGGCGGGCAGGGACGATCGGCGATCGAGCAGTTCATCTTCTTCGACGAGTCGATGCGCAGCGGCGCGCCGGTCCCCATGCTGACGATCAACACGGTGGGCCCGACGATCATGAATTTCGGCACCCCCGAGCAGAAGGAGTTCTTCCTCCCGAAGATCCTGGCCGGGGAGATCCACTTCTGCATCGGCTACACGGAGCCCAATGCAGGCACCGACCTTGCTTCCCTCGAGACACGAGCCGTCGTCGACGGCGACGAGCTCGTCATCAACGGCCAGAAGGTCTTCACGAGTCTCGCCGGGGACGCCGACTACTGCTGGCTCGCCGTCCGCACGAACCCAGAAGCGAAGAAGCACAAGGGGATCTCCATCGTCATCGTGCCGATGGACACTCCAGGCGTGAGGGTCGTCCCGATGCAGCTGATCGGAGACCACAACATCAACACGACCTACTGGGAGGAGGTCCGAGTTCCCGTCGCCAACGTGGTGGGCGGGCTCGACAACGGCTGGTCGTTGATCACCAACCAGCTGAACCACGAGC